>DPVD01000089.1:0-11879 GCA_003526745.1 Candidatus Latescibacterota bacterium
TCGGTCGCAATACCCATCTATATATTGCACGTGCTGCTCTTGGTCAGCCCGCTCTTGGCGTGGCTGACACCTCAAACGATCCCCATCTTGTGGTCGGCTCTGTCGATCAAAGCCACCGCTGATGGGGTGTTTCTTTGGCGGGCATTGAGCCGCCACGGTCAGCTCAAAATCATGCGCTGGTTCCCGCTCGTGGAATTGCTGACTATCCCGTATATCACCGTGTTCAGCGCCCTAGGCACACGACGACGGACATCTTGGACCTAACCGACTATGCTTCCTCTTCGCCTCCTGCCTGAGGCCATCTCTCGCTACTACCGCGTTGCAACTCCAAGGCGCGTGGCCAACGCCGCTAAGGTGGGACTCTCCTATGCCCTTTCGAATCTATTCAGGCGGGACATACGGATGGGCAAACCTCTGATGCTGATGGTCGAGCCAACTAACCACTGTAACCTGTCGTGTCCGCTCTGTCCGTCTGGAAACGGCGAGATGACTCGACCACGCGGGCACATGGAGTTCGAGCACTTCAGGAAAGTCTTCGATCAGATGGCCGACGACCTGATGCTCTGCCTCATCTGGAATCAGGGTGAGCCATTCCTTAACCCCAACCTGACGCGGATGATCCGATATGCTGCGGACCGGAATGTCCCCACAATCACCAGTACTAACGTTCACTACATACGCACCGAGCAGGAAGCGGAGGAGATAATCCAGAGCGGCCTCAGCGAGCTGATCCTCTGTCTGGACGGCGTGGACCCGAAAACATACGTCAAGTATCGGGTGGGCGGAGACTTCGACCGTGTAATCCGTGGGATCGAGTTGGTCACGGAGGCAAAGCGAAGGCTGGAGGCGTCGACACCCCGGATCCACCTTCAATTCATTCTGATGAAGCAAAATGAAGATCAGGTCGACGCGGCGAGGAAGATGGCACGCGACTTCGGTGTCGACAGGCTTTCGCTCAAGACGGCACAGGTCTACACGGACGAGGATGCCGAGACCTTCCTCCCGACCAACGAATCGATGAGCCGCTACGACTACGACAGCGACGGGATCAGGACCAAAGGTCGGATCAAGAATACCTGTCGCCATTTGTGGTATAGCACCGTCGTCAACTGGGACGGGGCTGTCTCGCCCTGCTGCTTCGACAAGGACGTGCATTATGGTCTCGGTGACACGAAGAATGTACACGCCTTCGACGAAATCTGGGAGGGTGATGCATACGGACAGTTCCGAAATGCAATCCTCGAGGACCGGTCCGCGGTGCCGATCTGTAACAACTGCTCCGAAGGCTTGAAGGGAATGTTCTATGACATAGAAGAGGTCGCGCCCTGACCGCGCTCTTTACTCTGATTTCTGGACTCGCCGTCCTATATCTCTTCGTCACGTTGATCTTCGCGATCGGCTTGTTACGACGTCGCGATTTGCTGACGACCGAGCAGCCCTTCGTTTCGATCGTCGTTGCCGCACGTGACGAGCAGGCCTTCATCACCGCTTGCGTTGAGTCGCTGATCGACCAAACCTACCCGCGGAATCAATACGAGGTTTTGGTCGTCGACGATGACTCTAGCGACGACACACGCGCGATCCTCGAATCCTACGCTGATGAGGTCTGTGTCCTGTCGCCGCTTCCTGAGTTCGCGGGCTATGCCGCCAAGAAACGTCCCATGGCCTCGGGCCTTGCGCGAGCGAGGGGCGAGATCATCCTCACAACGGACGCGGACTGCACGGTTCCCCCGACGTGGGTCAAGACAATGGTCGAGCACTTCACACCTGAGACATCCGTTGTCGCGGGCTATTCTCGGATTGCCCCGGTGTCGTCCGGGATCGTCCATCGCTTCCAGACCTTCGACTTCCATGCCCTCCTGTCTGCGGCAGCAGGCGCGATCGGGGTCGGCAGGAGTTGGGCGGCCACCGGCCAGAACTTCGCCTTCCGGCGCTCAATCTTCGACCTCGTGGGCGGCTACGAAAGCATCGCAAATCGCCCATCAGGCGATGACGTTCTGCTCCTCCAGCGGTTCCGAAAGGCTCGTGCAACCACAGCCTTCTGTTCGAATCCTGCCGGCCACGTCACCACCTGGCGCTCAGAGTCGCTAAGTGGCCTCGTAAACCAAAGACGCCGGTGGGCATCGAACGCGATCGTCCAAATCGGACTCAACCCGGCCTTCTTCGCCTATGTCTCTGGTGTCCTGTCGGCAAACCTCGTGCCCTTGTTTGCAGCCGACACACGTTTCGGTGGAGCCGCCATAAGCCTGTGGATGGCCAAATTACTGTTAGACTTCGTAGTCCTATGGCTGAGCAGACGAAGGCTGGGCACTTCACCATCGTTGTGGTTTTACCCTGTATGGCAAATCCTCCAGATCCCATATACGTTGCTTGTCGGGGTTGCGGGAACATTCCTCGGATTCACGTGGAAGGGTCGGCGACACACACGTGTGTCGCCCCCTTCGAGTCGGTATTCACCAAAAGACGAACCGGAAGCGAGCCATGTCACAATGTGAGTATGTAGGTCCGAGCGGACGACAGTGTATCAATGAAGCGGCGAGCGAGAAATCCATCTGTTTTTGGCACGATAGGGATGCCAACAAACAGGGCGTGGAGGTAAAGGAACATCTCGAGCAGAAAGCACGAGCCATGGAAACCTGCGAGGGTTATGAGTTGATGAAAGCGGACCTAAAGAATGCATTTATCATCGAACTCGACCTCTCTCATGCCAACCTCGAAAGAGCCAATCTAACAGACGCATCGTCCTACGGGATCAACCTCACGGGGGCCAACCTCATGAAGGCCAACCTGAAGGACGCGAACTTCCGAGAATCCAAACTCGAAGGGGTCGACCTTCTGGGCGCGAACCTCGAAGGCACCGATCTCGATCGTGTGGAATGGGGGGAAAGCACCATCCTGCGCGACCATCACATCGCCAGAAAGCTAGCTGCCAGTGGTGACGAGTTCGGGGCGAACAAAGAGTATCAGAAGGCCGAGGACACCTACCGGATCATCAGGCAGCGTTACGAGGCCAGTGGCCAGACCGAGGTGGCGGGCACGTTCTTCTATAACGAGATGGTCTGCAAGCGGATGCAGATGCCCCCGTTGTCGGTTCGGCGGTTCTGGTCTCGCCTGGTGGACATCGTCTGCGGCTACGGCGAGGATCCTCTTCGCGTGACGGGTGTCTCGATCGCCGTCATACTCGGCTGTGCACTAATCTTCTGCTTCACGGGTATCGGTCAGGGTGACAACGTCTATGCCTTCCACCTCGGAGAGACGCCGATGGAAGACCTCCACACATTTGCCTTCTCTGTCTATTACAGCATCGTCACCTTCACCACCCTCGGATATGGCGATGCCGTTGCGCTCGGATGGGGCAAAGGCCTAGCCGCGATGGAAGCGTTCGTCGGCGTCTTCCTCAACTCCATGTTCCTACTGACCTTTGCAAAAAAAATGGTCCGATGATTCGGCGACTCCTGCTCGCGGCTCTCTGCATCAGCATCGCCTTCGGGCGCATCTACGCGGAGCGAACGCGCGCTAGGGATCTGGGCGTGCTGATCGGGACCCTGCCCACAGGCATACACAACGCAATCACCGATGTACCGGGAGTCAGGGTCGGACACGTCACCCTGATCTCCGGATCCGGCAAGCTCATCGTCGGGCAAGGCCCTATCCGTACGGGCGTGACGGCCATCGTCCCACATCCGGATGACGTTTACGAGAACCAGGTTTACGCTGCAGGCGAGATCCTAAATGGGAACGGCGAGATGACCGGTCTCGGCTGGGTGAACGAACGCGGCCTTTTGGAAGTCCCAATCGTCCTGACAAACACGTTGAGCGTCGGTGACGCCTATAGCGGCGTTGTCGAATTTATGAACCGTCAGTCACCTGGACGTGTTCCGCTTCCAGTCGTCGGAGAATGCTACGACGGCGGGCTGAACGACATCTGGGGGCGACACGTCAAGCCTCACCACGTCATAGAGGCGATCGATACGGCAGCCGAGGGGCCCGTGGCAGAGGGATCCGTGGGTGCGGGCACCGGCATGCGCTCATACGGGTTCAAAGCCGGGATCGGAACCAGTTCACGAGTACTCCCCGACGACCTGGGGGGATATTCCGTCGGCGTGCTCGTCAATGCGAATTGTGGACGCACCCCGAACCTCACGGTCGATGGCGTGCACGTCGGCCGTGACCTCGCTGCGAACCCGGAACCGGGGAGGGACGGCTCGATTATCATTGTCGTCGCCACAGACGCGCCGCTTCTACCACATCAGTTGCGTAGACTGTGCGTGCGATCCGGCTACGGTGTCACCAGGACCGGAACGGTTTCTCGCACCAGCAGCGGCGACTTCGCCATCGCCTTCTCGACAGCACAGCGCTTCAGCCGGTCTAGATATCGAAACGCCAAAGGCCCTGTGATCGATTCCGTTAAATCTCTGGGGGACAATTATTTGAACGGCCTATTCCAGGCAACGATAGAGGCAACGGAAGAAGCCGTATTAAATGCCATGTTCTCAGCCGCAACCATGACGGGACGAGACGACAGGGTTATGCCTGCGCTCCCAACTGAACGCGTTATCAACGCACTCAGAACCGCTGGCCGGATTGACTAAGGAGGCATCTTGGACACAGGCCTGCTGATCGGATTGCTCGTCTATGTGGGATTGACCTTGGCCGTTGGCGTCTATGCCGGAGCCCGCATCAATGAATCCTCGGATTTCCTCGTGGCAGGACGCCGGCTGGGACTGATCCTCTCCACAGGCACCCTTGCCGCCACCTGGTTTGGCGGAGGGATCGTCATCGGCGCCTCGAGCGAAGCCTACAAGAGCGGGTTCCTCGGTGTCATCGCCGACCCCTTCGGTGCGGCGCTTTGTCTTATTGTCGCCGGTCTGTTCTACGTCCGAACTATGCGCCGGATGGGACTCACAACGATCGCAAGCTTCTTCGGGATCCGATTCGGACCACACGCGAGGCTCGTCGCAGCACTGTGCACGATCCCGACATATATAGGATGGGTCGCCTCACTGATGGTCGCCTTTGGACGCGTGGTCCAGGTCGTCGCCGGCGTCGATCCAGACCTAGGCATCTGGATCGGTGCTGCCATCGTTCTCTTCTACACGACTGCGGGCGGAATGTGGGCCGTAACGCTGACGGACTTCATCCAAGTCAGCGTACTCGTCGTGGGTCTGGTTTTCTTGGCCCCCACAATCGTTGCAGACGCCGGAGGCTGGTCACAGATCCGGTCTCAAGTGCCGGACAGCGCCTTCTATCTTTACCCGCGCGAAGGCGGTGTCGCTGCCTGGTTCGGCTACTTCCGTGACTGGCTCGTCATCGGTCTCGGCAACCTTGCCGGACAGGATCTGATACAGAGATCGCTATCAAGCCGGAACGAGCAAATCGCACAGAACAGCGCCTACCTGTCCGCCCTGCTCTACCTGACGGTCGGTCTGATACCGGTCTTCCTGGGCATTGCAGGCCGGGTCGTGCTTCCTGACCTATCAGACCCAGATCTCGTGATGATGACTCTCGGCACGACCTACCTACCACCTGTAGCCCTCGCGATCTTCATGGGTGCTCTGATCTCCGCCCTCCTCAGCAGCGCGGACAGCGCGCTCTTGGCACCCGCCAGCGTTATAGGCTGGGATGTCCTCAAGTGGCTCAAGCCTGATGTCGACGAACGAACCGTCTTGAGGGTCTCCAGGATCGCCGTTCCCATCTTAGGCCTCTTCGCCCTCTACCTCGCCTTCGCGGCCAACACGATCTACTCACTCATGGTCGATTCCTGGTCGATCCTCCTCGCCACACTCTTTGTACCTCTAACGGCCGGGATCTGGTGGCCCAGAGCAAACACACCCGGTTGTCTTGCTGGTATGGGTGCCGGTCTGGTCTCGTGGCTTGTTTTCCTCCAGATCTTCCCGGACCTGCCTGCTGACCTAATGGCTGTCCCAGTCGCCATCCTGGCTCTGGTTATCGGATCAACACTGGCAACGGACACACCTCGCTCGCTCACGGACGAATCCGGTGAGCCGGTGTCTCTTGCCGACCGAATTGGCCTGCGGATATCCAGCTAGCCATTGACGTATTTCTGAGCTTGCCAAAAAAGATTGAGCAGCCTTTTGTATCGCGGTATATTTGTTTATTAAGAGTTTATGTCGAAGAACGCCCTCGCAATGAGTCAACAAAAGGGTACTCCGGGCAGGCCCGACAACTGATGTCGTAACCTCTAGAACCAACAACCGCGTACCGAAAATACACCACGCAAAACCAAGACCGGATCAACTTGGTAATGCGAGTCCATGGAATTGGCCTACACACGTGTCTGACGCACGCAACAGTCTGCAGGCGGCGATAGAAGCCAAAAAAGCTGGCGGCGGAGCCGAAAAACTCAAGCCCCCCCCAAAGGCCCCGGTAAAAAGCAGCCCGCCCCCTACCGCACCTAGAAGGTCTTCCGCTCCAAGCAAATCTTCCGCTCCACCGCCCAAGGCGGAGAAGCCCAAGTCCTCTTTCCTCAAGAAGAAGAAGAAGAAAAGCCCTAAGCAAAAAACAAAGGTTTCCGAAAACAAAGATGGCGGCGAAGGTGGTTTAGGTGCGGGCTTTGGCAAACTCGCCAAGAATTTGATCGGCGAACTCAAAGAGGCAACCTCGGAAATCAGTCCGGCGAATCTCCTGGCGACAGCAAAGGACGGGCTCTCTACCCTCGGAGAGACGGCGAAAACCGGGATGTCCAACATCAGGACCGGGGGCGAGGAAAGCGATCCCGCTTCCCGGCCAGATGCCACAAAGAATAAGGCAAATGGAGACGCGATCGCACTGGCGATGGAGGCCCGAGATCTAGGAACTCAGGACGCAAAGGACACGTCAGCCCCCGAAGAGAAAAAAGATTTTTCAAGCATCACGGTGCAGAAAGCACCCCCAGCTCGACGCAAAGCCAAAAACGGTCCTCCGACAGCCGAACCAGTCGCCTCAAAGGAACCAGTCCTCGACCCTGACGACACAGCCCGAGATGCCGAACCTGAGGCCGAAGACGAGACACCTGCGGACATATCCGCGACTGAAACCGAGGCTGATGCAACCAACTCACCTAGTCACCCATCAAAAGTCGCAGCCCCCGCAGAGGTCTCATCCGCAACCCAGACCAAGCGAGCAACAAACAAGAAGAGTCAGGAGTCTGAACCAGTCGATGCTTTGGAGGACGAGAAGCCCGTAGGCATCGTCGATGAAGAGACGCCCGAACCATCAGAGGATGACGCTGCGACGGAGGAGCAGGAGCAAGCAAGCGAAACGACCGAACCAAAAGAGGAGCGTAAGGAAACCAAGACCAAGCGCGCAAAGAAGGTTGAAACGGAACCGGTCGAGGTGTCAAAGGAAGAGCAGCTGGTTCGCCTTTTTTACTCGCTCCAACAGATCCTGAACAACAGGACATGGAACCCGATCGTCACCACTCAGGACTCAAATCCGAGTTCCGTCTTCACTCCCAGGCAGCTTTTCGACAAGCAGTTGAGCACACCAGAGTTTCGCGCCGGACTCAAAGCATCGAATATACTCGCACGCAGATACACTTTCGACCCATCAGACGTGGAATTCGATCATCAGGTCATCCAGGCGATCAAGAATTACCAACTCGATCCGCAGAACATGATCAAGCCGAAAACCGAGCTGATCACGGAGGCAATCGGTACAGACAAGACCGAGGAAGTCCTCAAGCTGATCAATAAGGGCAAGGTCAAAAAACTTCTATATTCCGTTGGGACTCGACTAAGTACAATTGTCCCAACAATCGAGATACTCACCCGTATCTATATAGGGCTTCGAAAAAAACAAGACATCATCCCCGGCGACCGTCTTCAGATCCAAGAAGACATCTCGGTGAAATACATTAAGACACCTTACACCGAAAAAATGGCCAAGCAGGCCCGAAACCTTTCTCTCGACTACTTTACGGATTACCTGACCGAGTACGGATATAAACTCTACGAGGACAGGATGCAGCAGGCCATTGTACAGCAAGCTTTGCGTGCACAACAATCTCCAGAAGCAGGTCAGGGATCAGGGACAGAAGCGGCGGAAAGTGATGGCCAGAATCACTTAAGCGAGACGAGACGTCGGCACCAGACGATTATAAAGAGTAGCCGCAACATCGTCAGAGAATGGGGAACAAGGGTAGGCATTTCATCTCAGGCGATGATGAACCTAGAAAGTCGGCTGACGGAAATGGCGGACAAGTATATCGCCGACACGACGGGTGCAACGCCTGACGAAGAATAAAGTGCACCAAAGCAAGCTTTAGGAGCCCGCATTCTGACGAATGCGGGCTCCTCTCTTTCTAAAACAGGGAAAAGAATTTACATTTTGCCCTACCTCAAGCATATCTCTGGCCAATATTTTGGCCGGAGATGGTAACCCTGATATCCGCGCGTTCACCGACGCGTTGCCCGAGCACGGTCATAATGCTGCTGCTCCCGAAGTCGAAAAAGACCGTCCTCGAAGCCTTGGAAAAGAACGCACCGGACTTGATCTGCCGAACCTCGTGATCTTATAACGGATATTGGTCCTTGACCAGTTCGGTCTGGATGACGGTCCGCACCAGAGCGACTAGGTCGTCCAAGAGCTCCGGTAGCTGCAACGAGCCTCGATCCCCCTCGAATTCACCATAGAAAACGAAAGAGCTTGCGCGGAAACATTGCGTAAGCCCTTCCTGAGACCACTTGGAAGGCTATTAGGCCTATGTAAGGCTCAAAGCCAAAACTCCTACCCATCCAAAGAATCTCCAGGCACCTGTTGGCGTACTTGAGATCAAACCGCGATTCCTGGCTACGATTAGATTGAGTAGCAGCCAGATTTTTGTGGAAAGGACGCAGCTTCGTCGACTTCCGTCCGGAAGGCGCGAAGTACGAGTTCTAATCAGGAATCGCGACCCCGGTTGATCAGGCTCGCCGAGTAACCCGCTCCAAAGCCGTTGTCAATGTTGACGACGGTGACCCCGGCACTGCACGTATTCAGCATCCCCAAAAGCGCCGCCAGACCGCCAAAGCTCGCACCGTAGCCGACGCTCGTCGGAACTGCGATCACGGGCGTGTCCACCAATCCGCCGACTACGCTCGGCAGCGCCCCCTCCATACCCGCCACGACGATCAGGACGCTCGCATCGGCAATTCGCTCCCGATACGCTAGGAGCCGGTGAATCCCGGCAACACCCACATCGAAGACTCGCTCGACCTCGTTACCCATGATGCCCGCCGTCGTCGCGGCCTCCTCCGCCACAGGCAGATCCGATGTCCCCGCCGAAAGGACGAGAATACGCCCTCGTGTCACGTGCGATTTGAACTCAGGATGCCGGAACGTGACGGTGCGACCGATCACTTGGTGCTCGGCGCCTGGTATCGCTGCGAGCAAACCGGAAGCCTGCGTCTCACTCACGCGTGTGGCAAGCAGCGACCCGTATTCGGCCACTCGCTTTCCGATCTCGACCACCTGCTCGACGGTCTTGCCCTCACAGAAAATCACTTCGGGAAAACCCTTCCTGAGCATCCGATGATGATCTACGTGCGCGAATCCGATGTCCTCGAACGGCAGGTTCTCCACGCGGGACATCGCATCCTCTACAGCCACCTCGCCGGCCTTGACGGCCTCGAGCAGAGCCTTCAGTCGATCGGTCAACCCGTTACCTCGCTTCCCTCCGGCTCATACAGCTGTTCGAGCAAATCGACGACCCCCTCTGGATCCTCTTCGGTCATCAACCGCACCCGTATAGCCTTCGCTGCCGGTATCTGTTTCACGTAAGCGGCTAGGCTGCGCCGCAGCTCATATACACCTTTCTTGGGCCCCTTCGCCTCAACAGACAGACGTAGATGCCGGATCGCCGTGTCGACGCGTTCCCCGATCGTCGGCGCCCCTAAATGTTCGCCGTGGGTCAGGCATCGCTCGACTTGCCGGAAGATCCACGGATTCCCTATCGCCCACCGCCCAATCATCACCAGATCACACCCCGTATCTTGGACCATCTTCGATGCAGCATCCGCATCTCGCACGTCGCCGTTTCCGATCACGGGAATCCCGACCGACGCTTTCACCCGAGCGATAACATTCCAGTCAGCCTGTCCCGAGAATTTCTCGGACCGCGACCGGGCGTGAACGGCAATCGCAGCCGCTCCGGCACCCTCAGCCGCCTGCGCGACTTCGGACGCGTTCTCCGTCTCGTCCCAGCCGCTTCGGATTTTCAGCGTAATCGGGATATCCACAGCCTCGACCATCGCCCTAACGATCCGCCCCAGATGCAAGGGATCCTTCATCAGCGCCGCCCCCGCATTCCTGTTGACGATCTTCTTTACAGGGCAGCCACAGTTGATGTCGATCATGTCAGGGCGGCGTTCAGCGATCACGCGTGCCCCTTCAGCCATGACTTGGGGATCCGAACCAAAGACCTGGACCGAGATTGGATGCTCATCTGAGTCGAAATCGAGATACTCGCTGGACCGCTCGTGACCATCCGCCAGCCCGCGGGCGCTCACCATCTCTGTGACGGCCACACTGGCGCCGTGGTCGCGACAAAGGATACGGAAAGAACGATCCGTCACACCGGCCAGCGGAGCCAGAACCGTGTAGCCATCGATATCGAGACGACCGATTTGGGCGGGCATCAGGACCTCTTATTCCCGTAGCAAAAAGAAATGGCGCCCCACAGCAGGGGCGCCACGTCGGGTCGAACAGCAGTAAAAGCGTTTTTGTTAGTTTGGATGGATCAGCCACCGTTTCCACAGCGCCATGGTCTTCATGTTGCGGCGCACTGTGTGGTATCGTGACAACATCTCGATCACTTTGAGGCGAAGCGCGAGCTTGTGTAAATCGTGTCCCATCCGAGCCTCCTTTTTCATATTTTAAACGGCAGACGCATGAAAGTCAACGCACTGCAACGATCACCAAACAGGAGTTCACATGGCATCTGAACATCTAAAGGAATCACTCAAGGCGGGAAACCCAGCCCTCGGACCGTTCGTAAATGTCAACTCGGGCGCCCTCATAGAGATCGCGGCGATCGCCGGGTTCGACTTCGTGATCATCGACACAGAGCACGGACCACTCGACATACCCGCTGCCGAGGATCTTTGTCGGTCCGCCAAGGGCGCAGGGATCACCCCGATCGTCAGAGTCCGCGAGAATGACGCGCCCCAGATCCTGCGAGCGCTGGACATCGGAGCCGCGGGCGTTCAGGTCCCACAGATCTGCACAAAAGCAGACGCTCAAGCCGTCGTTCAGGCAGCCAAGTATGTCCCGGTGGGCATGCGGGGTGTCTCACCCTACACACGAGCCGCCAGATACTTCGCGGACGGCGGTGCGATTTTCGACCGGCTGAACGAAGAGCAAATGATCATCGTCCACATCGAGGGTGTCGAAGGTCTCGAAAACCTTTCCGAGATCATCACTGTCGAAGGGCTCGACGTTATCTTCCTCGGCCCCTACGACCTCTCTCAATCGCTCGGCATCCCGGGTCAGGTGCACGACCCTCGAGTAGTCGACCGAATGCAGGAAGCCGCAGAGCAGATCAACGGCGCGGGACTGAGTGTCGGAACATTCGCAGACAACCCCGAAACAGCAAAGAAGTGGATAGACGCTGGTGTCCGTTACGTCTCACTAAGCGTCGACACGGGCATCTACCTTAAGGGCTGCCGCGACATGGTGCAGGGCGTTCGCAGCTAATCAAGCCCTACGGTAGCAACGTGAAGAAGGGCGGAAACGCATCAGCGTTCCGCCCTTCTTCACGTCTATAGAGAATCGACTTAATTATCGTCGTCCATGGCCGGCAGATCATCGCCCAGAATCGTCCGACGCCTCGGTCGCTCGACCTGACCCGGTGACGTCTTCTCACGCTCGGCCTGGACCTCGATCGTATACAGAGCTGTCGG
>DPVD01000121.1:0-9131 GCA_003526745.1 Candidatus Latescibacterota bacterium
AGAAGTTTTTCTGCTCCCTCGCTGCGAATCAGGGTGCCAGGGTTCTGCAAGTCCATGAATGCAGCGCTGGAGTAGGTTAGCCCGGCTTTCGACAACGCACCATTTTTGAAAGCTTGTTGCCCTCGCCGGATCAGGTTCTCTGAATGCTGAGCAAGGAGCGTGTCGATTTCGTCTTTTTTCTGAAGCTTGATGAGCCCGCCTCTAAGAAGCTTATAGGCTTCAAGGTGCCAAGGTTCTCTTCTAAGTACGGCGCGTGCGGCCGGGATGGTTGTTTCGAAATCATAATTTTCACTAGCAATTGCCGCGAGGTTGTATTGCAAATCCAAGTTAGTCGGATCTTTTTGCGCAGCACGTTTGAGGACGGAGATCGCCTCTTGAGGCATCTCTTCTTTTCGGAAAGCAAGAGCGACACGAACCGCGGTATTGTGTGATTCGAAGTAGCTCGTCTGTTCCCCCATTGTGATATCTTCGAGACGGCGAATCGAGGCATCTGTCGCGTTGATCCAGATCCAGGGGACCGTGTTCAGCAGGCCGATAACGCAAGCCGGGATGGCGATTGATGACCTAGTCTGCTTGGGTAGAACTGGAATCGCCAATGCCACCATTATGGTTAGAGGGAAAGACATTAGAGACATCAGATCCCAATCCAGGCTGCCTAGAACGAAGTCGAAGGCAAAGAGGCCAGCGAGACCAGATCCTGCCAGGATTAGCACATAGAGACGACCTGTGTCGATCACCCGGAATCCACTCAGGATGAGGATCGGGAGCAGGGCAGGTGCTGCCAGTATGACGCCGTTGAGACGTTCACTCAGATTCTGGAACGTGATCATTCCGTACGGTTTGTCGTCGGTAGGAAGAACCGGAAGAAGAACGGAGACAATCTTCTCGATGGCTCCCTCGGTGAGCGCTACCACGACTCCGGCGCCAAGTACACCTAGGAATATGAATCGAATCGTGCCCGGACGATGCTGCACGTCGTATCTCCACATCAGGAAGAGTGCGGGCAGGATGGTGATGCTTCCGAGCGGGTGGATCATCAATCCGCCCAAGCCCAATAGGATTGCGGCGTGTCTGTGTAAGGGGCTGTTCTTTGCTTTCAGGCCGAGCCAAACGAAGAGAAGGATCAACACCGGAAGGGGAGGGTATACCTCCACATAGCCAGCGTAGAGTTGCAGGATGCCCGAAGACACGAGGAGGACGGACACCGAGACTCTGGATAGCCGGTCTGTCGAGATGTCCCTTCCAATCATTAATGAAAGATAGATGAAGGGTATTCCGAAAAAAAGACTGACGATCGCGAATGACTCGACGCTTGTCAGATCGAACGAGCGTGACACGAACATAATCAGCCAGATGTAGGCCTTGCCGTTGGAATGCACAAGCTCGTTATCTAGCTCACTCGATCTAACGTGGCCGTCACCGAGAAACGGATATTTTTGACGAAGTAATCCGAGAGCAACTGCGAGGAGAAGCGTCACGATGAGGCAGAAGGCGCCGTCTTTCGCTATGACCGGTTTGGTGATTCCGTGGACGATACGGTTCTGGAATGGCTGCGTGAGCGAAACCGTAAAGAGCATGTACGCGATCAGGACGGTTGGCAGGGAAAGATAGCTTAGATGATGGAACCACCAAGTTCGAACCCAAGGATCAACTCCGGCCTGAGGGAGTAGGAAGACCCCCACAAAATGCAGGACACCGAAGATGGTGTATACTACTGCGGCTCTTGTCATTCTTGGCCAATGCGTAATTCGTTCGGACCGTTGAACCCCTTGCCACGAAGGGCAGTGACTTTTGGGCGAGATCGCTCCAGAAACAACGGCCTTGTGGCGATTCTAAGCTAACCTAGGTGGACCTCATGACCCAGGCAACTCCTGAATTTGGACCAGCTGCGCTTCCTATTGTAGTCGCTGGAAACACAGTTCTGGACGTTCATGTTTCCGTCGACGGAGGCAATCTGGGGTTTGAACAGGAGTGGGCGGCAGGTAATGTGTGCCTTCTCGATACCCCGCCCCAGGTTGTGCTTGGTGGGAACGGAGCTGCGACATCCTATACGCTCGCCAAGCTGGGTATCCCGGTGCGTCTGAATAGCACGGTAGGCGAGGATTCGTTTGGAGAACTCGTGTCTGGATGGCTCGAGTCGGCTGGTGTCGAGCTGGTAGCAGATCGGGTGAAGGCTACGGCCGTCAACTGGGTCCAGTCGAGAGCTCACGATGGCGGTCGAATCTCGACTTTCTACACCGGGGATCCTGTCCATTGGTCCACAGGGATTGAGGATCCCTGCGCATGGTTTTTTGCGTCTGGCTACGGTGGCGTTCCGGAAAATGGGTTCGTCGGGCTAATGACCGCGTTCGATGCAGTCAAGTCGAAAGGAGGATGCGTGGCGTTCGATCCGGGGCCATGGTTCGCAAGGCTTGTTCCGCAGCCGGAGTTCCGTGATGCAATGGAACGTGTCGACCTGCTAACAGGAACTGAAAAAGAACTTCTATCGTGGTCCGTGGGAGATTCGGTTGAGGAAATACTCGATGACTACCTAATGCTTGGACCGCAAACTGTGATCGTCAAACGAGGACCAGAGGGTGCCAGTTACGGCTGTGTGTCAGGCGAGAGAGGCCGGGTGGAGGCAAACCCGGTCGAAGGGGCACACGCTGTTGGGGCAGGGGACACCTTCAACGGCGCTCTGATCGCGGCATTGTATCGCGATGCGGAACTTGAGCAGGCGGTTAACGCCGCGGTGAGGCAAGCCGAAGCCGCCGTGAGGAGTGGACGCGGTGTTCTCGGGGCCTTTGAAGACCAGGATTTAGGCGATTGGCTTTGACACGGTTTGGGGTGCCGTTATATTGAGTCGCCTTACGACAAACTGAGAGATCGTTTCTTGAAAAGGTGCAGATTAAGGAGGACGTGAGATGGCCAAGCAGTTGAATGTCGCCCTGCTGGGATATCAGTTCATGGGCAAGGCCCACAGCAATGCGTTCCGCCAAGTGGCGCGATACTTCCCTGAGATTGGCGTCGAGCCTGTACTGAAGTGTCTCGTCGGCCGGAACAAGGATGCCGTGACCGCGGCGGCCGCCGACTACGGGTTTGAGGAGATCGACACGAACTGGCGACGCGTCGTGAATCGGGACGACATCGATATCGTCGATGTCTGCACACCGGGCAAGTTGCACGCACCGATGGTGATCGAGGCACTGAAGGCGGGTAAGCACGTTATCTGTGAAAAGCCGCTGACCAACACCCTTGCAGAAGCCCGTGATGTGATGAAGACGGTGAAGAAGTCGAGGAAGAAGACACTGACGGCTTACAACTACCGTCGTGTGCCCGCTGTGGCGCTGGCAAAGCAGCTGATCGATGAGGGCCGGATCGGCAAGATCTACCACTGGCGGGCGGTCTACCTTCAGGACTGGATCATGGATCCCGATTTCCCCCTAGTTTGGCGTCTCAAGAAGAGCGAAGCCGGATCCGGACCACACGGCGATTTGAACGCGCATATCACCGATCTAGCTATGCATCTCGTGGGTGATATCGACTCCGTGGTCGGGATGACCGAGACTTTCATCAAAGAACGTCCGGTTGCCGACGCGATCGACGCCGGTCTAGGAGCCAAGGGAAGGTCAAGGAAGAAGGGGAAGGTGACGGTCGAGGATGCCTGCCTTTTTCTTGCACGGTTCAAGAACGGCGCTCTTGGATCGTTCGAAGCGACGCGGTTCGCGAAGGGACGCCGGAACCACAACCGCTTTGAAATCAACGGCAGCAAGGGCAGTATCGTGTTCAACCTAGAGAAGATGAACGAGATTCAGTTCTTCAGCGATGACGATGACAGCCACGTTCAGGGCTTCCGAGAGATCATCGTAGGGGAAGGGGATCACCCATATATGTCCGCCTGGTGGCCGCCGGGACACATCATCGGTTGGGAGCACACCTTCACGCACGAGTTCAGAGATTTCCTCGAAGCCGTGGCCCGGAACAAGAAGGTGACCCCGGACTTCCGCGACGGCGCGAAAGTGCAGGCTGTACTGGAGGCCGTTATGGATTCGGCGAAATCGAAGCGATGGACCAAGGTTGCGAAGATCTAGAAGATGTGAAGATGTGTTTAAAGAAAATGTGAAAATCGGAATCAAAATCTTCTTTTATACATCTTCTATTTTCAATTTGAGTGAGGTGAGGGATGAGTTATAGACCGTGTACGCTGTTCACCGGCCAATGGGCCGACCTGCCGCTCGAAGTGCTGGCTTCGAAGGCGAGCGAGTGGGGATACGACGGGCTCGAGTTGGCGTGCTGGGGCGATCACTTCGATGTCCACAAGGCGGCTGCAAGTGACAAGTATTGCCGGGAGAAGCGCGAGATCCTCGAGAAGTATGACCTTAAGTGCTGGTCGATCTCGAATCATCTGGCAGGTCAGGGCGTGTGTGATCTGATTGACGAGCGTCATAAGGCAATCCTGCCCCCAAAGGTCTACGGGAGCGGGAAACCTGAACAGGTCCGTCGCCGTGCGGCGAAAGAGATGATGGTGACTGCTGAAGCTGCGAAGGCTTTCGGGGTGAAGGTTGTGAATGGGTTCACAGGGTCTTCGATCTGGCACCTGTTGTATTCGTTCCCGCCAGTTGATCCAGTCCAGATAGATGCTGGGTTTGCAGATTTCGCAGACCGGTGGAATCCTATTCTGGATGTGTTCAAGACCAATCGAATCCGCTTTGCTTTGGAAGTGCACCCGACCGAGATCGCCTTTGATATTTCGTCAGCCGCCCGGGCGGTTAAGGCGCTAAAGAATCGGAAGGAGTTCGGGTTCAACTACGATCCAAGCCACTTCGTTTACCAGAATGTCGACTACGCCGGGTTTATCCGTGAATTCAGCAACCGGATCTATCACGTCCATATGAAGGATGCATATCTGGACCCGAACCCGAAGCGTGCCGGTATCTTCGGTGGACACACGAACTTCGGTGATCCGGATCGGTCCTGGGACTTCCGCTCGCTAGGACGTGGCAGTGTGGATTTCGAGGAGATCATTCGGGCGCTGAACGACATCGGATACAAAGGACCGCTGTCGGTCGAGTGGGAAGACTCGGGGATGGATCGTGAACACGGTGCAGAAGAGGCCTGTATGTTCGTTAACAGCGTCGATTTCCCGCCGTCAGGTATTGCCTTCGACGACGCGTTCTCAGAGTAAAAAAACAAGTCGAAGACCGAGGCGCCGGCAGAGGTTTGCTGGCGCCTTTTTTGCGAGGTGAACTATGTCACGCCTGCTGGTTGTGCTGATGCTGTTTGTTGTGATCGCCTGCAGTAAGGGCCAGAACCAGACACTGGTGTTCGGGCGTGGTGGAGACAGCGTCGGACTGGATCCGGCGCTGGAGACCGATGGTGAGTCCTTCAAGGTCGCCGACAATATCTATGACACACTCGTTCGATTCAAGGAGGAGTCGACCGCACTCGAGCCGTCTCTGGCGGCCTCGTGGACTGTATCCGACGACCGTCTCACGTGGACGTTCAAACTTCGGTCCAACGTGCAATTCCACGATGGAACAGCTTTCAACGCGGATGCCGTTGTGTTCTCACTCGGCAGGCAGTTCAAGGAGGATCATCCCTTCCATAAGGTCGAGGGGGCTTACCAATACTGGAACAGCATGTCAATGTCGGAGATCGTGAAGGATGTTCGTGCCGTCGACGATCTGACAGTTGAGATCGAACTCTTCCGGCCGAATGCGCCCTTCCTGTCGAATCTGGCGATGAATTTCTGTGCAATCGTGAGTCCGACGGCGGTCCACAAGCATGGTGACGAGTATGCGCGTAACCCCATTGGTACGGGGCCTTTTAAGTTCGCTCAGTGGATCAAGGATGACCGTATTGTGCTTGAGCGAAACCTGAACTACTGGGATGGAGCGCCGTCCATCGAACGGATTGTCTTTCGGAGCATTCCAGAGAACTCGGTCAGGCTGATCGCACTGGGTCAGGGGGCCGTCCTGGGGATGGACAATCTGGTTCCGGATTTCGTGTCGAACATAGAATCGGACCCGAAGCTGAAGCTGCTGAAGCAGCCGGGCATGAACGTCGGCTACCTTGCGATGAACTTGGACAAGCAGCCGTTCCATATACTGAAGGTGCGACGGGCAATCAACCACGCGATCAACAAGCAGGCGATGGTCGACAACCTGTATCAGGGGATGGCACAGTCGGCGGTGAACCCGATTCCGCCGACGATGTGGAGCTATCACGAAGGGATCGTCGGCTACCATTACGATCCCGATCTGGCGAAGCAGCTTCTTGCTGAAGGGGGATACCCAGAGGGCTTCAAGGCGACACTCTGGGCGATGCCCGTCCCGCGTCCCTACATGCCGCAGCCCCTGAAGATCGCGCAGGCCATTCAGGCCGATCTGCAGGCCGTAGGGATTCAGGCAAAGATTGTGACGTATGAGTGGGGGACGTATCTGGACAAGGTGCAGCGCGGCCAGCATGATATGGCGCTACTCGGCTGGACAGGAGACAACGGCGATCCCGATAATTTCTTATATGTATTGCTAGACAAGAGCGCGACCGCTTTCCCGGCGAGCAACATCGCCTTCTACCGAAGCGAGGAACTTCACAAGGTTCTGGTGGAAGCTCAGATGGAGATCGACCTAGACGTCCGAACGGGTCTGTATCGTCGCGCTCAGGAGATCGTGCATCAGGACGCGCCGTGGGTACCGCTCGTCCACGCGACGCAGACAGCGGCGTTCAACGTGAATGTGTCCGGTTTCAAGCTTCACCCGACGGGCAGCAAGTTCTTCCACAAGGCTCGACTAGGCGGCTGACACGTGCATAAAAGGGAATTATGTAGGGCAGGCGCGATGCGGCGCCTGCCCTGTTTTCTTTGGTGATCGATGATTTGGTATCTGATTCGACGTGTAGCACTCTTGATCCCAACACTGCTCGGGATCTCCGTTGCCGTGTTCCTGATGGTGCAAATGGTGCCCGGGGATCCCGCACTGGTGATGCTCGGGGAGCGTGCGACACCGGAGAGTCTAGAAATGTTGAGGCAGGAGCTTGGGCTCGATCAGCCTGTCCACGTCCAGCTCTGGCGGTATCTGAAAGGATTGATCACGGGGGATCTAGGTCGGTCGATCAAATCTCACACGCAGGTGCGTGACGAGTTGACGGCCAGGTTTCCGGCGACCTTCGAACTCACCGTTGTGAGCATGCTGTTTGCCTGCGGGATCGGTGTTACCATCGGTGTGATCTCCGCTGTTCGACGAGGGTCTGTACTCGACGCGCTCGGTATGACGGCATCACTGGCCGGTGTTTCGATGCCGATCTTCTGGCTCGGACTTGTGATGATCCTATGGTTCGCCGTCGGGTTGGGTGCGTTTCCCGTTTCAGGCCGCTTGGGATCTTTCACGTATATCCCGTCCGTTACAGGTCTGTTCTTGGTCGACAGCCTGCTGGCAGGAGATCTGGCGGCTTTCGTGGATGTTCTCCACCATCTGATCCTGCCAAGTATCACATTGGGAACTGTTCCGGCTGCAGTGATCGTGCGTATGACCCGGTCGAGTGTGCTTGAGGTGATCCAGGAAGACTACGTGCGAACGGCGTGGGCTAAGGGATTGTCCGAGCGGGCGGTGATCGTACGTCACGCGCTGCGAAACGCCAGTATCCCCGTGCTGACGGTGATCAGCCTCCAGTTCGGGTATCTCCTAGGTGGGGCCGTGATCACGGAGACGATTTTCGCGTGGCCAGGGATCGGACGCTGGCTGTTGCTCGCCGTTCACGCTCGTGACTTTCCGGCGATCCAGGGCGGTGTGGTTGTCGTTGCCACGACGTTCGTGACGATCAACTTAATTACCGATTTGTTGTATGCGTGGCTTGATCCCAGAATCAGCTACAGTGGAAGCGGACGATGAGTGAATCTGTCCTCGAAAACGACCTGCCCGAACCGCTCAGCTGGGTCCAGCTGATCTGGAAGCGCTTTCTGTCGAACCGGAGTGCCGTTATTGGGGGTGTCTTCCTGACGTTGTTCCTGCTGGTCGCGATTGGGGCGCCTCTGCTGGCTCCGTTCGATCCGATCGAGCAGGACCTCTACAACCGGTTGGCGCCTCCAAGCTTCGAGCATCCTTTCGGTACCGATGACTTCGGACGCGATATTATGAGCCGCGTGATCTTTGGGACACGGATCTCACTTCGGATCGGTGTCGCCGCAGTGCTGATCGCGCTGGTTGCAGGTACGCTGATTGGTCTAGTAGCCGGCTACTATCGTGGTATTGCCGATCAGGTTTTGATGCGGTTTATGGACCTGATACTCTCGTTTCCAAGTATCCTTCTCGCGATTGGGATTGTCGCCGTTCTGGGACCCGGGCTCGAGAACGCGATGATCGCAATTGGGGTCGTGGCGATTCCTCAGTATGCCCGTCTGATCCGTGCATCGACGCTGACCGTTCGTGAAACCGATTATGTTCAGGCTTTGCGAGCGCTTGGAGCTCGAGATGCACGCATCCTGAGGACGGCAGTTCTGCCGAACTGTCTGGCACCACTGATGGTGCAGTCGACACTGAGCTTGGCGACAGCGATTCTCGATGCAGCCGGTCTGAGTTTTCTCGGTCTTGGAGCGCAGCCTCCTACACCCGAATGGGGGGCCATGCTGAGCGGCGGACGCGAACTGATCCTAAGTGCACCGTGGGTACTGACGTATCCTGGCATCGCGATTTTCGTGACCGTTCTCGCCTTCAATTTGCTCGGTGATGGCCTTCGCGACGCGTTCGATCCCAAGACCGTTATAACGAAGTGACACGCGTTGACTTGGGCGTGTGCGTAGCTTATACTTTGATTACACAGAAAGGAGGTGGTCTGATGATAGATTTGACCAGTGGAGGTGGCTGTAGTTAGGTGCGCTTAGCCAGGCGCGAGGAATTATCTCGCAAGGTTAGCGCACCTGGCAATCTCACTCAGCTACCGAACGGTTTGTGACTCGCCACCTTGACGGCCTCCGGGTCGTGAGGCGAGAACCACCGTCAGCTACAACAAGCGCCGCACAGGAGATGAACCCCTTCGGGGATCCCGTCCGTGCGGCGCTTCTTTTTGCATTAAACGGGACCGGCGGGATGGCCGTCCAACGCGTTTTGCCTTGACTTGGGCCGCGCCTGCTCCAATACTGTAAAAGCGGAACCCCC
>DPVD01000369.1:0-1360 GCA_003526745.1 Candidatus Latescibacterota bacterium
ATCGCCGTCACTGGCGAAGCAGGCACGATACACAACCTCGGTTTGTCACTGCGGCTAGTCGACGTTGAGTCTGGCCACATCATCTGGAACTACGCGACCAGCGGTCGCAAGGTCTGGCGATGGGACAAGCTGTCAGATATTCTTGCCACCATGGCGGGACAGCAGCTCGAGGCAATTGCTTTGTTCGCAGCGAGCAATGCCGAAACCATGGTGTCCGAGCTGGTGGAGCAGGCGGTGGACGGGACCTCGTGGTGCGTTCTCGGTGAGGCCTACCTATCGCGTGGCCTTGTTGACAAAGCGGAGGAGTCATTCGAACAGGCGCTTACTTTCGATGATGCCGGCGCCCGCGCTCAAAACGGCCTGGGTCGCATTTTCATCAGGCGTCCCGAGTTCTTTGCCAAGGCCATCGATCACTTCAAGAATGCTATCGACCTCGACGCCGATTTCCTGGAGCCCTACTCAAATCTCGCGCGTGCTTACCTTGAACGGGACATGACCGATGGAGTTCGCTTCGCCAAGCAGGCGATAAAAAAGGACCCGAGTTACTCCCTCCCGTATCGCATTCTGGGTGAGTACCATGCGCGGGGCGAAGAGGACCAGAAAGCCGCCAGCTTCCTCAAGACATACATCAAGTTCGAACCCGAAGATATCGAAACAGCTGTTCTGCTAGGCCGCTCGCTCCTGCGCCTTAAAAACTACCGTCAAATCGACAGGCTTATCCTGCCCCTTTACCAGGCCAAGCCTGATGCAGTCGATCTAATCCCGATACTCGCCATCAAAGACATCAAGCTCAGAGCTTTCAGTTCTGCGCTCGATCACTTTGAGATGTATCTGCTCCGCGTAACAGACCGAGAACGAAAATGGTTCGACGACGTACGAACCGTGCTTCCCGGCAATCTTGCGCCGGTATACGCGTCGCTCGAGGAAAACGAGCGACGCGTCTTTCGCGAGCGATTCTGGCGCGAAAAGGACCCAGACCTGACGACGGAGCTGAACGAACGGCTCCTAGAACACTACGGTCGCGTGTGGTTCGCTCGCAGGAACTTCGGCGACTTTGCCTATCCCTGGGATCAGCGCGGGGCTGTCTACATCCGTTATGGGGAGCCGGACTACAGGTCGCAATCGGGAAGAGTACCCGCCCTGACTTCGTCAAAGGTCCAACAGATCAAGGAGCAGATGTATGCGGATCTCTACAACGTACCGCCCCAGGGTGAGCTGGTCGGGCCAGTCTTTCCGATCCGCTCGTCCCGGGGCATTACGCTCGCCCAGCGCGAGGAGTTTGCAAACGAGACCTCGGGCGTCGGGCCCGGCGACAGCCGCTCCATCTCTCTGATGAATCCGCAGGCTCGTGCGGAGAACG
>DPVD01000369.1:1673-8138 GCA_003526745.1 Candidatus Latescibacterota bacterium
TCATACGCACCCGTCACCCTGTTCGGCGATTACAGCATCGTGCCTTGGGAGTCGTGGGTCTATACAGAAATCGGCAGAGGACTCGTTTTCGACTTCACAAAGGAGGCGGGCGGGAGCGGATTCCAATTTGCGCCGATCCCGGATATGCCCCCCTCGATCATGCGGTCTACGGCACGCATGTCTGAATACGCACCGAAGCTCGCGTTCCAACGGACTGTCGACGAGATTCCAGACGACTTTATCGAGGCAGAATTCGCACCCATCGAGAGCCTACGTCACGATGTTCGAGACTTCCGCGCGGATCCGTTTCGCACCCGGATCGACGTAAGCTACGAATTTCCAAGATCGGCAGTTCGGACACGCGAGAGTGCCGATGGCCCCGTGGCCATCGTCTCCAGGTCGATCGCACTGGCTGACTCCTCTTTTACCCGCGTGTTCAGACGATCGGACCGTGTCCGCCTCAGGCCTGACGAGGACGGGGACATCATCGACGTAATCCGGGCGGACCTAGAGCCAGGCCTGTATCACCTAACGCTGCGGATCCACGACATCGGCGGGGGCAGACTCACAGCGATCGAGGAGGATATCGAGGTCGAGGCTTATCCAGACGGAGAGCTGGGGCTCAGCGATCTGTTCCTAGCAACGTCCATTAATGATTACGAGGGGGCAATTCGGTTTAGACGTGGTCGCTGGGAGGTCATCCCCAGGCCGGGGCGCACCTACACTCGAAAAGTCGTACCTTTCTACTACGAGATCTATGGACTCACGATGAACAGCTTTGGGCAGACGAACTACCGCGTAACGGCCGGTGTCCGGCATAAGGAGGGGCGGCGGCGGCGCCCAGCATTCCTCGGTGAAGCCAAGCCTGAGGTCACCTTCACCTTCGACCAAACAGGGGACCAGGACTGGGAACGTGGACAGCTCGAGCTGGACCTGACCGAGGCGAAATACGGCACGAATATCTTGACCTTGTCTGTGATGGATCTGCAGACAGGGAAGGCCGTAGCGAAACAGGTTGAATTCGACTACCAGGAGCCAGAATAGAGACGCCGGTTTGACATCTAACTGGCCTCTACCTAAGTTGCTCTTCATACGGTTTAATCATGACAAAAGAGCTCCCAACATTCCCCGAGGATGACGAAATCCTTGCGCAATTGGACGACCCAATGGACGTCGAGGCGTTCTCGAACCTGATGGACAATGCTCATCAGGATAAGGTCAGTGCAGCTGATTTCATTCGTGAAGAACCCAAGCGAACGTCACGAAAAGCTATCCGCCATCTGTGCCTGAAAGATCAAAAGAGATCGATTAAAGCCGTCGTTTCGTCGGTCGTGCGTTCGCTGTGGGATCGCCCCCCAGAGGACCCGGCGGCCGCGCTCAACACGATGTTCGGCCAACAAGGCCCAAGCTTCGGCCCACCGGGCAAACACGAAACCGGTTCGTCACCCAGAGACGGCCAAGAGTGACGTGCCGGTTTCGAGCCAAATCCTGCGGCAGCACATACGCGAGATCGAAGAGTTGATTGAGCGTCTTCTCCCGTCTGCCAAAGCCGGCTGCGAAGCGGACCGCGGTCGTGTGGTCTCCCTCCAGCGTCAGGTATTCACGAAGCGAGAGCGCCTGCGCTCTCTCCCCTCAGACGACGCCTGAACCGTCCCATTGAAAGACTTTCCATCGGATCTCCCGGAGGTTGGCCGTGCGCCGACTGATCGGAATTGACTATGGTCGAAAACGGTTGGGAATCGCTGTAACCGACCCGCTCGGTATCACCGTCCAAGGCCAACCGACCTTAATTGCATCGGGACTCGACGATGCCGTATCACAGGTGGCAGATTTCGCAGGCCGCCACGCGGTGGGAGCCATCGTGATTGGTTTGCCCCTGAATATGAATGGCACCCGCGGTGAAATGGCCAAAGAAGTTGAACGTTTCGGGCAGGCCGTAGAATCGGTAACCGGAATGAAAGTCACGTATTGGGACGAGCGACTCACGAGTGAGCAAGCCAAGGCCGTATTGCAGCAGAGGGGGGAGACAAGCCGGGAACGTGGGGACATCGACCGCGTTGCGGCCTGCCTGATGCTGGAGTCCTTCTTGCGCGCAAACCAGACGTGATCAACAAGACTACAAAGATCTGGAAGAAAATCGGGAGGCCGTCTCTGGCTACGACGATCGCAGTTACCGTCCTAGCGATCGGTCTGACGGCATCGCTCTGGGTGATCACGCTAAACGGACCTACAGGCACGCGACCGAAGACCGTCCGGATTGAGCCGGGCATGTCTGTCGCTTCGATCTCCCGAAGGCTGGGGCGTGAGCGCATCATCCAAAGCCCGCGTTTCCTGAGAGCCCTCGCTATCGTAACGGGTGCTTCAAGGTCCTTCACGGCCGGCGATCACCCCTTCGACGGCTCCATGACGACGTGGGAGGTCTTGAGAGAGCTACGAGTCCCACGCGACGTAACGCAGTCGGTCACAATACCCGAAGGACTCAGGCGGGAACGCGTCATCGAGATCCTGGTATCGTCACTCGATCTCGATCGGGAGGAACTGGATCGGATGACTACGGACTCTGCTTTCTGTCGCAAGGTTGGTGTCAATGCGGACAACTTGGAAGGATACCTGTTCCCTGAGACCTACCGCGTGTCTGTATCCGCTGGGGAAGAGCAGGTTCTGCGCGTCCTGATCGACCATTTTCACAAAATCGTCGACGATGACCTCAAGCGGTCAGCGGCTTTGCTCGACATGACCGTGCATGAGGTCGTGACAATGGCGTCGATTATCGAGGGCGAAGCAGTCATCGACAGCGAGCGCGATACGATCTCGGCCGTCTACCACAACCGTCTTAAGAGACGAATGCGGCTGCAGGCGGATCCAACGGTTCAGTATGCGATCCCGGACGGCCCGAGGCGCCTTTTTTATAAGGACTACCAGTTTGACTCTCCCTACAACACTTATCGCCACTCTGGCCTGCCTCCGGGCCCAATCCTGAGCCCGGGCGCAGCCTCTCTGCGGGCAGCTGTTAATCCCGCCCGCAGCGACTATCTGTACTTTGTAGCGAAGGGAGACGGTTCCCATGTGTTTACAAAGACAGCCAGGGAACACGAGGCGGCCAAGAGACAAACAAAGTCGGCCCGACGCCAGACTTGGCGTCAGTCATCCAAACGGAGATAGTCGTGCAAGGTGTGCTCAACCTGAATGCGCCTGAACCAGTCGACCGAGAGAACCCGATATTTCTCGATCTGAACGACCCGCAGCGGGAAGCGGTGGAGACGGTCGACGGCCCGCTTCTTGTCTTGGCAGGTGCTGGCTCCGGGAAGACGAGGGTGCTGACACGCCGTATTGCCCATCTCATCGGGAACTGCGACGTCCCACCGACCCGTATCCTAGCAATGACCTTCACTAACAAGGCTGCTGGCGAGATCCGGGATCGGGTAGAGACGCTTCTGCAGCGGTCGGTCCGCGGCCTATGGATGGGAACCTTTCACTCCATCTGTGCACGGTTCCTTCGTATTGAAGCACTCGCCGCGAATCTGGAGCCAAACTTCACCATCTACGATACTTCCGACCAGCTCGCCGTGATACGGAAAGCCATCAAGTCGAATAACTTGTCCGACAAGGATTACTCACCAAAGCAGGTCAGGGCTCGGATCAGCAATGAGAAGAACAGGATGGCGAGTCCCGATGCCTTCGAGAAGCGTGCTTTCACGTTCTACGAGAAACAGATCGCCACCATCTACCGTGCATACCAAAAGGAGCTTCAGGAGAACAACGCCGTCGACTTCGACGATCTCCTGATGCGGACCGTTTCGACGCTAAGGGAAAACGAGGAGATCCTTGAGAAATATCAAAACCGTTTCGACTATATCCTGATCGACGAGTATCAGGACACGAACCGCCCCCAGTATCTGCTCGCTAGGAATCTGGCTGAAAGCCACCAGAACATATGCGTCGTCGGCGACGATGACCAGAGCATCTATGCCTGGCGGGGAGCGGACATCCGGAACATCCTCGACTTTGAGAAAGACTATCCGAAGACGACGACAATCCGGCTCGAACAGAACTACCGCTCAACCCAGATCATCCTTGATGCCGGGAATGCCGTCATCAGCCACAACCAGGGCCGAAAAGGAAAGGAGCTCTGGTCAAACCGCGGCGGCGGTGACCTAATAAGGCTGAGGCGCACACTAGACGAGAAGGACGAGGCCCGCTGGGTCTGTCAGGTCGTGAAGGAGCTGAAGGAGGCAGGCGACACGCTGCACAAGGAAACGGCCGTGCTCTATAGGACGAACGCACAATCACGTGCGATCGAAGAGCAGCTAGTCAGGTCGAACATCCCGTATGTGATCGTCGGCGATGTCAAGTTCTACGAGCGCACGGAGATCAAGGATCTACTCGCTTACCTACGCCTGATCGACAATTCGCTCGACAGTGTCAGCCTCACTCGCGCGATCAACACCCCGAAGCGCGGAATTGGGAAGACCTCCCTCGGCCGCCTTCTAGACTATGCAGCCGCAGAAGGGATCAGTCCGTTTGATGCCCTGGGACGCTGCAATCAAATCGAGACGCTCTCATCAGGAGCTGCCAAGAAGATGCTGGCATTCCGGGCCATGATTGATCGCTTCCGCGAAATCGCGGCCATCGAGCCGGCAGATGAACTCGCCCTGCACGTGATCAAAGAGACCGATTTTCTCACCAGCCTCGGCGCATACGGACAACCCGATGCCGAAAGCCGTCGCGACAATGTTCAAGAGCTCGTCACGAATATCCAGACCTTCGTCGAGCGAGCGGAGGACCCTACCGTCGCCGAGTTCCTGCGTGAAGTTTCGCTTATGACCGATGTGGACGACGGCTGGGACGACTCATCAGACACCCTCACTCTCATGACAATGCATAGTGCCAAAGGCCTGGAGTTCAAGGCCGTGTTACTCTGCGGCATGGAGGACGGGCTGTTCCCGATCATTCGATCGGCCGAAGACCTCGAAGACGATGCGTCAATGGAAGAGGAGAGACGACTTTTCTATGTCGGGATCACGCGAGCGATGGACCGGCTCTTCCTGTCATACACGCGTGAGCGTCGACGGTATGGCGGAATCGTCTCGTCCAAACCGTCACGGTTTCTGAACGAGATCCCGGAACACCTACTGGACACGGGTTATAAGATCCAGGAGTTCGCAGATGACGATGCGTATGTGGCGGAAGAACAGGAAATATTCGAGGAGCCGAAAAGGGCCGTGGGCGAAGTCGACACATCCGTGGGATCGTGGGTCATACACCCGACTTGGGGGAAGGGTGTTATCGAGGCCCGATCAGGCTCAGGCGAAGACGCAAAACTGACGATCCGCTTCCAAGGGGTAACCAAGAAAGTCGTGCAGCGCTATGCGCACCTTCTACCCTGCTGAGAGGCCGCTTCTTCTTGATTTCACAGATCCAATGTCTGATATTATTTCGTGCGTTTTTACTCGATTGGGGTCTTAAGATGCCTGTAACACGAGACGACTTGCAGAAAGTGGCTAAACTAGCCCGTCTCCGGCTCACTGAGCCGGAGAAAACTCGTCTCGTCACTGACCTCAACCAGATGCTCGCGTATGTTGCTACGCTCGGCGAGTTGGATACGATCCACGTAGAACCGACGGCTCACGTGCTCCCGCTTGCGAACGTATTCAGACCGGACGAGCCAACACAATCGCTGTCGCAGGAGGCCGCTCTCGCCAACGCTCCTAAATCCGGTCACGGCCACTTTCGTGTCCCCAAAGTTATCGATTGATCCGGCGCCGGTGTCAGCACCATCGCCGTTTTTTTCTCCCCGATCGCCAAACAGCACCACCAAACCCTTACGGGAGGCGCTTTGAGCAGCGACTATCGAGGTCCAAAGTATATCGTCGTCAGCGGCGGTGTGATCAGCGGCGTAGGAAAGGGACTGGCCACCGCCTCGATCGGGAAAATTCTTCAGCAATACGGCTACAAAGTCACAGCCATCAAGATCGATCCATATCTCAACTACGACGCGGGAACCCTCAGGCCGACGGAGCACGGGGAAGTTTGGGTCACCGATGACGGCGGCGAGATCGACCTAGACCTCGGCAACTATGAGCGCTTCCTGGCTCTCGACCTTCCACGGCAGCATAACCTCACGACAGGCCAGATCTACCACACCGTTATCGAACGGGAGAGAAGGGGTGAATATCTGGGTCAGACGGTTCAACCCGTCCCGCACATCACCGATGAGATCAAAAACCGTGTAGCCGAGGCAGCCGAAAGCTCCGATATCGCGCTGGTCGAGATTGGCGGTACCATCGGTGATGACGAAAACCGTCCCTTCCTTTTCGCCATGAAGAGCCTCGAGCGCGACGTAGGCGAAGAGAACATGCTTTACGCGCTCGTCACGTATCTCCCAGTGCCTGCCCATATATCGGAGATGAAGACCAAGCCGACCCAGCAGGCGATCCGCATGCTCAGCGGCTACGGCATTTTTCC
>DPVD01000127.1:0-12816 GCA_003526745.1 Candidatus Latescibacterota bacterium
TGGGGCGACGTCGTTGAGGGTATGACGGATGTTCAGATGGCCGTCATGCGCGGCGCCGACCGCGACGTCTTCCACAACAACGTTCCTCGTCTTGATGTTCATGGCGGCGAGGTCAGCGCCAATTACGAACGAGGCGGCGCCCTCTATAGCGGCGATACGCCGTTGGGTCCGACTGCCAAGCGTTAAATTCAGAACGGTGGCCAATGTCGGGCACCCAATCTTGAATCTCAAAGAAACCCCTTTCTAAATTCGTTGTTCAATATTTGACGCCGCTGCCATGCCTAATTCTCTCCCCTTATCTCGCTTCACCGTCCTTGATCTGACCCGCGTCCGTTCTGGTCCAACAGCCGTCCGCCAGCTCGCAGACTGGGGAGCCAACGTTGTCAAAATTGAGCCACCCGAATCGATCGACAGCACTGGCGGTATGGGTGGTCCGCGTCACGGACCCGACTTCCAAAACCTCCATCGCAATAAACGAGGCATGACACTGAACCTGAAGACGCCGACTGGACACGCGGTGTTCATGCGGATGCTTCAGCAGGCGGATGTGGTCGTCGAGAACTTCCGCCCTGACGTGAAGAAACGTCTCAAAGTCGACTACGAGAGCTGTCGAGACGTGAACCCACGAATCGTCTACGGCAGCGTCTCAGGATTCGGACAGGACGGGCCATACAGCAAGCGGCCGGGCTTCGATCAGATTGCGCAGGGCATGGGCGGGCTCATGTGGATCACGGGTATTCCGGGTCAGGGCCCCGTTCGAGTCGGCATTCCTGTTGCGGATCTGACAGCCGGAATCTATGCCGCCATGGGCATCTTGATCTCTCTCCTGCAACGCGAAGAGACCGGTGTCGGCCAATATGTGCACACGTCACTGCTCGAAGCACAGATTGCGATGCTAGACTTTCAGGCTGCTCGGTGGATCACCTCCCAAGAGGTCCCGAGCCAGGCCGGAAACAACCATCCGACCAGCATACCGACCGGTGTCTTCCAGACCTCCGACGGATTTATCAACATCGCGACAACGGGTGAGCAAATCTGGCAGCGTCTCTGCAACGCGATCGGGGCCTCGGAGCTGATCGATGATCCCCTCTACGCGGATGGTCCGTTGCGTCTGGAAAACAGAGACGCTTGCAACGCAGACCTTCAGGACCGGCTTGCTCACAAGACCAGTAATGAATGGATCGATATCCTGAACGAGGCGGGTGTACCCTGTGGTCCGATTTATAGGGTGGACGAGATGTGGTCGGATCCGCAGGTAGAGAGTCTCGACCTGTCACGGAAGGTCACAAACAGTGCGGTCGGTGATCTGAATGTCGTACGAAATGCCGTGAACCTGAGCGCAGCAGAGGATGTTCCGTATACGGCGTCTCCGGAGCGAGGCGAGCATACGGACGAGATCCTGTCAGAGTTCGGGTTCTCTGTTCAGGAAATCCAGAAACTAAGGGAAGACGAGGCAGTATGAGTGAGGAACAGCCGGAACTGCTAACGGGTGTCGAATCCGGTGTCGGATACATTCGGTTGAACAGACCGGCAAAGCACAACGCGATCAGCTTCGAAATGTGGAAAGGTCTTGGCGAGGCCGTGGATCGTTACGAGGCGGACGATGCCGTTCGCGTGATTCTTGTTACGGGTGAAGGAGGACGCGCCTTCTCCAGCGGAGCCGACATATCGCAGTTTGAGAAGCAACGGTCGACACCCGACGGAGTCGCGGTCTACAACGACACGCTCGGTGAGTCCTGCCGGAAGCTGACCGTCGTACCTAAGCCTACGATCGCCAGGATTCAGGGGTACTGTATGGGAGGTGGTCTGGCCACCTCGCTATGCTGTGACCTGCGGATCGCATCGGCAGACTCGACGTTCGCGATCCCCGCAGCGAAGCTCGGTCTAGGATATGCTTACAACTCGCTCAAGACACTGACAGACCTAGTCGGTCCAGCAAGCGCCAAGGAAATCATGTTCACCAGTCGTCAATTCGATGCGCAGAAAGCCTACGAGATGGGTCTGATCAACCGGCTAACGACAACGGATGATATCGACCGCGTCACCAATGAGTATGCCGAAACACTCGCGGCCAACGCGCCCCTCACAATCAAGGCGTGTAAGCATATTATCGCCGAGCTGGCTAAAGATTCAGGTGACCGCGACATCGAAACCTGTGATCGACTCGTAGACGACTGCTTCCGGAGTGACGACTACAAAGAGGGTCGACAGGCATTCCTCGAAAAGCGGAAACCGACTTTCCAAGGCAAATAGCCAATCTCCGATCACAAATCCAATTAGGCGCCGAATTTTATTACTCAGCCCTTCCACGGTGCCGTCAGCCCCAAGGATAAGAACCATAGTGACATTCACAGACGTTGTTGCCGCCTACGCAGAACGGGTGTTCGATCGATGCAGCGAGAAGGGATCAGACACACAACTCCTTGCCGACGGAATCGATCTCAATACGGGTAAACTCATCACCTGGAATGGTGAGGAAGTCACTTCGAACCTTGCCTGTCAGCAGAATTTCTTGCGCACGCTAGAAGGTCTCACCTCCCTCACGGGTGATTCGTCATACAGAGATCGTGCCGACACCTGGATTGCAGACGCGCTCCCGCGGATTCAACACCCTGAGTCTGGGCTGTTCTATTGGGGGGGCCACACCAGCTACGATCTGATCAAAGACAAGCCGATCCTCGGCAACCACGAGATGAAATGTGTCTACCCACACTACCCCTCCCTCTACCGTGTTGCGCCGAAGATAATGGCTCGATTTATCGAAGCAAACTGGCACGCGCACATCTGGGACTGGCAGACACTACTGTTCAACAGACACGGTGAGTACGAATCGTGGGAGCAGCGTTGGAATACTCAGTTCAAAGGTGGACCAGTCCCGATAACCGAAAATTCAGCGCTTTCGTTTGTGAATACTGGCAGTGACCTAATTCTCAGCGGCGCAATGATGTATGCTCTGTCGGGCGACGAGACGGCACTGCGTTGGACGAACCATCTTATCTCCCGCTACGAGGATATACGACATCCGGAGACCGGTCTGGCCGGGTATCAGTTCAACCATCGAGATCCGTGTAGGGTCAGGGAGTCTTTCAAGAAGCCATACCGTGATCGGGAGGATGTCAACGAAGTCACAGTTTTAACAAACAACGTCATCAAGGTCCGCTATGCGCGCGCCGCTGTAACATTCATGAACGCCTTTGCCGCTCTGGACCGGAATGCGGGACAGCCTCTACTGGATCTGGTCACACGAGATCTCACAGCGCTGTCCAGCCACTGCTACGCCAGTGGCGACCATTGCTTCTACCCAGCGATCAATGACGGAACGCGGCTGACACCTGAGGACAGTCAGGAAGGCGCCGGCTACTGCCCGCCGAGCAAACTCGCGCCAGTCCCGGCCGACGGCCTGTTGTTTCTTTCGTATGCAAGAGCCTACAACCTGACGCGTGGCGAGTCCTTCCGCACAACAGCCGAGTCTCTCGCAGAAGGAATGGGGTGGAAAGAACTAGAAGTCCCCGAAGCACAAGAGAGCCCCGCGACAGAACCGGACCCCCACGGATGGGTCAATCGAGGGCAGAACGACGTCTGCGCCCTCATAGGGCTGCTCGAACTCTACACTGCCACGGGGGAGCAGCGCATCTTGGAATCCGCCCGCTCGCTGGGTGTGCAGCTATTCAACAAATACAACGTGGATAACTGGATCGTCTCACACGGCAGAACTGGCGAGTCAAACATCGACACAGCCCTCCCGCTCGCCCTCCTTCACCTGGATGCCGCCGAGTCGGACAAACGTGACGATCTCCCGATGTTTTTCCCAAACAACACCTACTTCGATCCCAAGATTGTCATTCGGAAAAGAGCCTAGAAGCGCCCGGCCATGAGCGCTACAAATCCTTCATCTCTCTTAGGCGAGATGATAAACAACGCTAAATTGCAAGCACCGAAACTCTGAGGAGAGGCTCTTTGGCAGCCGTCATCTTCGGGAGGTCAATACCATGAACCTGCTTTTCATCCTGACCGACAATCAACGCGCAGACCTCATGGGCTGCTCCGGCAATCCAATTATCCAGACCCCGAACCTAGACCAACTAGCGGAGACGGGCGTCCGCTTCTCGAATGCTTTCGCCACCACGCCGATCTGTGCCGCCAGCCGGGCAAGCTATCTCACCGGGCTGTACGAACGACGTCATCAGTTCACATTCCTGACGCCCCCTATGCGCCGCGAGTTCACAGCCGTCAGCTACCCTGAGATCCTGAAGTCCAACGGGTATCGGACAGGGATCATCGGCAAATTCGGCATCGCGAGCAACGGCGTTCCGCCCACCGTGGAGGGTGGCGAGGATACGCTCGGCAGAATGTTCGACCACTTCGACAACTTCGAGTGGACGGATAAGGGATACGAGGTCAAACAACCCGATGGATCGATACGGCACCTGACCGACGTCACCGGCGAGAAAGCCGTCGCCTTCATCGAAGACCACGCAGGTCAAGAGACACAACCGTTTTGCCTCTCCGTCAGCTTCAACGCACCCCACGCGCAAGCCGGCGACCCGAGACATTACATCTGGCCGGATGAGGAGTCTGACCTGTATGTCGACGATGTCATTCCTCAGCCAGTAAACGCCGACCCCGCTTTCTTCGAAGCGTTGCCAGAATTCATCCGAAATTCTGAGAGCCGAGTGCGTTGGCACACGCGGTTCGACACGGAGGAGAACTACCAGCGGAACATGAGGGGTCTATACCGGATGGTGTCAGGCGTCGACCGGAATGTTGGTCGGATGCTCGACGCGCTTGATCATCACGGACTGCGTGAGAGCACGATCATAATCTTCGCATCGGACCACGGCATGTACTACGGGGATCGAGGCCTGAGCGACTGCTGGCAGATGAACGAAGAGAACCTTCGAGTACCCTTAATTGTAAATGATCCGCGCACAACGGTTCGGGGTCAGGTCAGAGACGAAATGGCACTCAACATCGACGTGGCTCCCACGATCCTCGACCTATGCGGCTACTCCACCTCGTCTACGACCCAAGGCCGAAGCCTTCGTCCGCTCTTGGAAGACGCGGAAACGGACTGGCGATCGTCCTTCTTCTGTGAGCATCTCTTCGATCGTCACGACATCCCTAAGAGCGAGGGTGTCCGAACTGAGGGCTGGAAGTACATTCGCTACTTCGAGCAGTCTCCGATCCACGAACAGCTCTACGAGCTCAGCACGGATCCGACAGAATCACACAACCTGGTCAGTGAAATACGATTCGCCGAAAAGCTGGACGAAATGCGCGTTCTCTGTGACGACCTAAAACAACGCTCTGCATAAATCATCGTTCGCACCTGGGCTTCCAGTCTGGCGACGACAGGTACACGAATGAACATCCTGCTCATCATCACCGACCAACAATCCAACCGCGCCCTAAGCTGCACCGGAAATCCGTGGCTTAACACGCCCAACATGGACGCCCTGGCCGCATCCGGAACACGTTTCACCAAATCGTACTGCGCCTCTCCCGTCTGTGGACCATCCAGAGCTTGCATCGCAACGGGCCGGATGCCCCACGAAAACGGCGTTCTGGTCAACGGCATGTCTATCCACGACGACATGCCCACCATGGGAGAGATCTTCCGAGACGCCGGCTATCGGACGGCTTGGACCGGTCGCTGGTGCGTCCCAGGAAATGGCCCCGACATCCGCGGGTTCGACTGTCTCCACGATATTAGCCAGCCCCTGGGTCGCGGCATCTATGCGGACAATCACGTCGCGGACTGCGCCATCGACTTTCTGGAGAAGGATCACGACCAGCCCTTCCTGTTGGGTGTCTCCCTCTGCAATCCCCACGACATCTGTTATTGGGTCATGCAGCAGTCGATTCCGGAAGGGGTCGTCGACGGAGAAATGGAGCGACTCAAGCAGACCGCAGACAGCCTCGACTTCGGCTTCGATCCGTCAGAGTCGGACCTGCCTCTCCTGCCGGATAACTTCGCTATCGATCCGCTCGAGCCCGCCTTCATCTCGAAGTGTCGTAAGCGGCGGCACTACGGCCAGGAACCGGCTTTCACTTGGGACTGGGACGACCTAACCTGGCGACGTTACCTGTACGCCTACTACAGGCTGACGGAACGGGTGGACGTGCAAATAGGACGGGTCATGTCCGTCCTCGCTGACTCAGGTCTGCAAGAAGATACGCTCGTCGTCCTGTCCAGTGACCACGGTGAAGGAATGGCGAGTCATCACTGGGTGGTGAAATTGGGATTGTATGAGGAGCCCATGCGAGTCCCTCTGATTTTTTCATCTCCAGGTTCGATCCCAGAGCAAGTCGACACGGCGAGCCTGACGTCGAGCATCGACATACTTCCCACCGTGTGCGACTACGCCGAAGTGGACTGTCCGCCTGTCACCGGCACCAGGCTGAGACCAGTCATCTCTGATCCTAAGTGGGTCGTTCGGGACGCACTGGTCGCTCAGCTTCACCCGGATCCGAAGAACCTAGACATGCAAGGTCGCATGCTTCGAACGCAGCGCTACAAGTACACGGCTTTCTCGGAAGGCACGAACCCCGAGCAACTGTTCGATATTCAGGAAGATCCGGGCGAAACCACCAACCTTGCCCTCGGTGATTCCCATTCGAACCTTACCCGCGACCACCGCCAGATGCTGACAGAAGCGTTGGCCCAATCGGCAGATCACTTCGAATTACCCTCTACGGTCTGACAATTCGGTTAAGAGGAGCAACCGATGGCTCTACACAAGAACAAGCTCAACACACCGTTCCATCTCCCAGAATGCGAGAAGCATTTCCACGACTTCGACGAAACGTGGATAATCACGAAGGGCAAGGGAATAGGTTTCTGGATAGATCACGAGGGCAATCGTGAGGAGTTCGAACTGGATGCGGGTGACGTGTGGATGATCCCAGCCGGCTACGAACACGGATCCGTCGACTGCAACAGTCAGGACTTCGAAATCGCAACGTTCATCGGAACACGCCCCCCAGGATCACACGAGCCAAAGCACTACTACGTGGAAGAAGAGGAGTACATACCGACCCTCCAGCTAGTCAAGATTCCAACCGAACGCTACAGGAAGTCGCCGACACTTCCAAACACGATGAAAGCCGTCGTCTTCGCAGAGCAGGGTCGTATGACGCTTGAGGATCACCCCCTACCCGAGCTTCAACCAGGCCAGATCCTCTGCAAAACATTGCTGTCGGGAGTGACAAACGGAACGGAAAGAAACGCTCTCACGGGGGGAAACTACGGAGGTCGTTACCCCGCGCAGCCCGGGTACCAGAACGTCGCCGAGATTGTGGCCCGCAAGGACACTGTGTCCTACCAAGTCGGAGACATCATCTTCTCCGGCGGCCATCACAAGCACGTGGGATATTTCGCCGCAAATGTCAGCGATCCCGAAGCCGCCCACAACCTGATCCTGAAACTACCTGAAGATCTGGACCGACGCTGGGCCTGCCTGTTCGGCATGGCAAGCGTGGCCATGCACGACGTACGTCGATCGGGAGTCGGATTGGGCGACAAGACGCTCGTCATCGGCGCAGGTAGCATCGGACTGTTCACAGCTCAAATCGCACGCGCCGCAGGAGCCGACGTCACCATCTGCGATCTGGACTCTGATCGCCTTGACATCGCCCGCCAGGTCGGGATCACGAAGACGACTTGGATCGAGGGTGACGAAACCTGGAGTCATCTCAAAGAAGCAGGACCTTACAATGTGGTCTTTGAGGACTCGGGGGCACCGATTCTCGACAAGGTAATCGGACCGTCCTGGAACGAAGGACTGATCACACATCGAGGAAAGATCATCGTCGTCGCAGGGCGATTCGACGTCTCCTACAATTTCAACGCAGGGCAGAGCCACGAAGCGTCGTTGCTCCACGTCAGCCACTTCGACCGTTCAGACCTGATAGAGCTCTGTCGTCTGGTCACAGAAGGGATTGTTCAATGCGAACCCCTGATCCGAGACGAAGTTCACATTCCCGAAGCGAAAACCATTTATAACCGGCTCCGCGACGAACCAGAGACGCTCCTGGGAACCATTCTCGACTGGTCTGGCCATCCCTAACAGCGAAGAAACCCGCGTCTTCTATGGCTGGTGGATGGTTGGGGGCGGAATCCTCTGCCAGTTCGTCTTCCTCTGCATTAGCGTCGCATCTGTCGGCGTACTGTTGCTACCCGCTTGCACTGACCTTGGCTGGAAAACGTGGCAATTCACACTTGGGTCCAGCCTTTCTGTTGCTGCCGGTGTCTTCTCTGGCATCTATGTGGGTCGCTTCATCGACCGGCACGGACCGCGACTCCCGATGCTCGTCGGATCGGTCGTCTCCTGCGTCTGTCTTTATGGTCTGAGTGTGCAGACAAACCTGCTACACTTCTGGCTCCTCTACTTCCTCTGCGGTATCGCCGGCTGGAACAGCTATGGACCCCTAGTCGTCAACGCCGTCCTCAACAAATGGTTCATCGTCAACCGCGGATGGGCACTGGCGATCGGATCCGTCGGCATATCCCTAGGCGGCGTGGTCACACCTGTTGTCTTGACACCGCTCGTCGATATGCTCGGATGGCGTGCCGGATTCCAGATCCTTTCGGTCTTTGCTCTGGTTGTCGTCCCCGTCTCGTTCTTGATGCGCCGGACACCCGAGGACCACGGGTGGCTGCCCGATGGATCATCCACGATACCGTCCGGGCACGAGGTAGGAACAGGCCTGACAAGGAACGAGGCTCTGCGGACCACCAGCTTCTGGCTGCTCGTCACAGGATTCGGACTCAACACGCTCGCACTGACAACGATCCTCGTACACGCGATCCCTTTCGGGACGGAAGCCGGGTTCACGCGATCGATTGCCGCTTCGGCCGCAGCATTCACGGGCATCGGAAATCTGACATCCAAACCTGTATGGGCTCGCGCGCTCACGAGTGTCAGCCCGAGACCACTCGTTCTATGCTCGTATGCCTCGGCAACAGCTGGCGTCTTGTCCATGCTCTGGGCGAGTCAAGGCAACTCCCAACTCTTCCTGTATATCGGTTTCTTCCTTTACGGATTTGGATTTGGTGGCACGATCCCCCTCTCTGAATCCGTTTGGGCGACATACTTCGGTCGTGACCATATCGGAGCCATCCGCGGAGCTAGCTACCCGATTTCTGCGGTCGGATCAAGCCTCGGCCCTATTGGGGTCGGCTACTGGTTCGATCTTACTTACTCGTACTTTCCGGCCTTCGTCGCGTTGGGATGTGTGTATGTTACCGCCGGGCTCTTTATCGGATTATCGCGAGCCCCACACAAAAACCATCGAGATAACTCAGAGATTGAGAATGTTCCGAACTAACCAGCCAGATGAGCGTGAGATCGAGGCGTTCCACCGCGATGGATACATCGCCTATAAGGACGTCATGGAAGACGACTATAGGGAGGCGCTGATCGAGGAGGTCCTCTCCGCAGGACCTGTCGACGCCTTCCTCGACCTGTCCGACGAAGAGCGCGCTCAACTGGACACGCCGACGCGATATTTCGTGCGCCCCTGGAATGATCGTGGTCCCCTCTCCGACGCACTGATCGACGCACCGCTTGTCACCGCGCTGCTCCGTTCGACAATCGGGCCCGACTACCACTTTTGCCACTCGTCGATGAACCTAGCTCTTCCCGGGAGTGACACTATCCGTTTCCATCAGGACCATCATCACTGGAACCACGAGCATCCGGTCAACCTCGCAGAGCGCGAGAAGTATTACATCCAGATCCTTTACTATCCGAACGGTTTTGCACGTGGCGATCGAAGTCTGATCCCAATCCCCGGCAGCCATCGTGTTTCACCGACCAGGGATGTCACTCCCGCCCGGCTGCTTGCCGGTGACTTCGACGAAGAAGCCGGGCGAAAGCTGGAAGCCGTCAATCTCGAGCTTCCACCAGGCAGTTTCGTCTACCTGAATGCACGAATGTTCCATGGCGTGGATGCCAAGTTGGCTGACTCGTCTCAGCGCTTCCGCATCTTCCTGATCGACATCTTCAAAGAAGCCGGCCCACCACACCGATACACCCAAGCGATCCTTAAAGAGTGGATGGCCAAAGCCTCACCTGAACGCCGCAAACTCTTCGACCGTGACCCTTACACAGACACCTGCTGGCTCGAAAGCTAATGTCTTCTTCTACTGCCTTTGCCCCATCTGACCAATGCCGAGATTCCGGGCAAGATCAAATTGTTTGGGCGGATACTCCTTAAACAGGAACATGGCCATTGGCAATACCGCCGGAATCTCAACGATAGTAATAACTCAGGAGAGATGATTTGACGATCGCAGAACACAACGAAGCCTTTCTCCAGGGCCTCAGCAATCCTGAACACGAGGGCCGAGCACGATCGATACTAGACCTTATCGAGCTTGGCACCTTCGACATTGAGCTGGCATCGTGGCTCGCTTCCCGGGCCGCTTTAGGTGAGTCTTGGATTTCGGGTTCGGGACCGGGAGGAATCGGTAAGACGACGACCATGCGAACACTGATGAGTTTCATCCCGTCGAATCGAAAATTCATCCTCGCGCTCCCAGGTGAGGTCACATCGATACCTGACGATCCTCACTGCATGATGTCTAACGAGCTGAGCGATCACCGACCACCAACTTACCTGTGGAACCAGGATCTTCGTGATTTCTGTGAGCAGAAAACCCGCGGCCATCAGCTCGTCGGGAACGTCCACGCGGACGATCTCGAAGAGATTCACGATCAGTTTGTCAGTCAGTGCGACGTGCCCGAGGAGCAATTCCGATCCTTGAACGTGCTGCTATTCATATGTCTCGAGGGAGGCAATCCGGAGGCGAAGCGGATCAAGGACGACGTCACCCGACGCGTGGTCAACAGGATCTACTACTCGGATGGAACGGCACCACACGAATCCATGTTCGACCCGGAAAACGGTCTGCTCGACAACGCACCGAGAGATGTGGAACTCGAGGCAGAGATCGCGTCTTTCCTGACAGAGGCCATGAACGGATCCGACCGGTCTCTCGAGGGTTTGCGGCGGGGGTTTCTCAACAGATAAAGTATCGGGCAGTCCTGCGTGGGTCTTCCAAGCAGCTTGAGGCTTCCTGACACCTGGAAAAGACAAAGAGGATTCGATGAACAGCGTACGTGTCGGTATAGTCGGAATCGGTAGCCGGGGGGCGGGCCACATCCGAATCCTGAGCGAATTCGATGATGTCGAATTGACCGCGGTCTGTGACCTCATTGCCAATAATCGGGAAGCCGTGGCTGAAGAATATGGTATCCCCGGTCGCTACGACGACCTGAGCGCCATGCTCGACGAGGCATCGCTCGACGCGGTTTTTGTCACACCCACGGCTCATCTGAACGGGAAGCTGGCACTGCCCGTGATCGAACGTGGCCTGCACGCGATGATCGAGAAGCCACCGGGGTTAACGATCGAAGAAACGCTTTCACTCAAGGATGCCGCGGATAGATCCGGATCAAAGGTTTTGGTCGGATGGAATCGCCGTTTCCACCCGGTGATCAGTCAAGCACGCAAAGCGGTCCTCGATCACGGCCCGGTCAATCAGCTTGTAGGTGAGTTTCACAAGAACATCACACAACAGGTCGAATCGGGTGCTTTCCCTGACCTGCTCCTTGATCAACTCTTGCTCGAAACACCAATCCACGCGATCGACACGATACGATTCCTCGCCGACTCGGATGTCAAACAAGTACACGCAATCGTCCGCAGGACTACATCGAGCTATCGAGACGTCCACGCGGCGCTCGTCGAGTTTGAAAACGGCGTAGTCGCCCAGCTCACCCACAACTACACCACGGGCGCGCGTCTGGAGCGATATGAAATTCACGGGCACGACATTTCGGCCTACATGGAGGGTATATATGGTGGGAAGCTCTTCTTCGAGGGCGAGGAATCGGAAATCGTCAAAGGCCCTACGGGGGGGACAGAAGAACAGGATCGTTACTTCATCGACTGCGTCAAAAACGACACCCCGGTGGGGCCACCGGCTGCAGATCTTTGTGAGGCTGTGAAGACCATGAAACTTGCTCATCAAATTTTGTCAGGGACTAGGTGAGCACAGGCGCTTGGCGCAGAGCAACCCCTCCGTTCCCGTTTCGAAGGCACGATGTGGCTTCTAGGGGCTCTGCTTTTGGTTGTCCATCTGTGGCGCCCACCCACCCACAGAACCGAGGTTCCGATCCATTGATCAATACCTCCTGGGAAGACGTATACCGAGAAGCCTAACCGTTCAATCTTCCATCCTCGATTATCGATCTCATGCCTAACGTTGCTGACATCGCCGTCCCCATTATCAACCCGTCGTTTCCGAATATCCTCCTGATTGGGGACTCCATTTCGATCGGTTACACGCTACCTGTCCGTGGTTTGCTGGAAGGGAGGGCGAACGTATTCCGCCCGCCGATCAACTGCGGCCCTACATCTCGGGGACTTGAGCAACTCGACGATTGGCTAGGGAATCGGGACTGGTCAATCATCCACTTCAACTTCGGTCTACACGATCTCAAGTATGTCGATGTGAAAAGCCAGATGGCGAACCCGCCCGAATCCGGGACACAGAACATCCCGATCGATCAATACGAGCAGAACCTTAAGCGAATCATTACCCGCCTCGAACAGACGCGTGCAAAGCTCATATGGTGTTCGACAACGCCTGTGCCCGAAAATTCATCGGGCCGACTCAAGGGTGACGCCGATCGATACAACGGTGCTGCATCCCGTGTGGTGTCGGCGCACAACCTTGACGTGAACGATTTGTATACTTTCGCACTGGCCCGACTCCCGAGCATACAACGCCCCGAGAACGTCCAT
>DPVD01000036.1:0-10070 GCA_003526745.1 Candidatus Latescibacterota bacterium
TGGAACTGCCCGGTGATCACCTGGATGTTATCTTCGGTATAGGCCTGCGGATGGATGTTGTGCTCAACCGCATACTGTTCTGCCGGGAGCCCGAAACTGTCGAAACCCATAGGATGGAGAACGTTGAACCCGCTATTCCGCTTATAGCGAGCATAGACGTCTGAGGCAACATACTGCTTGGCGTGACCGATGTGGAGACCATCCCCGCTTGTATACGGGAACATGTCCAGCATGTAGAACTTCGGTCTGCCAGGGTCGAACCCTTCGTCTCCCGGTCCGTGTGCCCGGAAAGTCCGCTCTGAGACCCAGTACTCCCGCCACTTCTTCTCGATATCGCGGAAGTTGTATGCTCCCTGGTCCATAAGTCACGACACTCCTTGAGATTTCTGTTCTACGGCGACAACCGTTGCAGCATTCGCGGAAACGGGATCGTTTCCCGAACGTGTGGAAGACCACACAACCACGCGACCGTGCGCTCGATTCCCATTCCGAACCCGGCGTGCGGAACGGAACCGTATCGTCTCAGATCGAGATACCAGCTAAACGCCTCGTCTGAAAACTCGTGCTCGTTGATTTTCTTCTGCAGGACACCGAGATCGTCTTCTCTCTGTCCCCCACCGATGATCTCGCCATACCCTTCTGGGGCAAGAACATCCATGCATAGCGCAAGCTTCGGGTCCTCGGGATCACCCTTCATGTAAAAGGCTTTGATATCCGACGGATACCGGTGGACGATAATAGGTTGATCGTAGGATTCTGCCAGAACCGTCTCTTCGTCTCCACCGAAGTCTTTACCCCACTCGTGTTTGACACCCAACTCTTTGAGCCGGCCAACCGCTTCTGTATACGAGACACGAGGAAAGGGCTTTTCGATTCTTTCGAGAGCCGATACATCCCGCTCAAGATCTTCAAGGTCTTTGCGATGCTTCTCAAGAACTCGACCGACAACATAGCAGATGAAGTCCTCAGCCAGATCCATATCGCCATCCAGATCCATGTAAGCGACCTCTGGCTCGACCATCCAGAACTCGGTCAAATGCCTGCGTGTCTTCGACTTCTCTGCACGGAAAGTCGGCCCGAAACAGTAGACCTTTCCAAAGGCCATCGCTGCCGCTTCGGAATAGAGCTGCCCACTTTGCGTCAGATATGCTGTCTCCCCGAAGTATTCTGTCCCGAACAGCGTCGTCGTTCCCTCGCACGCGGTCGGAGTGAAGATCGGTGCATCTACTAGGACAAAGCCGTTCTCGTCGTAGTAGTCACGGCAAGCCTTGATGATTGTGCTCCGAACACGAATGATCGTATGTTGACGCGAAGACCGCAGCCACAAATGCCTGTGGTCCATGAGGAAAGCGGTCCCGTGCTCCTTTGGCGTGATCGGATAGGGCTCAGCAGCCTGGATTACCTCGATTGCTGACACGCCGACCTCGAAGCCTAGCGGAGATCGTTTGTCTTCGCGAACCGTGCCGATCAAACGGATCGAGCTTTCCTGTGTCAGGTGACCTACAGCCGCGAAGGTCGCCTCATCAACATCCTCCTTGAAAACCACACACTGAATCGTTGCAGACCCATCCCTGACCTGAAGGAAGTGAAGCTTACCGCTCGAACGTTTATTGTAGAGCCAGCCCTGGATGGTCACCTCTTGCCCGTCGCGCTCGGCAACGTCCGTGATTCGTATCAAATCAGCCATTCGTTCCTCCGCCCCAGCGCTATCAACTCAGGGTCCAACGGTCACCTGATGCATACCCTGTTCGTCGTGAAGCGTCTGGCAGGCATCGTAGACCCCTTCGAGGGTCACGCTTTCGATTTCTTTCAGCGTGTCATCCATAGACAGATACCGCTGTAGATACATCTCATCATACGCTAGGTTGCTCATCCGATTACTCATGCTTTCTGCACCCAAGATGAGTTCCCCCTTCAGCTGGGCCTTCGCACTCGCAAGTTCAACCTCCGTGATCCCGCACTCCTTGAGCACAAGCAGCTGGGTCCACATGACCTCGACGGCATCCTTGAGTCGGCACCGATCACAGGCCATGTAGGTACTGAAGAGACCTGTATCTTCGAGCGTTTCCACATACGAGTAGACCGAATAGGCAAGTCCCCGTTTCTCCCTGATCTCTTGGAAGAGTCGAGAGGTCATTCCGCCGCCAAGTACCGTGTTCGCAACCAGCAGGTCGTATTGCCTCGGGTGAATGTAGGACCAGGAAGTCGTCACGAGGCAGAGATGAGTCTGTCCGATGTCCCGATAGTAGTGTTGATATGAGCGTGGTGCCCTCGATGGTGCACGCCGCGCCGGTGATGACGCCGGGACCGAGCCGAACAGTTTCTCCACTTGTTCAACCACGCTTGCATGGTCAAGATGACCGGCGGCAGAGATGATCATGTTAGAAGGCCTGTAGTGTCGTCCCGTAAACTCGAACAGGTCATCCTGTGTGAAGGCGTTGACCGTATCGGGTGTCCCGAGGATCGGGGCGCCTACAGGATCTCGCCCCCAAACCGACTGCGCAAACAGGTCGTGGATCAGATCTTCCGGTGTATCCTCTACGCTCTGGATCTCTTCGAGGATGACACGACGTTCCTTGGTAAGCTCGGCGGGATCGAACATCGGGTTCTGCAGCAGATCCGCAAGTACGGCAAGTGCGATATCGAGATGCTCGGCTAGGCACCGCCCGTGGTAGCAGGTGACATCACGACTCGTAAACGCATCGAGGTTGCCACCGAGCGATTCAAGACTGTTTGCGATGTCGAAGGCATCCCGAGAAGTAGTTCCCTTGAAAACGGCGTGCTCGACGAAGTGGGAGATGCCCTGCTGTTCACTCACCTCGTCTCGCGCTCCCACGCGCACCCACAGACCGAGGGATACGGACCGCAGGCCCGGAACGCTCTCCGTCACAACCGTGGGACCGTCTTCACCGACGACGGTCCGTTTATAGATTTCCATCATCATTCAACTCTGCAAAGAGAAAAGACGACCGAACAAAGGTCGGTCGTCTTTTCTCGTCTCAGCTCACACTGGGTCTAATCACGAACCTCCTCGACGACCTCCTCGGCGGCTGCCCTTTTCGGGTGAGGGTGATTCACCCTCACCCTCTTCGGGAGGATCGAGAAGCACTTTCCGACTAAGTCGGATCTTGCCCTGATCATCTATACCGATCACCTTAACCTCGGCTTGGTCGCCTTCCTTCAGAACATCCTCCACCTTCCGTACCCGATAATGCTCTAGCTCGGAGATGTGGCACAGGCCGTCCTTGCCGGGCAGGATTTCGATAAATGCGCCAAAGTCCGTGACGCGTTTGACCGCACCGCTGTAAACCTTCCCGACTTCCGGATCCTCGACGAGCGAGCGGATCACACCCATCGCCTCCTCGCCGGCGGATGCGTCGACGGATGTCACCGTGATCAGACCATCGTCTTCGACAGATACAGTCACCCCTAGCTCTTCGATCGACCGGATCATCTTCCCGCCGGGACCGATCACAATACCGATCTTCGATGGGTCGATCCGGATCGACAGGATCCGCGGCGCAAACTCCGACAACGCCTCACGCGGCGAGGCGATAGCCTCTTCCATCTTTCCGAGAACATGGTTCAGAGCACCTCGTGCGCGATCAAAGGCCACCTGAAGAATCTCGAAGCTCACGCCACCGATTTTGATGTCCATCTGAACACCGGTCAGACCGTCTTTGGTCCCGGTGATCTTCAGATCCATGTCACCGAGGTGATCCTCTTCGCCTAGAATGTCTGTCAGAACCTCCCAGCGCTCGTCATCCATCACTAGCCCCACACCCGCACCGGCTGCCGGGGTCTTGATCGGTACACCTGCATCCATCAAAGCAAGGGAGCCGCCGCATACGGAAGCCATCGAGGACGAGCTGTTCGCCTCAAGGATCTCCGACACAACACGGATCGTGTATGGGAAGTGGTCTTCAGCCGGCACAACCGGCTCAATCGCCTTCTCCGCGAGCGCACCGTGGCCGATCTCTCGGCGCCCCGGTCCACTCGGGCGACGCACCTCGCCAACACTGTATGACGGGAAATTGTAGTCGAGCATGAAACTCTTGAACGATTTCCCTTCTAAGTCATCGACCATGCGCGTATCCATCTTGCTGCCCAGCGTTGTCGCACACAGTGCCTGGGTCTGACCGCGGGTGAAAATGGCCGATCCGTGGGCGCGTGGGAGCACACCCAGATCGATCGAAATCGGTCGCACTTCATCGAGTGCGCGGCCATCGATTCGAGTTTTCTCATCGAGGATCATGCTGCGCATATCCTCTTTCGTGATTTGGTAGATCTCTTCGCTAATCTCGCCTTCGCGCTCGGGATGGGCCTCCGCAAGCTTCTCTTGCACCTCGTCCTTAAGCAGGGAAAGGGTCGTTGCGCGGTCCTCCTTAACAGGGAGCCTGTTGGCTTCCTTGATCCGGTCCGTTGCCAGATCGGCGACAACCTTAGCCAGCTCCTCGTCGCGTTCGGCCTCGATTACCTCACGCTTCGGCTTGCCGGCGCGTTCCACGAGCTCGGTCTGGAAGACGATGACTTCCTTGATCGCCTCATGGCCGACTTCGAACGCCTTAAGCACGTCATCATCATTCACCTCGTGGAACTCGCCCTCGACCCCGATGATGGAGTCAGCGGTTCCAGTTAGGACCATGTTGATGTCGCTTTCTTCCATCTGGGAGTTCGTCGGATTGACGACAAACTCCCCGTCTATCCTGCCCATCCTGACGGCGCCGATCGGCCCTTGAAATGGGATGTCCGAGAGCATGATGGCCGCACTCGCGCCATTCAGCGCTAGGACACTCGGATCATTCTCGTTATCGAAGGAGAGCACGGTCACGTAGACCTGCGTCTCCACTTTCGTCAACGGGAACAGTGGACGAATGGAGTGGTCGATCAGACGGGCGTGAAGTGTTTCACTTGTCGAGGGCCTTCCCTCGCGCTTGAAGAAGTTCCCGGGAATCTTTCCCCCCGCATAGAACTTTTCTCGGTAGTCGACGGTCAGGGCAAAGAAAGGTAGGTTCGCGTTCTCCTTGTCCGACGCAACGGTGGCGACGAGAACGATCGTATCTCCATATCGGAGCCAAGCCGATCCGTTCGCCTGCTTGGCAACGCGCCCCGTCTCAATCGACAGTGTACGCCCCCCCAATTCCATTTCCGACTTCTCTATCATTACTTTCCTCCTACGCGCACTTCTCCCGGCCGGCTTGAGTGATTTGGAGGGAGTGTTTTGTTGCCGGATGGTGGTGCGGTTGTCGTTCTCTTATGTCTTACCCGCGGATTCCAAGCTTCGCAATCAGCGCTCGATAGCCGTCGAGGTCCCTCTTGGCTAAGTAGCGCATTAGGCGACGGCGCTGCCCAACAAGCTTAAGCAGTCCACGGCGGGAATGGTGATCCTTCTTATGAACCTCAAAGTGAGAAGTAAGATCTTGAATGCGTTTCGTCAACATCGCGATCTGGACAGCGGCTGAACCCGTGTCCTGGTCGTTGATCTTGTGCTCGCCGATGATCTCGGCTCTTTCTTCGCTCGTCAGTGCCAACTTCTCATCCTCCGTCCGTACTGTTGTGCGCATCCATCGAGATGCTCGTCTGCTCGAGGCGGCGCCTGGCCTCCACGATATCCTTGTTGATCTGTGATTTCATTACTTCCAAGCCGTCGAATTTCTGTTCAGCTCTGAGCCTGGTGTTAATTGCTATTTCAACATCCCTCCCGTAGAGATCACCCTCGTAATCAAGTAGGTGAACCTCAAACTTCCGATCAGTTCCGTTAAAGGTAGGACGCGTCCCGAGATTGGCAACCGCCATGTAGGCTCTGGCCTCCTCCTGAACCCAACCTGCGTAAACGCCGTCAGGCGGCAGAAGCTTCGAGCTAGGCAGGGCAAGGTTCGCCGTTGGGAAACCGATTGTCCGGCCCCGCCGATCGCCTTCCTCCACGCTCCCTAGGATCGGGTAGCCGCTACCCAAAATCCTGACGGCTTCGTCGAGTTCGCCGACCTCAATGTGAGCCCGAACTCGCGTGCTGCTGGCAGGCTCACCGTCAAGCAACGTAGGCGGAACCGCGACAACGTCGAAGCCTCTTTTTTTAGCTATCCCTTGAATGGTGTCCAGATTTCCTGCACGGTCGCGACCGAACCCGTGATCATAGCCGACCACGACGGTTTCGGCGCCCAGAAAATCCACGAGATATCGATCGACAAAAGCCTCTGCGCCGAGTTTCCTCAGATCCTTCGTGAAAGGAACGACAGCGAGTAGATCGACTCCCGCTCGTCCTAAAACTGCCGACTTCTCCGCAAGCGAGGTGAGGAGTTTAGGTGCCGAGTCCGGCACGATCACCTGACGTGGATGCGGGTCGAATGTCACCACGATCGACGTGCCGTCTCTGAGACCGGCAATTTCCTTTACCCGATCCACGACTGCTCTGTGACCGATATGCAGGCCGTCAAACGAGCCTACGGTCACGACTGCCTGGTGCTGCCGCTGAGGCCTTTCAAGCAGGATGCGTTTCACGCGCCCGTTCCAAGTCTCTCAGGACACAAACCGGCCGAAGCCAGCCTTCCTCTTCTGACTTCCCCATACCCCAGAAAGCGCCGTGCTCACAGTTAACCCGGCAGGGCGTAGGAACTTCGCGTGCAAGATCGACTTCGTTACCGTGGCAAAATCGCTCTGCCTGATCATCAGTGAGAACGACTCCCGGAATATCCGCGAGCGCCTCGTTCGGGTCGATCGAGAACTGCGTGGCAGTAGCCTCCGTCACCTCATCAAGCGGGATGCAAGCGTCTTCACTGATCGAGCCGCTCTCAGTTCGACGCAGGGCCTCTACGGATCCACCACAACCGATCACATCTCCGAGGCCTGATGCGAGAGACCGGATGTAAGTCCCCTTCGAGCACTTCACGTCGAGATCTACAAAAGGCCGCTCGAGACCCAGGACCCGAAGGTCGTGAATCTCAACTTGGCGAGGTTCGCGATGGACTGTCCGTCCTGATCGTGCCAGCCTGTGCAGCCGCTGCCCGTTCACCTTCCGTGCCGAGAACATCGGTGGGATTTGTTCAATCAGACCAATGAAGCTTTGAGCGGCTCGCTCGATCTCGTCTACTGAGGTAGGGATGTCCTCGGATGTCCGCACCACCGTCCCGTCCGCGTCAAGCGTATCCGTTTCGACCCCGAGACGTATCCGGGTCGTATAGCGTTTCGATTGACAAGTCAGATACCCGCTCAGGCGCGTCGCCTTCCCGATGCAGACCACCATCACGCCAGTCGCCAAAGGATCAAGCGTGCCCGCGTGGCCCACCTTCCTAGTCCGGAGCGCTTTGCGAACCCGATCGACGACGTCGTGAGAAGTCATCCCCGTCGGCTTGTCAACCGGCAGAATCCCCAGCTCCGTGACCTGTCTCCTCGCTATCCTTGATCTTATCGAGCAGCTTGCTGATCCGGGCCCCACGCTCGACAGAATCGTCGTAGTCAAAAATCAGCTCCGGTGTATGACGCATCCTCAACTGGCCGGCCAGTTCCCTTCGCAGGAACGCCCCTGCACGATTTAGAGTCTCCATCGAGGCATCGCGGTCCTGATCGGAACCCATCACGCTCACATACACACGAGCAACCTTCAGGTCTTTCGACACCCGGCACCCCGTAATCGTTACAAAGCCGAGTCGGGGATCCTTCACCCGAGATTGGATCAACTCACCCAGCGTTCGCTGTATGAACTTTCCGACGCTTTCAGGTCGCCAGCTACTCACGTTACAACATCTCGATCGCGCAGTCGATCACCTCGACCTGGTAATCCGAGTCGAAAAAGTTTACCACCTTCGAGATCACACTGTTCGCGAACCCGGATTCGTTCGCTACAACGGCAACACCCAAGACTGCTTTCTGCCAAACATCGTTGGCATCGATCTCGGATACGGAAACGTTGAATATCTGTCGGGCCTTCGCGATCAAACCCTTGATGGTCGACCGTTTTTGTTTGAGCGATCCAGCACCTGGGAGATACAGTGTTAGACGGCAGAAACCAATCGTCATTACTCGAGCGTTCTCTCGATTTCGAACATCTCGTAGGCTTCAATCACGTCACCAACCTTGATGTCCGTGAAGTTCTCGATTCCGATACCGCACTCGAAACCCGACTGAACCTCGCGTACATCGTCCTTGAAGCGTCGCAGCGATCCTACAACACCCTCGTAGACGACCACACCGTCCCGTAGCAGCCTGACCTGACTGGAACGAAGGATTTGCCCTTCCGAAACGAAGCAACCGGCGATCGTTCCAATGCGGGGAACGCTGAATGTCTCTCGAACCTCAGCCGCAGCCACCACACGCTCGTCGACGGTAGGCTTGAGGAGACCTGAGAGGGCTGCCTTCACGTCTTCTACGGCTTCGTAGATCACGCGATACATCCGTATATCGACCTGCTCGGCAGCGGCGACTTCACGGGCCCGCCCGTCGGGTCTGACATTGAAACCGATGATCACGGCATCAGATGCCGTCGCGAGAAGCACGTCGTTCTCGGTGATCGCACCGACGGCCCGGCTGATCACATTCAGCTGGACCTCGTCATTCGAGATCTGCATCAGAGCGTCCTGCAGGGCCTCGACCGACCCATCCACATCGCCCTTGATTATGATCCTCAACTCTTGGACTTCTCCGGCAGCAATTTGGTCGTGGATGGCGGTCAGGCTTACACGGCGAACCTTGTGAAACTCCTGTTCGCGCCTCAGCTGCTGCCGCTTCTGGCTGATCTCCCGTGTCTGTCGATCGTTCTCGAGGACGTGAAACGTATCGCCTGCCTGAGGCAGGCCGCCCAGACCGAGGACCTGCACAGGAACCGAAGGCCCCGCGTCCTCGATGGAATTGCCGCGTTCATCGAGCATCGCGCGCACACGACCGCTGTGCATACCGGTGATAAAGGGGTCTCCAACCTTCAGCATACCCTCTTCGATCAGGACGGTTGCGACGTTACCACGCCCGCGATCAAGACGTGACTCTACGATCGTGCCTTTCGCTCGGCGCTCCGGGTCAGCCTTCAGCTCCAGCAGCTCCGTTTCAAGCGCCAGCATCTCAAGCAATGTGTCGACTCCTTGGCCGGTCATAGCCGAGATCTCGCAGCTTTGAACCTGCCCGCCGTAGTCTTCGACGAGTACTTCACGCTCGGACAGCTCCCGCTTAATCTTATCGACGTTTGCCGTCGGCAGATCAACCTTGTTGATCGCGACGAACAGAGGAACATTCGCTGCTCGCGCGTGATCGATCGCCTCGACGGTCTGAGGCATCACACTGTCGTCTGCGGCCACAATCAGCACGACCACATCCGTTACCTGAGCACCGCGAGCACGCATCGCGGTGAAGGCTTCGTGACCCGGCGTATCGAGGAACGTGACCATCCGCCCGCCCTCGAGCTCCACGTGGTAGGCGCCGATGTGCTGCGTGATACCGCCAGACTCGCCCGCAACTACGTTTGTCCGCCTGATGTAGTCGAGTAGCGATGTCTTGCCGTGATCGACGTGACCCATAACCGTGACGACTGGTGGCCTCGGTGCCAGCTTCTCTTCGTCGACCTCTTCGTTCAGCTCCTCGATCATTTCCTCGGCGACTTCGTCGAGTTTTTCGACCTTATAGCTGAACTCGTCGGCGACGAGTTCGATCGTGTCCATGTCGAGACGCTGGTTGATCGTGACCATCATGCCCATTTGCAAGCAGGCCGTGATCATCTCCGTGGCGCTCACATCCATCAGCTCTGCGAGTTCGCCGACGGTGGTAAACTCGTTCACCTTAATCGTGAGCTCTTGGATCTCCTCCTCGCCAGCCTCTCCATCCTCGCGTCTTCGGCGACGGCGACGAGACGGAGCCGACGACATCTGCGCCATCGTTCTGCGAACGCTGTCGGCTACTTCCTTCTGATCAACAGCCGACTTGCCCTTGCGACGCCTTCTCTTGCGGCCACCCCGGTTATCGCCTATAGGGGGCAATTGGGGAGCCGGAGCCCCACCACCGGACCGACCACCTCCACGCCCACCCTTTGCGGGACGTCGGCTGGGACGGGTGTCTTTCGGGATCTCGACGACCTTGACTTCATCCGTCCT
>DPVD01000301.1:0-147 GCA_003526745.1 Candidatus Latescibacterota bacterium
GTGGAAATAACCGTTGCATATGGCTCGAAGACGGGGTTCTGGGCGAGATACCCCATTCTTGTCGACTTTGCGCGGTGGACCGAGCCAGAGTCGTGCCGGATTTCACCTGTGAGGATGTGTAGGAGTGTCGTCTTCCCACATCCGTTT
>DPVD01000301.1:434-1853 GCA_003526745.1 Candidatus Latescibacterota bacterium
CGTCTTCCCACATCCGTTTCGTCCGACCAGACCGATCCGGTTGCCTTTGTCGATGTTCCACGAGACATCGATGAGGATGTCGTTAGCACCGTAGGCTTTGCTGACTTTCTCAAGTTGTACGACGGACATTTGTATTCAGGCGCCTTTAAGGGTAGAGACCCAAAAGTATGACCGTTGTGTCAGGTCAAGTCAATAGACCGGCCGGGCAGACCAAGTGTTATACCGATTGTTGACCCTTTGGTGGTGGGAGGCCTATAGTTCGATAACCTGTTGACATCCCTGAAGTTATCGAAGGATTTTGCGTGCAGCGATTCCTGATGAAACACCTGGGACTCGTCGTCCTGCTTCTCCTATATGTGGGGTTCTCGGCAACCCTGATCCCGGTAGCCATCGATGACATCCGGATGGCCGATGTCTATTCCGTGGACGAGAGCGGGGCGGCCATCGAGATCCGGTATTATCTGGCCACGGGACGACTTGACCGGGCGTCGTTCAAATACGGTTCCCTGTTCTACTATATCCCATACGTCGCACTCAGCGTCTACGGGGCCTTCGATGCCGTTCGGGATCAGGTCATCCTGACTGTTTTACGTTGGTTCGGTACGTTGTCCGGTGTCGGCTGTATCCTGCTTTTGTATGCGTTGGGATGTCGACTTTATGACAGGACTGCTGGTCTCGTATCGGCGGCTATCCTGGCCACGGCGCCTGCCTTTGCGAGGTGGAGCGTTGAATCCCATCCGGATTTACCTCAGATGCTCTGTGTCTGCGCGTTTCTCTGGGTTCTTGCGGGGCTCGCCGAGAGACTCGACCTGAAGCAGAGCTGTTTGGCCGCCTGCTTCGCAGCCGTCGCTTTCAATGTGAAGTATGTTGGCATCTTCCTGATGCCCACTCTTTTTCTCGCCATCCTGTTGCTGGGGAGGGGAACCGAATTCAGCATCCAGCTTCGGACGCTGACCGAGGTCGATCGCTGGAAGATTGTGGTCGCCGCTCTTCTGACTTTTCTGGCCGTCTCAGCGATCACTAACCCGTATGCAGTCCTCAATTACGACTCTTTCGTCAAAAGTCTTCAGGCTGAACGGAAGATCATGTCCTTCGGCCACACAGTTCGTGCGAGCGGGGGCGTGGTCGCTTGGCTGGCGCAGTTCAGTGCACTGGCCGGTTGGGTCCATCTTGGTGTGTTCACGATCGCCTTAATAGCAGCTGGAACTTGTCGAGAGAAGCCGCGTTCCGCTGTCGTGGCCTTCTGGATCTGGTTCGTCAGCTATCTGCTCTACCTGATTGTCTTCTCCCAGCTTATTCGTGCTCGCCACGCACTGCCCCTTTTTCCTGTGCTCGCGATGGGTTGTGGGTGGGCATATCGATGGATGTGGCTTGCAATGAAGGAGAGGCGGATGTACCAAGCCGCACAGGCCACGCTGG
>DPVD01000301.1:2136-4003 GCA_003526745.1 Candidatus Latescibacterota bacterium
GGCGGATGTACCAGGCCGCACAGGCCACGCTGGTTGTCGTTTTCGTGATCGGTTTGTATTCGCCGGTTAAGGGCGTGGCCGGTCTGGCCCAGGTCCGACTGGACCGGATGAAGGGCAGCGACGAGATAAAGGCTGGTCGGTGGCTGGGTGAACATTACAACGAGAACACATCGATTATGTATCATTCGTATGCCTATGTGCCAGGGAAATTCATGCAGTGCGCTCGAAGCTTTGGGATGACGTATCTAGCGATCGAGCATTTCAGACCGGATCTGCTTGTGGTCAGAAATGCGATCGTGTCGGACTATGCGGATACATCGCGTGCTTCCGACTCGCGCATTGGACGGGCGGCCTACCTGGACAGTCATTACTTCTACGAGTATCTGTCGGAGGGTCGCATTTTGGCCTACCGCGAGGTCAAGGCATACCCCTCGCTAAGAGTGTACGAGCGCACGAAGAAGCTCAAGCCGAGGGATGCCTCTTGGGACAGGCTCATTAAGATGTTCGGTGCAGGGAAAGCACTGGGGGGTGCGGCGGCACGGCTGAAGATGTCGGAGTTGCACCTCTTGGCTGGGCGACACGATGAGGCGCGCTTGCAGCGGATGCTGGCAGAAAAATCCAGAAGTAACGCAGTTGACAAGTTCAACCTGGCAAAGGCGTTTCTGATGGAGGGCAAGTTGCAGGAAGCACGCAAGGTTTTCGACGATATGATGTCGATGGTCGGTTCACAACCGGCGATGAATCGAGCGCAGATCCTGCAGCATATATCGAGAGCTTTCTTCGAGACCAGTTACTATGTGGATGCGGTGAGGGCCGCCCGTCTTGCGGTCGAAACGTACGACTCGCTTCAGGAAGCACACTTCGAGCTGGGGATCTTTCTGCTCGCAGCGGGGAAGGCGCAGGATGGACACGCGGTACTGAGCCGAGCCGCGGGGCGGTTTGGTAAGAGCCCGGAGGCGCGTGACCTGCTTGAGCAGATCGCGCGGAACGACATCGTTCCGGACGAAGCCAGGCGGGCGATCCAGCGACATTTCTGAGGGGGAGACTGTGGCTGATTCAGACAGTGAACGCTGCCAACCATCGATTCGCGTGATGCTGATGCCGAAGGACACGAACGGACACGGCACGATCTTCGGTGGGGTGATTCTGAGTCACCTCGATATTGCGGGTGCGGTGGAAGCCAGAAAACACACGACTCATCGTGTGGTGACGGTGGCTATCGACAAGGTTGAGTTCATTGCGCCGGTCGAGGTAGGTGATCTCGTGTCATACTACACGAAGACCGAGCGAGTCGGGAACTCGTCTGTGACCGTGGCGATCGATGTCGAAGCTGAACGCGCCGACGGAACGGGAACGGCCCGGGTAACCTTGGCGCGAGCGGTGTATGTCGCAGTGGACAGCCGTGGGAATTCGGTGTCGTTGTAGTCTAACCTCGGCGGGATGGGTCACGCTGTTCGAGCCTCGACGTCAATCCTCCGTTATCCTACCCTCGATCGTCGCTCGCAACTCCTCTGTCGCTTGACGCGCGCTGCCCGCATAGTCCGACCCATCTGACGCATACAGAATGCTCCGCGATGCGTTGATTAGGACGCCGAGGCCGTCTGCTGTGGCCGCCTGATCGACGATTTCGCTCGCATCCCCGCCTTGGGAACCCACGCCCGGGATCAGGAAGGGCAAAGTCGGGGCGACCTGGCGGACACGTGGCAGATCTTCTGGATGCGTTGCACCGACGACGAGGCCGATCGAGCCGCGATCCGACCAGTCGGCAGCCGTGCGAGCAACGAGTTCGAATACCGGACCCTTTTCGGTCTCCCTGCGCTGGAAGTCGGCTGAGCCGGGGTTGGAGGTCAGGCAGAGAAGGAAGACG
>DPVD01000028.1:0-334 GCA_003526745.1 Candidatus Latescibacterota bacterium
CAGATTGAAGGGTTCATAGAGCTCCTCCCAGAGAGCCAGTCCTCCGCCCGAGTAGAGCCAGGCATTCTGTTGCTGGGCGTTCATCCCGAATGGCAGACCCGCGAAGAATTGCGTTGCCGGTGCCTTTCCCGCCCAGTAGTAGGCCGCGCCGTGACACATCTCGGCCACACCTTGGCTGACGGCATCAAATCCCTCGAGCGGGGGTATGAGCTCACCGCCTCCGTAGACCTGGATTTTTAGCCTGCCTTCGGACATCTGGTCGACCCATTCAGCGAACTTTTCGGCTCCGATGCCAAGGATCGGGAAATGGGGTGGCCACGTGGTGACCATTTTC
>DPVD01000028.1:625-7396 GCA_003526745.1 Candidatus Latescibacterota bacterium
GGTGGCCACGTGGTGACCATTTTCCACTGAAACCGCTTGTTCGAGCGGGCTGCGGGGGCCGAGTCCTCCTGACCCGATGTGCACGACCCTACGGCTCCGGCTACACCAATCGCTGCCACTGCGGCCTTTTTCGTGAAATCTCTACGGTTGACGTTCTGCAAGGGATCCTCCGAAGTATTCTCGAAACTGATTGACGTGCGAGGGCGCCAATATAATGCGAGTGTGCGTCCGAAACGAGAATTGGTTGCTTTTCGACAGAAACAAAAAACGTAATAAATACTTTATAATACCGCACCTTGAAATAAGGTATACTTAAGAAAAGTAGGCCGAGATCAATAGCTTGGAGACCCCCAATTGAACCCACTTCTACTAAGATTTCCCTCGATTCTGACGATCCTAGAGGGCGCTCGCGCCGATCGCGAACAGTTCAAGAAGCTCGTAAACGAGAAACCGATAGGCGTCCGGGTGACGACACGGCACAAGATCCGGGAAGTCGACCTTCACGCAGGATACCTCGGACGCATGTTGCGAGCCTCTAGTGTCGTCTGTGCGTTGATGACAATGGGCTTTGTCTGGCTCCCTGAGTTCGATGTCCAGTCTGCCAAGGAGAAACGCGAGCAGATTGTTATCCAGGTCGACGAGATTCCCGAAACCCGACAGGTGCACCGTCCACCACCGCCGCCGAGACCGGCTGTTCCGATTGAAACCGAGGATGCCGACGTTCCGGATGACGTGACGATTGAGAGGACGGATCTCGAATTCGATAACGTTGATCTGGATCTGCCGCCGCCTCCCGACGAGTTCATCGACAATGAACCGGTGGAAGAAGATCCGATTGAATACTGGGCAGTCGAAGACAAGCCTTTGCTTACGAAGCAGGTTTCTCCGAAGTATCCGGAAGTTGCACGTAAGTCGGGGGTTCAGGGGACGATTCTCGTGCGTGTCCTGATCGGAAAGGATGGAGCGGTCAAACAGGCTGAGATTTTGAAGGGGAAGGTGGTCTTTCACAAGGCAGCCCTGACGGCCGTCCGGCAGTACGAGTTCTCACCGGCAAGGCAGAATGATCGACCGGTGCCGGTATGGATGGCTTTGCCGATACGCTTCAGGCTAGTGAGTTAACATCGGCAAGTCAGAAGACTTCCCGCGTGAGGACGTAGAGGATTTCTTGGGCGCCAGGTCACTGCGAAGGGGGGATTGCGGAAGCGCCATCAAAGCTGGTCGGTGTAAATGAAGGCCCTAGGCACGATGCTCGGGGCCTTTTCTTTTTCGGTGGAGTGGTTCCGTTTGCCCGCCGAAGGCGGCCCTCTACTCTGCAGTGTGTGTGGCGGGTTTCTTGGGCCCCACGGCGCCGAAGGTGGATCCAACGACCACGAGCAGGGCACCGAACATAGCGAGGGCGTTCAGGTTCTCGGCTTGGAGGTGCGGGACCTGACCACCAAAGATCAGCATGCCGAGCAGCGTGATCAGGGGGATGTTCGCGATCGCTAGGCCGGCGGTCGTGGTGGGGACGTGACGGAGCGCGGTGGCGAAGGAGACGTAGGATACGACGGCAAGAAGGGTAGCGGAGCCAACGAGAACGATGAAGAGGGTCGGCAGGCGGAGAATTGTCTCGACCTCTGCCTGCGGGCCTAGGATGACACATCCGATGGAGTAACAGAAGAGCATTATCGTTCGGGAACTGAGCGAGTCGAGAAGTGCCTTCTGACAAAGCAGGAAGGTGGTCCATGCAATCGCGGAGAGCAGGATGAACGTGATTCCGAGGACCATTTCGGATCCCCAGACGATCTGGTCAAAGCGCTGGTTGAAGAACAGAATGGACCCTCCTCCCAGAAACACGACCCCCCACCATTGCCGCCCGGCGAAGGGTTCGTGAAACACGAAGATGCCACCCGCGAGGACCATGAACGGCACCGTCTGCATGATGATCTGCGCGGTGCTGGGGGTGAGATGGTCAAGGCCCTTCAGATACAGCAGGTAGTTCGCGGTCAGCCCCAGGCCACCTACACCCAGCAGAATCGCGACTCGACGTGACCACCCCCGTTTGAGATTCCGCAAGCTCGACGGTCCCCCGAACAGCAGCAGACAGACGATCGCGCCGGTGAATCGATACCAGGTGAGCGTGGTGGGATCGATCCTCGCGATCAGGATCTTCAACTGAAGGGGGAGGGAACCCCACATCAGCAGCGTTGCGAGGACGAGTGAGAGGCCAAAAGTTTGTCGTTTTTCAGGCACGTTGCGGCCCCGGTTTCACGTCAGGACGGCTCGTCCCGATCATCAGACCCGCAACAACGACGAAGGCCCCACAGATTGCCAGAAAATTTAGATGCTCCTCGTCCAAATCTTCAACGAAAGGCGCAAAGATCATCATTGAGAAGACGGTGATAAGCGGTGCGGCCGCGAGTGCCAGTCCCATCGTTGAGGTAGAGATCGACCTTGTAGCTCTCGAGATGAACGTGTAAGACACTGCAGTTCCGATGGTCACGGTGAGGAGGAAGATGCCGAGTTGGAGATCAAGGCTGGATATCGCATCATATGCTGTGAATGGCGCGAGAACGGTGCAGCCGATCACACACGAGCAGAATAGGATCGTACGGGATCGCATCGTTTCGTGAAGGGTCTTCTGCGCTAGGAAGTGTGTCGCCCAAGCGATGGCGCTTACCGCAAGGATGCCTACACCGACGGCCAAATTGCTCCCGGGCCGGATCTCCCCGTATCGCTGGTTAAAAAAGAGTGAGGATCCAAGGGCAAGGAGGGCGATACCAATGAGGAGACGCGAATGAAATGGTTCGTCGAAGATCACAACACCCCCTGCCACAACTAGGAACGGAGCGATCTGGAGCACAATGTGTGCAGTGCTGGGTGTCAGGTAGATAAGGCCGGCGACAAAGAGTACCTGGTTTCCCGCAAGGCCAATCCCCGTTAGTAGCAAGCGAATCGCACTTCGCCGATTGGTGTTTTGTTTCAGGTCGTCGAGGAGAGGACGTCCGCTTGCGACAAATAAGAAGACCGCGGCTCCGGTGTAGCGGTACCACGTCAGCGAGATTGGGTCGATATTGAGGAGGAGGACTTTGAGGACCAGAGGCGTGGTTCCCAGAATCAGGACACCCGTGACTAGGAGGATTGCTGCGACGGGCTTTGCGGTCAGTTGGCTCAAGAAGTCCTTGCTGGTGTGCGTTCCAGTATGTTCGGTAGCATCGAAAAGGAGAATCGTAAAGACACGAAGAAAAAACGGAGGGGAAGGCAAGTCGAACGCTCGGGCGTGGCGCAACGAAGGTATTGGCTAAGGGGACAATTTTCAGGATCCTAATTCTCTTGGGGTTTTGGTTATTCAGGTTTTGTTTGAATCTTGAATATAAGCCATGCAAATTCGAAGTGAGACTTGATACCCTTACTGAGTAAGCTAACCCAGAAGCGGGGTTCGATTCCGTTAACCAGTTATCAAACTTGAACACGTCACCGAGGATCGCCGCATTCTTCGAATGACGCACTGGAATACTGGGTTAGGGGCGTATTTAACAAACGGTATGGGTCCGGAGCGGCAGGACGGGTTTGTGGGGGGATGAGGATGTGTATGCGGATCGGGTGAAGTTGAATGGAGAGGGAAGTTGGTTTTTAACAGCGGGGATCAGTCTCATTTTAAAGGCGAGCCCATTTCGTCTCGTGCTCCAAGATTCTTGTCTACCACGAGTGAACCCTCAAACAAGTTGGATTAAATCATGGCAAATGACTTGAGTCTGGATGAGCGGTTACGTGTTCCTTATTCGATCAGCACGGGGATCTCCTCAGGGGGGGGGGTGGAGATCGCAGGGTATCTGCAGTCGCTGCGTGTCCAAGGATTCTGCGTCATCGAGCGTGTGATCCCGGAAGACCTAGTCGACGCGGTGCGCGAGAGTGTGCATCGGGGGCGGAAGCTGCTGTTGCAGGACCGTGAGCAGGAGCAGCGTAGACGATTGGAGCTGGAGCACAGCAGGAATCCGGGCTACGAGCTTGGCGATGGACGGGTTCGGCCGCCACAGGAGCCTCACGCCGAACTTTGTGACATCGCTCGGAACGAATCCGTTGCGGAGTATTTCGCGGAACCGCGGGTCCTGAAAGTGGCCAGAGCCGCGCTAGATCCTCACGTGCGTATCCTGCAGACGGAGGTCAACAAGTCGGCGAAGCCGGCGGAGCAGCCGCTATCTGAGGAGCAGTTGAGGTGGCGCAGCTGGCATTCCGATTGGCCACACGACCTCACGGCGTACAATCCGAGCAGCAAGGATCCCTGGAAGCACTGCGGCGCGGTCGCCCAGCCTTTCCCCGATGTCTGCATGGCGCTGTCGACGGTCTGGTATCTTGGACCGGAAGATGTGACACCGTTCAGCGGTGGAACGTGGATTGTGCCGGGGTCGCACAAGGATCCGCGCAACCCCCGCGGTCCTGATGACGGCATTAACCAGCACGCACCAATCCCGGGCGAGTTCCAGGTTTCGGCTCCGGCGGGGTCGGTCTTTATGCAGGACACCCGGATCTGGCACTCACGCGCGATTAACCAGAGCGAGGTCGAGCGCACGGCGGTGGTGTGCCGTTATGGCCCGTGGTGGCTGTCGGGCAATGAGTTCGGCAATCTGCATTCGGGCGGGCACGCGCTCAGGACCTACGTGCCCCAAGAAGTGTATGCACGATTCTCGCCGGATCTCAAGCTGCTCTACCGTCACCTGGCAGAGGGAGAGGAGGATGTTCTGCAACCCGAAAGCCAGCGCAGGGCAGCCAGTGCCCGTGAAGCGGGTGAGCGGAATCAAAGTGGCGACAACAGCCACTTGGTCGTCGGCGCGATGAGCGTGGAGGAATGGGAACGGGACCGCGCCTCCGCGAGCTAGGATGCGGCGAACCTTTTCAAAGCGGAGATCGTAACTCCTTCGTGTTTCGGCCTGTCGATGAGGACGAAGAGAGAAGCAAGGGTGTCGAGTTCGTGCTGGAGCGAAACTGCTACTCACAGAAGAGGAGAAAACCTGGGGCCGTTATTCCGAGCCTTGTAGTTCTCGTCGTCACCTTAGAAGAGGACGACGATCTTACTCGATGACGTTTTCGTCGAGCAGTAGGACAAGCTTATTAGGTATAGCCTGTAGTGGGGTTTTGAGCACCAAAGGCCTTCAGAGCTGGACCGTATACTGAGTGCTTTTTTGCGGGTCACGCTCTGTCTTTTCTCAGCGTTCTCTGCGTTGAGGCCTTTCAGGCTGTGTACAAACTCTCTGTCGGGTTGTCGGTGATCATCGCGTGGCCGGGTGTGTAGGAGATCATAAACGGCAGCCTTGCCTGTTCTGCGACGATTCTGGGTGTGATTCCGCAGGCCCAATAGAGTCGGTCTGTGCCTTCAGGCACTTCGAACCGATCACCATTCATATTCACGTTCGGGTCAGAGATCCCGAGCTCGGCAGCGTTGTTCTTTCCGATGGGTGAACCGTGGCAGCCCGGAAAGTGACTCGTGAATTCCCAAACTGCGTCTACAATCTCCGGCTCGAACGACCGAATCGTCACGGCCATGTTCCCGGCAAACGGGCCCACTGGCTTGCAAGCCGTATCGGTCAGCTGGATCGTCGGTCCAAATGCTGCAGGATACCCGCGTTCCGCAAGCAGGCCGTCGAAAGAGACGCTCGATCCGATCAGGAAGGTGACCATACGGTCGTCGAAAAGATCGACGATGTCCGTGCGCTGTTCGGTGACCTCGCCGTGACGGACGATGTCGTAGGAACTGAGATCCGTGCGGATGTCCAAGTCCAGTGCGTATTCAGGGCAGTCGGTTTGTCCGGCGCCGAGTCGGGCGATCAGTGGACAGGGCTTCGGGTTCGCACGGCAAAAGGCCTCGAAGTCATTCGCATAATCGACATCGAGAAATGCGACGTTCACGCATAGGTATCCTGGCAAGGCTCGGGATGCGAAGCCTTTGAGAGTGTTGGTTCGGCATGCGAGGCGGACATCCAAAGGTGTACGGTATTCCATTTCATTGTCCTTAAATAAGCAGCAGAGCGAGAGAGGGTGTCGGAATGGCGGTTTTTCCGATACGCCTTTGCGCCTGCTCGTTCAATCAATATTTGTCAGCGTATCGTTCCAGTTTCCCAGCGGATCGCCATCGTGCTTGAGCCAGCGATTCATCCAGCTAAGCAAGACGTCCTGAGACTGATCGGGAATGAAGTGGCCGTCTCCGAAGACGTAGAAGGAGTGGGCCGGTTCGGCGTCCAGGAGACGGTAGACTTCGTGTAGCTTGAGGTGCATAATCGTGCGATGCGCCTGAGTTGTGGGATTGCCGTCGTTCAAGGCGAAGCGGTCGAGGACTGGGCGTGGGGCGATGAGGGCAAACATCTCGTGGAAGTCACACTGGACGATCTCACCGGCAAGGAACTGCTCTCGTAGCTGAGGAAAGTAAATGTACCAGTAATCACGCGACCAGTGCAGGGGCGCAGGATTCTCTCTGAAAGAACCAGCCGTGCAGCTGGGGACGACGCACCGGATGCGATCGTCGAACGCGGCCAGCCAGACGGCGCCCTGGCCGCCGAGCGAATGTCCAGTAACGCCAATCCGCGCCGAGTCCACATCCGAACGGTCGCTCAGTATGGTCGTGGCGATCGCGCTGTCGTGTACATACTTCCCGACGGCTGACCATTCGGGATGCTTCTGGTAGAAGGCCGCTGTTTCGTATGGCCCCTCGTCAGGTGTTCTACTGGCGCAGCAGAAGTGCTCTGGGGAGATCGTGACGAAGCCGTTTCGGACAAGGTGACGTGCTAAGTCCTTACCCTC
>DPVD01000028.1:7668-13592 GCA_003526745.1 Candidatus Latescibacterota bacterium
AGCCGTTTCGGACCAGGTGACGTGCGAAGTCCTTACCCTCAACTTCCCCCTTGTCTTCGTGTGGGTCCCCCGGCTTGGGTGCAAGACCCAGCGTTCTCCGGGCCCCCCAATTCGTTGTGCCGTGCAGACAAACCACAGCAGGAAACCCGCCTTCGGGAGCCTGTGTGTCTGGAATGCCGATGTAGGCATGGGCGCGCTCATCTGTTTCTACCAGGTAGCTTACATACTGGATCCTAAACCCCTCGGTCGTCGACTCTTGTTCGACTTCCAGCTTCAGGTCGGCAGGTATGGAGGGCGCGGCGTCCATCCGAAGCAGTTCACGGTAGCGTAACCAGACCTGTTCACGCTTCGTTTCCCACGAAGCAGCAGAGTCAACTCCCTCAAGCAGATCGTCCCAGCTTGTTCGGATCGGTGACGGGGTCCAGTCTGGTTGGTCTGCTTCTGCCACCATATCTCCTCAGTGTTGGGCTTGGATCAGCTAGACGGTGCCGGCGTCACCATCGACCGAAATTCGCTTACCGTATTGGATTATCTTCTTTGCTTCACGGGCCTGCATCACACAGGGGATCTTGTATTCGCTGGCATCGCAAAGCGTATTGATGCTGGTGGATCTAGAGTCATCAGGGCGGGCTAGTGACTGATATATCCTGATTGCCTTTACCCCAAAGGTGGATTTCGTGACGACGAAACCATCGATTACGGGGAGCCGAATCTGAATCAGCCTGGTGATAGCAGCTGCTTTTGACCCGGCCAGCGACGAGTCTGTCGATCGCGGATCGGAAAGTGAGAGACAGAAGGGATCGTTCAAACTGTTCCTCCGTATGCTGGCGTGCAGACAAGTGTCAGTTGCGGCGGAGGCGACGATCCGATCTTGGCACTTCGCTTCTTCAGACGCTCCAGTTCCGCAAGCAAAACCTCAGGTGCACCAGAAGCATATGCGGCATCAATTGCGTTTGTTGCCAGTTTTTCGTGGCGCGTGGGTTCCTTCGACACATCGGCATTTCGATTGTCGTTCTCCCACTGATGCTGAATCGTAAATTCTGCGTCATCGATGAAACCAAGAATCTCGTCGCGTGACCAGGCTGCGTGATGATACTCGCCCGACAGTGTCTGGATTTCGGCTAGGAAACGATGTTGCTCGTATTGAGTCTGTTGGGTCGGGGTCAACCCGTCTCGATGCATCTCGTTGACGATGAAGACGCCGTTCGAACTTAGGATTCCTTTAATGCGCTTGACTATGTCGCCGACGTTTTCCAGGTGATGCAATGCGTTGGAGATAGAGATGGTGTCGTAGATCGGTGACGAGTCTAGATACGCGTGTATTGAACTCGAATGAAACTCGATGTTATTGCCTTGGATTTTTTTAAGGAAGTCGTCTCGTGCAGAGTCTTTAATGTCGAGGCCGAGGACCGAGTCGTAGGACTGCAGGTTCTCAATCAGACGTTTGGTGAAGGTGCCTCCGCCACACGCGATGTCGAGTATAGAACCGGCTGTATGGCTATGCAGGAAGTTTTCAAGAGAATTCATGGAGACAAGGGCTCAGGGTTAACGGAATGCAGCGTTCGTAAAAGAGTGGGCTGCTGTCCTAGATGTCAACCACGCGGGTGGATGGAGGAGCGATCAGAGCCGAATAGAGGATCTGCTTGTGGATCAGAGGACACGGTTTTTTTTGAGAAACAGAAGGAAGAACAGACCGAAGGTCAAAAAGGTGGCGCTGCACGCTTGGAAGGCTTGCGATAGCGAGTAGGTATCGTTCACCCATCCTACAAAGGGACCGAAGATCGTGAACATCAGCCGCCCGACAAGGCTCTTGACGGACATGACCGTGGCGCGAATGTCCGAGCTAACGCATCTGTTGATATAGTCGTTGAGGACCGGGCCATTGATCCCGCGAACAAAGTAGAAAATGAACAGAAAAGGAAGGGACCAGAATGCCTGAAACTGGCTTATGAGGAAATAGCCTAGCGAGGCGAACAGAATTAACGAGATGAGCGAGATTTTTCTGCCAAGGAATGATTCGATGCGGTAGGCCGTTATCGAAAAAACTCCGATTGAGAACTGAAGGATCGCCCACGCAGCGCCGAACCATAAGAGCGGAACGCCTACGGCCTTCAGGTAAGGCTGCACGAACCAGACGATCGTGAGCGTGGAGGTCCCGATCAGCGAAGAATATAGTATCAGCCATTTGACTTCGGCGTGAGCGTGCAGCGCGTAGTGGACGATCCGGACTATCGCCCTGAAGCTGTTCTCGGATCGACCAGCGGTCTTTCGGCCAGGCTCTTTAAGAGAAGCGACCAGGGGGATTACGATCAGTGTCAGGGCAGCCTGATAGTACAACGGTGTCCGCAGGCTGATGATCGCCAAGGCGCCGCCGACGAGGCCTGCAATGCCCTCGGAGAAGTTACTGATCGACGCGAGTTTTCCCGCGATGCGCTGATACTGGTGATTGCGTTCCAGCTGGATAAGCGTGTCATACAGAAGCGCCGTGTCCGAACCGGATACGAAGCTGGCGCCGACGGCCAGCAAGAACTGTGTGATCAGAAAGTCGTAGAAGGTGAAGGAGAAGGCGTAATACGAGAATCCGAGTGCCGAGAAGATGACACCGATCAGCATGGAAATTCTGCGACCCCAAAGGTCGGCGAAGTATCCTGAAGGTATCTCAAAGCAGATGACACAGACGGAGTAGAAGGCCTGTATGAGGAAAATGTCCTGCAGGTCGAGTCCGTTCTCCTCATAGAAGAGAACGAACACGGGCATCAGCAGAAGAAACCAACGGAAGCCCTGGATGATGTATAGCTTGGCGATGTTGGAGGACAAGGGCATAGAATATAGAAGATTGAAAAGGTGGCTACTTGTCGTCGGTATCGATTTGGCGAGGGCTGAGGGCGGTTCTGCGCACGTATTTTCCGGTGCCCATGATGTAGGAGACGAGGACGCCCTGACCAAGAAGGTAGATTGAGACGAGTGCAATGATCAGAGGGGATGTGCCGGATAGATCAATTGCGAGTATCTGTAAGAGCGTCGCCAGCAGGATGTAGACGAACGCGAATACCATCAGGGCGTTGCCCACCCACCTGGCCAGACCGTCCCTGTCGACGACGTTCTCCGCACTGATTCCGGTGAGTAGTTTCAGCGGCTTCAGAATTCGGAAGCCGATCCCAAAGAGTAGGAAGAATGAGGCAATAAATTGGATGGCCAGGATCATGGGGTCCTTCGAAAGTTCACGTGAGTATCTGTAGATCCTGTTTCCTTGAACCCGAGACGCTCGTAGAACGCGATGGCTCTGGGGTTGACGTGCAGCAATCTGAGCTTGACTGGTCTTTGGCTTGCCTACGAGATGACCTACTGCTTGCAAGCCTTCCCGATGCCTAGGCCCCGGTAGTCTGAACGCATGCAGATCTGGCCGGCCTTCACGTGGTCGTATGTCTCGACCAATACCAGAATACCGACCTCTTTTTAGTTCGGCTGAATGATACGGAAGTTCTGCGAGGTGAACCGTGCTTCGTGTACCCTACGCTCCTTGTCTTCATCCTATCAAAAAGCGCGCTCCCTTCCGCATTCCTCGGTGACCGCGATTGACTATTCCTTCTCTGCTCGAGCACCAGTTTGTAGATTGCGTTCTGATCATAATCAGAGAGAGTGTACAACACTGAGGACGCGACGATGTCGAGCAAAGTTACGAATGTTGAACGATACACGTTACAGGTTCCTTTTGTCGAGCGGGTCAGGCGTGAGATGGAGCGAGCGGCGATACACACTTGGTCTGAGCTGGAAATCACGAAGGTGACGACCGACGCGGGGATCGTTGGATGGGGGGAGACGATTCAGAACTATACGTGGGGAAAGGTTCAGGACGAAGAGAGAGTTATTGGGAGGACACCTTTCGAGCTGATGTGGGATGACTCTCTTGGGGCAGGTCTGCAAATGGCACTGTTTGATGCCGCAGGGAAGCTGGCGGATGCGCCCGTCTACAGGTTGCTCGGGGACAAGTGTCGAGACTGGTGTGCGGTGTCATTCTGTGATCACGACATGTCGCCCGAGAAATACGAGATCGAGGCGAAACAGGCGGTAGAGCTGGGTTATACGTGCATCAAGATCAAGACGCGGCCTTGGTTCGATGTACGTGAGACGATCCGACGGATTAGCGAGTCCACCCCAGATCATTTCAGGATCGATGCGGATTGGAATGCATTTCTGAACAACGCATCAAATGCGATACCTGTGCTAAGGGAACTCGAAGAGAGCTTTCCGAAGATCAAGATTTTTGAGGATCCGATAAAGCGTGAGGATGCGTCCGGAAACCGGCATATGCGAACCCAGATCCGGACGCCGATCGCGCACCATTATGGAACGATCGGTCCTCGCACGGGAATCGACATGGGTGGTGTGTGTGATGGGTGGGTTGTCGGTGGAGGTGTTTCAAGCATAACCAATCAGGGTGCAACAGCCGCCGCTATGAACATGCCCATCTTCCTGCAGATGGTCGGAGCAGGTCCGACGACTGCGCTTTCATTGCATCTGAGTGCTGTCCTGAGGCAAGCCCAATGGCCGACGATCAATTGCCATGAGCTCTATGAACACAACCTGTTGATAGAGCGGATTCCTGTGCTCGCAGGTCACGTCAAGGTGCCGGAGGACCCGGGATTGGGGGTCGAGATCGATGAGAACGCGCTATCGCAGTACCGCGTTGACCAAGCGCACCATGACCTGCCACGAAGACTGATCAAGGTCAACCGGACAGGTGGACTCAACGTCTACTTCGCGACCACACGTCAGAAGTGGGTGTTCTTCGGCGACGGCAATTTGCCCGTGGATCAGTGGGGCAGTTCTACGGAGTATCTGGACGACGACGGAAGCGAGTCCTTCGATGAGCTCTTTAAGAAGTCGAGCGTCGAGCCAGTCCTGACATCGGAATGAGGTGCCACGGAAGTAGCCCCTTCGTGTTCTCCGTTGTTAATCTATTTCGAGAGAGACTTGATCGTTGAGTTCATCCTTTTCTGAAGCGGCATCTGACGTCGAGTAGTGGAAGATGATGGCCTTGCGCCATGTGTCGGTGGTGTTCTCGGCGCTGCGATGGAGGGTGCAGCCGTGGTGGAAGATGACGGAGCCGGCGGGTACTGGAACTGGGACTGGATCAGGGAGGTCGAGATTGCTGGTGTCTGGGATGTGATGCACAGGGCGCTCGGAGTCGTGGGTAATTGGAAAGATGCCGTGTTTGTGGGACCCCGGGACGTAGCACATGCAGCCATTCTCGATTGTAGCATCGTCCAGAGCGATCCAGGCGGTGGCGAGGTTATCGATCGGCTGAACTCGGAAGTAGCTCTGGTCCTGGTGGAGTGGCTTGGCTTGGCCGCCAGGCGGTTTGAAGAGAGCCTGATCGCGGAAGACTTTCACACGGGGACCCAGGAGCCCGTGAGCTAGTGAGAGCAAATTCGGCGAGCGTGCTATGTCCTGGAAGAACGGGATGAACCGGACGAGAAAAGAGGCACCCCGAATGTCGTCGTTCCAGGCGGCTTCGCTGTCGTTGTCTTTGGCCGTGTTACCTTCGCGACCGATGCCGACCCCATTAGGAGGGTTTTCGGGATCAGCTATAAGGGCATCGATATGCTCTCGGATGGCAGTCAGCTGGTCTGGTGTCAGGACGCCCTCTACGGCGAGGTAGCCGCTGAGGGCGTATGCGGTTTTCATTTCGAGTTGGAACATATGATCCTCTTCTACCTGGGTCGTGTGTCTAGTCTGAGTCTTTAAGATAAGGCTACTTCTGTAGCTGGCCCCTACCCGATTCGAGGGCGAGAAGGCAGGCCTTCGAATCGCCCTACCTCGCTGCACAGGAGAGGGATCGCCTGTCTGCTTACTTCAGCTTTTGGTTTCTTCCTGGGCTCCAAAGTCTTCACGAAGACGCCTGCGATCAGGATTGGCCTTTT
>DPVD01000456.1:0-3693 GCA_003526745.1 Candidatus Latescibacterota bacterium
CGCAGCCCCTTTGTCCGTACTATACCCTATCGATGAAGACGCTTCGCGACTTCGTCGCCGAATGTGGCCGTGTCGAGGGGCTCCATACCTTCCCGAGCGAGGTCCTGCGTCGCATACCCGTCCGCAAACACCTGCGTGAGCGCGGACCAGATCGTTCTCGCCTCTTCGTGCATCCCAAAGCTCGTTTCGAGCATCATGGCTACGCTGCCGATCATGGAGTAGGGGTTTGCGATGCCTTGACCCGCTATGTCCGGAGCGGATCCGTGCGCCGGCTCGTAGTAAGCTTTCCTTGGCCCGACGCAGGCCGAGGGCATCAACCCGAGAGATCCCAGAATGCCTCCGGCTTGATCGCTAAGGATGTCACCCATCATGTTTTCCATGACCATCACGTCGAATTGTCGCGGGTCCAGGCACAGAGCAGCCGCTGCCGCGTCGACGATCACGTGCTCGACGGTCACATCCGCGTAATCCTCGGCCACCTCGTCCAGAACCTGATTCCACAGGACGCTTGAAATCAGGACATTACTCTTGTGAACGTTGTGAAGGACTCCCTTTCGCTTTCGGGCCTCCCCGAAGGCGACGTGCAGGATTCGAGAAATCTGCTGCTCATCGTATTCGAGCGTTTCACGGACATATCGGTGGCCGGCCTCGTTCGTCCCTTGGTCCTTTGCTCCGAAGTAGAGGCCGCCGACAAGTTCCCGGATCATAAGGATATCGATTCCGTCCCCGGTGATCTCGGGTTTGAGCGGTGAGAAGTGGACGAGCTCCTTCGGCAGGTAGACGGGACGGAAGTTGGCGAACGTGTCGTATCTCGCCCGCAGCGGGAGGAGTGCGCCACGCTCAGGCTGTTCCTCTACAGGGATCTTTTTCGCCTCGTCCAGACTCAGTCCGATCGGTCCTTTCAGGATCGCGTCCGACTGGTCGCATACGGCTTGTGTCTCCTCGGGGAAGGCCTTGCCCGTGTCGAAGTATGCCTGCCCGCCAAGCGGCGCTTCCAGCCACTCGAACTCCACATCTGTCTCAACCGCCGCTAGGACCTTCTTCGCTTCGAGCGCGATCTCCGGTCCGATCCCGTCTCCGGGCAGAAGCCCGATCTTGTACTTCACCACATTCCTCCTGCGTTTTGGCCGAAGACGAAAAAGTCGGCTTTCGGTCAGGATGTGGCAAGCATGGAGTTCGATCGGGCCGGCCGTAATTCGATCGCTACACAAACCCTGATCCCCTTCGTTGTCGCTGTGTCCCTGCTTCTGATTACTTACAGGCTCTGCCTGAGATGGTTCTTGAGCGTCTTTTTGGCCTGGTCTAGCCGGAGATTCAAGATGTATCCATTGCGACGGGCAATGGAAATGGATAGCTTTAAGGCCTGTCCGTTTGCGGGCCCTTGGCCCGTAGCTACAGTCGATCCGGGCGGTCGACGCGTGTTGAGCCCGGATTTCCTTTTCTGGTTGTAAGGAGGACATTTTGGCTGAAGTGAAGGCAACGAACGTCGTTTGGCACGAGGGACACGTCAGTCGAGACAAAAGAGAGAGCCTGCTGAACCAGCAGGGGTGTATGATCTGGCTGACAGGTCTTCCGAGTTCGGGTAAGAGTACGATCGCGTTCACGGCGGAACACATTCTCGTTGAGCAGGACCGCCTTGCCTACGTACTCGATGGAGACAACGTCCGGCACGGGTTGAACAAGAACCTGGGATTCTCGGCAGAGGATCGCGCAGAGAACATCCGGAGGATTGGGGAGGTCGGTAAGCTGTTTACGGATGCCGGTGTGATCACCTTTACGAGCTTCGTGAGCCCCTATCGAGCCGATCGGGACGCGGTCCGCGAGTTGATGGCCGACGGCGACTTTGCAGAAGTGTTTATCGACACGTCCGTTGAGCTTTGCGAAGCGAGAGACCCGAAGGGTCTGTATGCGAAAGCGCGCACCGGAGAGATACCGAACTTCACGGGTGTCTCGGACCCTTATGAGGCACCGGAGAATCCGGAACTCGTGATCAAGACTTCAGAGTGTACGCCCGAGGAGGCAGCGAGTCAGATCATCGACCTGATGAAGAAGATGGGCAAGCTGAGCTGATTGCAGCATAAACTTACGGAGGCCCGGGTTGCGCAAACGCGTGATCCGGGCCTTTCCTATGCGGTCCTATCATTCGATGGTATTCGCCTTTCTGTTTTCGAGAGACATCCGAACTGTTTCTGGAGCAGCCGGATGTTGAATAGGGCGTTCTGGACGGCTTTCGTGTTGTAGTGGTTGTTCCACGCGATTGCCACCGAGCTGACCTTGAGTCCCAGTTCCAACTGCGCCGCTGTTCGCTCACGGACCTCATCCTCGGAATACAGGTAGTCATACCGGGCGTTGCGCGCAACCGTCCGCTCGCGTGAGGTCTTCTGTTCGTGGTTAGGATACCAAGAGGCGAGGTTTCGTCCGCTGTATCGGGCGTATCCCTTGTCCGTCGTGGCATAGGTTTTTAACGGGAATGCGTGCCGAATCGGCGGAATCTCCGTGTTGCAGATCCCGATCCCGCTGTCCTTGAGTGCTTGGATCGGGTGCATCTCGTGCCACGAGACGTGTCTGAACTCGACATGAACATCCAGTCCCTCTCGTACGGCCTCTGACCCGACAGCGAGCAGGTAGTCCAGACGCTTCTGGCTCCTGACGACCCTGTCCTCGAGCTGAATCAGGAAGCTGTAGAATCGTCCTGTTTCGACCAGTGGACTCACAGCCGTGACGTGATCGCGAACGAGTGCTTTGCCGTTTTCGGGATCCCACGTCTTCGTGTGTGAGATCGAACGGTGCATTTTGACGGCGTATTGCATCGAGGGTTTGCTGCGTCTCTCGATGTCGAGAAAATTTCCGATCAACGGTTCTCGGTAGAACGTGTTGTTGATCTCGACAAAGGCAAAATATTTCTGGTAGAACCGGAGCCGATCGTGATCCTGCCTCTGGGACTCCGAGAGATCTGCCATCTGTCTCTTCGTCGCCTTGGGCGGGTTGAATCTTCCGATCCAGTCGTCGAAGTGGTAGCCCGATGTGCCCACAAGGTATCCCGAACGAGAGATGTCGATCGGGATAGGGAAAGGAGCCCAGTTCGCGAATTTGGGTTTTGGGATCGATGTCAGTGTGAGTTGTTGCATTTTTGAGGAGGGGAGCGGGGAACGAGAGATTGTCGCCCGTTCTTTCGTTCCCGATCGGTCTTGTCCTTTTCTGAACGGTGGCTATGACGTTTGGTGTTCCTGTTCGATGTGGTTCGTCGCTTCTGTCCGGTTTTACGGTCAGCGCTGATAGCCGTGTCCTTCGTCGAACAGGTCGAGATGATCGATTAGTTCGGCGGGAGGCGATTCGGAAGTTTGTGCCGAAGGTTCCGTGGAGACGTAGTTAGCTGCGGGCATTACGGCATCGAAGCCGAGCCGGTCTCTGATTTTTGTCATGACGTGACCGATCGTGCGCTGTCGTTTCTTTTGCGCCGACTCGAACAGGTCGATCTGGTTGGTGTCCTGATGCAGTTGACGCACGACGAGCCGGATCGATTTGATGGCGACGCGTCTCTGATACAAGTCGCCGAACAGGCCCAGTGCCCTGTCGGTGATCGCATCCCACTCGTTCGTCGGAGACGTGAAGACTGACGTTTTCTGCGTCCGGCGATTGTCCGTATACGTGAGGATGAAGGTGACACGGGATGCCCAAACCGATGCACGTGTC
>DPVD01000312.1:0-20705 GCA_003526745.1 Candidatus Latescibacterota bacterium
CGTGCTGTTGTGCCAGGATCGTCGTGGGCACAAGAACAGCCACCTGCTTCCCATCGTTGACCGCTTTAAACGCCGCGCGGATCGCCACCTCCGTCTTCCCGTAGCCGACATCGCCACAGATGAGCCGGTCCATGGCCGACTCGCCCTCCATGTCTTCTCGCACATCCTCGATCGCCTGCATCTGGTCGCGCGTTTCCTGATATGGAAATGACGCCGCCAGAGCCGTGTGGAGACCTGCGTCTTCGGAGTAGGCGACACCCGGTTTCGCTTTTCGCTCGGCGTAAAGCGAAACGAGCTCAGTCGCCATTTTAAAGATCTCCTTGCGGGTCTTTTCCTTGACCTTCTCCCACTGCTGTGTCCCGATCTTGTTGAGGACCGGGACAGCGCCTTCGTCGCTTGAGTATTTTTGCACCCGATCCATCTGCTCGATGGGCACGAAGACTTTGTCGTTCTCTCGATACATAAGCGTCAAACAGTCCCGAGAAATCCCGTCCACGGACAAACGTTCCAACCCGGTGTATTTCCCGATACCGTGGTCAACGTGGACGACAAAGTCACCCTTGTTCAGAGCCGTAAGCGTCTTGATCGGCGAGCCTTCCTTGAACCGACGATACCGCCGCTGCCGTCGGTTCCGGCTGTAGATCTCGTGATCGTTGAAGACCGCGACCTTGCCCTCTGGGTAGAGGAACCCGGACTCAAGCGTGCCAACCTCGACGGACAGGACGGCCGGGCAATTCTCGAGAAGTTCTTCCATCCGGGCTTTTTGGCCTGAACTTTCGCACAGCAGAACGAGGGCGTAGTTCTGTCGCCAGAGCTTCGTCAGGTCCTCTTCAAGCACCGGAAGATGCCCTTCATACTTCCGACCGGTCGTCCCTTTGAAATCGATACTCCCTTCGTGCTGACCCAACGCGTAGTTTGCGATCTGGCTGTGCGCAGCGATCCGGGCGAGCGCCCTCTTCGGGTTGTCGCAAAGGTGAACTGGTGGGAGCAGCTCCGGTTCGCCACGACGCTGTCTTTGCCGTTCGAAAGTCTTTAGGATCCGTTCCGTCGTCTCTTCCCCTGTCCGCTCGACTGTCGCCGGATCGTCGACGTACACATAACTCTCGTCCTGGACAAATTCGAGAAGACGAGACGTGGGGCCATACAGAATCGACAGATACGACTCGATGCCATCGAAAGCCCCGAAATCCATCAGATGCTCTCGCATTACGGTCATCTCGATGGCGTGTTCTTTCTCGAAAGCGCTCACGCGTTCGTCATACACATCCGCGAGGGTGTGGACGAGAATGCCTTCCCTGCAAGGCAGAACCCGCACTAAATCGAGTTCTTCTACAGACCGCTGCGTCTCGAGCGAGAACCCGCGGATCGATGTGATCTCGTCGCCCCAGAATTCGAGACGAACGGGGTGCACGTTGCCGAAAGAACAGAAGTCGAGGATGCCACCCCGGACCGAGAACTGCCCGACACCTTCGACCGTCGTGACACGTTCATACCCGCACTCAGCTAGGTGATCCGCAAGCTCCTGCGGTGGTTGATGGATTCCGACACGAAACTCACGTAGCGCTAAGTCGAAGATTTCAGGAGAGAGCGTCGGGAACAACAGGCCTTCGAGCGGGGTGACGATCACACCGGGTTCACCGCGCGTCAGTAGATCCAGCGCCTCGACGCGGAGACCCACAACATCCAAGTGCGGTGAACGACTGTCGTACGGTGAGGCATTTTGACCGGGGAACAGGCCGACGTGCTCGTCGTCCAGGATCTTCTCCAGATCGTCACGCAGGTTCTCCGCGCGATCCGAGTCCGAACACACGACAAGAACCGGATGGCTCAGACTTTTGGAGGCCTGCGCAATCGAGAAGGCCGTCAGAGACCCAGGCAGACCCTTTAACTTCAGGTCACGATCTTTCTGTTCGAGACGGGAACGAAGCTGCTGGAATGGTTCGGATACTGAGAGACGTTTGAACACACGTCTTGCGGGCACACAATCCTCCGGGAGGCCAATACGAATAGCCACCCCTCACGAACGCGAAGGATGGCGGGTATCCCAAAAAGGCCCGACGCTTTTGCATCGAGCCTTTTGAGTCGATGATGTGTGGAAGTAGATGGCGGGGTAGACGGGGCTCGAACCCGCGACCTTCGGCGTGACAGGCCGACACTCTAACCAGACTGAGCTACTACCCCGCACTTACTCTGACTTCCGTCCTCGGACCTGCTTAATCCGAGGTGGCTGAAGATAACATAGGCTCCAGACATTGTCAACAAGGGCTCGTATTGTCCTGCGATAAACCCCTTAATAACAAAGATTTTTAGCATTTTCTGTGTTTTGTGGCCGTCGCCCGACTGATTGCGGTGATCTACGGAATATTCTATATTCTGAGTCTCTATTCACCCTCTCGTGTGACCGAGGAGCGTGGTGTGGGCAATACCGAATCACTGGGCGTAGGCATCATCGGACTAGGCGTCGTCGGTAGCGGAATCATCAACATTCTCGCCGACCGCCAGGCTTACTTCAAGTCTGTCCGCGGGATCGACCTGGTGGTCCAGAAGATCGCCGTACGCGATGTCGCGAAGAAACGATCCGCTGAGATCTCACCGGATCTCCTCACTCAAGATCCGAAGGAAGTCATCCACCACCCTGACGTTCAGATCGTAATCGAAGTCATGGGCGGGATCGAACCGGCGCGCTCATACATTCTCGAAACCCTCGAGAGCGGCAAGGACGTTGTGACGGCAAACAAGGCGCTACTGGCCGAACACGGCGATGAGCTGTTTGAAACGGCTTCGACGAATTGCGCCGGGCTGGCCTTCGAGGCCAGCGTGTGTGGCGGGATCCCGATCATCCGCGCTATCACGCAGGGCCTCCCGGCCAACCACGTCACCTCGTTATACGGCATCCTGAACGGCACCACGAACTACATCCTGACCAAGATGACCGACGAGGGCGGCGACTTCAACCAGATCCTGAAACAGGCCCAAGACTTGGGTTTTGCCGAAGCCGACCCCACCATGGACATAGACGGTACGGATGCCGTCCAGAAGCTTGCGATCCTGTGCAGGCTAGCCTTCGGCGTATCGATCCCGTATCAGTCAATCCTGAAGGAGGGCATCACCGAGGTCACCGCAGTCGACATCGCTTTCGCTCGGGACCTCGGTTATACGATCAAGTTGTTGGGTATCGCTCGACCCGGAGAGTCAGGACTCGAGGCACGCGTGCATCCTGCCCTAGTCCCGCAAGACGCGATACTCGCGAGCATCAAAGACGAGTTCAATGCCGTCGAGATCGTCGGAGATGCTACAGGTCCCCAAGTCTATACGGGGCGCGGCGCCGGCGCCTCTCCAACGGCCAGTGCGGTCGTGTCGGACCTGCTCTACCAGGCCGAGAGACGGACAGCGGGCCGCCAGAAAGTCAGTCGCCAGATGGTCGACGTGTCGAAGGCTGAGCCCAGACCACCCGGTGATATACAAACCAGTTACTACTGCCGGTTCACCGTACAAGACACCCCGGGCGTACTGGCGCATATCGCTGCAATTTTCTCCCAGCACGACATCAGCATCGCCCGTGTCATTCAGGAGGGACGATCAGAGATTGAAGGCGGAGCCGTTCCGTTGATCATGACGACACACGACGCGAGCGAGCGAGCGATGCGGGACGCAAGCGACGAGATCGGTGCGCTCGACGTGGTCAAAACCACACCGCAGATCATCCGTATCGAGGGTTTGAACGGGTAATGGAAGGGTTAACCGTCATTTTCATTGTAACTATTTTCCCTTAGACGATCCTCGTCGAGTACTCTCACGATCATTATAGCCGAAGTTGCGGACATTTTCACAAGTATGACGGAACACAGCATCTGGCTACTGACCAGAAGGTTCCGGGTTCGAATCCTAGCATCCGCACTTCTAATACGTAAGCCGACAGTACACACTGTCGGCCTTTTTTGTGCCTAAAAGCCCGTGTACATGTGGGTTGGTTTCAGGGATGCGGCAAAATCGCCCATTCACAGCAATGAGCGTTATAGTACAAAACCAAACAATCCCGGCCTCCGAAGATGTAGGTTATGACACAGATGGGATCGAAGACATCAGGCTAGCTCTCACGCCCTCCAAACAGGATGACAAAAACCGATGATCCTCCGCATTCACCCCGACAATCCCAAGCTCTTTGAGTTCAACGGCCGGCCACGCGTGCTGCTGTGCGCCACCGAGCACTACGGCGCCGTGCTCAATCGGCCATTCCGATTCGAAAGATACCTCGAGGACGCCGCGAGCAAGGGGCAGACGCTGACGCGGCTTTTCACACTGTTCCGTGAGCTCCAGTCCTCCGTCAATCCCTATTCTACCTGCAAGCCCGAGTCGACGGACTTCGTCACGCCCTTTCGGCGCAGTGGACCTGGTAAGGCACTCGACGGCGAGCCCCGCTTCGATCTGGCTCAATGGAACGATGAGTATTTCGATCGCCTGGAGGCTTTCGTCGAGCTCGCCTGCGACTACGGAATCGTCGTGGAGGTCGTCCTGTTCTCCAACACCTACGACAACACCATCTGGCAACTAAATCCTCTGCACCCAGACAACAACGTCAACCTGGACCCTGCTCGCCCGCTGCGTTGGCAAGACTACGTTACCGAGCGTAATGTCGAGGTGCTGCACTGGCAGGAGGCCCACGCCCGCCACATCGTCGAACACACCCAGCAATATGACAATGTCATCTATGAAATATGCAACGAGCCCGGCTCGTTCCGGAGCGCCGATGCCGACCTGCCCGGAGCCGATGAGGTCAACGCTTGGCAGTCCCGGATGATCGGGCTGGTGCGCAGTCTCCAGCGTGAGAGCGGCCGCCAGCACCTGATCGCCGGCCAGCAGGCGTTTTCCTACGATCCCGAGTTCGAGCAGCCTGCGGACCACACCTTCGATGAACTCGACTTTGATGTGGTGAACATGCACCCTCTGCCCAACACCAGCTTCCGCCGGCGCAACTACGATATGGGTGACTTCATGTCCAAACAGCTCAAGCTCGCAGCGGTACGCGATTTTGCCCTGGATTCGTACGGATCCCGCAAGCCCCTGAACTACGATGAGGACAACGTCGCTACCCGCTACCTCGATCCTGAAGGCTGGACCATTCACCGCAAGCGGGCGTGGGTGACAGTGCTGAGCGGCGCCCACTACGACATGATCGACTTCTCCATCATTCCCGGTCGGGAGACGGGAACGTCCGAGTCCAGACGCTGTATCCGCACCTGGATGGGTCACCTGTCGCAGTTCGTCCATTCCTTGGACCTGGTGCGAGCCCGCCCGCTGTCAGAGGAGTGGCTTCGCCAGCAGCCCGAGCACACCGTTGCTTCCGTGCTGGCAGTGGAGGAAGAGGAATACTGTATTTACCTCGCGGACGGCCGGGAACGCGAGGAGGCCAACTGCGGAGAGCCTATCGAGGGCGTCCTGGAAATTACTCTGCCAGACGGAGACTTCACCGTCTGTACGTATGCGCCGAATACCGGCCTCTATTCGCCGGCTTTGCCCATTAGCGGGGGAGCGAGAATGCTGTATCTCCCCGTATTCCGCCACGACATACTCATCCGCATCCGGCGGGCGGCGTTGGTTCCTAGACTTCTCGATTGAACTCTGCCTCGAAATCTTCGATCATTTGGGCTACTTGAAAAAGCGGAGGGAATACACACGGAAGGAAAGGTGTTCTGAATGCGAATCATCATCGGCGGTGACCACGCAGGTTTTCATCTCAAATCACACTTGATTCCGTTTCTCGAAGACAAGGGCCACAAAGTGACTGATATAGGGGCCTTCAGTGAAGAACCGGTCGACTTCCCTGATGTCGCCAAGGCGCTCTGTGAACAATTGCTCGAAAGGACGGCCGACCGGGGTGTGATGTGTTGCGGAACTGGTGTGGGTGCATCGATCGCTTGTAACAAGATTCGTGGCATCCGAGCCGCCTTGTGCCACGACACGCATTGCGCCCACCAGTGCGTGGAACACGACAATGTAAACGTTCTGGCCTTGGGACATTGGATCATCGGGCAGAACCTGGCTGAAGAAATTGTGACGGCATTCACAGAAGCGAAATTCGAAGACAATGAGGACTTTCACCGACGGGTTGCGAAGCTTGAGGAATTGGCAGAATGGGGTCGAAGTCGTTCCTGAAAAGAGTCTGCTAAACACGTTGACGCAGAAAGGTGGTCCACTTTTGGACCCGCCCGCCCTAAAAACCCCCATAAACAGGGCTCGAATCTCTGGCTACGGACCAGAAGGCCCTGATATCGATCGACCTTTCGGTTATGAACCCAACGATCTAGAAGCGCATGCCCAGCGGATTCCTATTCTACGGCAAAACGAAGATGGTTCGCGAGAAACAGACAAAGAAAGCGAAGACCAAGCTGACGACCCTCCGCAAACAGAGAAGGCGTCTGTCACGTGACAGACGCCTATCCATTCTTGCTGCAGAAGTCTTTGGTTACGAATTCATGGGCTTAGCTTCTTCAAAACCCATCAGCATTCGCAGTTCGGGCTCGAGCGCCGCGCGGTCCCTCGGACCCACGTGCTTTCGGTAGATCTTGCCCGATCGATCGATTACAAATGTCGTAGGCATCATTCGAACGCTCCCGTTCGAAGGGGAGGGTGTCTCGGGCCCAAACCCCTGAACTGTAGGTATTGATTCGATCTTGGACCAAATCTTCTCCACCTCCTCGAACCGGCTCATCGCGATCGGATACGTGATCCCGACATCGTCTGAGAACTTCTGCACATACGCGTTCTCGGCCTGGTCCATAGAAACACCGATGACGGCCAGACCTCGATCCTTGTATGCCTTATGGAGCGCTTCAAAATGCGGAAGCTCCTCGCGGCAAGGAGGACACCAAGTCGCCCAGAAGTTCAGCAGGACAACCTGGCCCCTCAGGTCTGAGAGCGTTGACTCTGTCCCGCCGAGGTAGGCAAGCTTCATGTCGGGGGCCGTGATCTTCCCGTGCGATTCAACAACCCCGGGCGACGGCTCACAGCCAGCCAAGATCGCGCAGAGTAGGATTACGACGGGGATTTTTTTCACTGACTGTTTTCCCGGTTTGGCGTTCCCCTTCCAGGGAAACAACGTTTGTGAAAGCTTCAAAGCGATCCAACACCTGAGCCTTAAGCATCCGTGTGCCACATTTTGTTGCGTCACCCTGGATCTTAACTGAATCTACCGAGACCTGCCGATTGCATCAGAGTCGGATTATGGCCTTCGTGAGAATCACGACTCGGCCGACCTGCCGGCTTCCCCGTTCGAAGACGGCTGAGCCGAGCCACTCTCCGATGGTCCTTCTTCGTCGCCTTCCGCGCGCCCCTCATCCACTCGCGCCACATCGATTACCCGATCGCCTTCATCGAGGTTGATCAATCGGACGCCCTGTGTGTTCCGGCCGATCGTGCTGACGTCTGCGATCGGCAAGCGAATCAGAATACCGTCCTGGGAGATAATCATCACCTCGTCATCTTCCTGGATGGCCTTGATCGCGACAACACCACCATTCCGCTCGGTTGTCTTGATATTTATTACACCTTTTCCGCCACGACGAGTCAGTCGGTAATCCGAGACACGGGTTCGCTTACCGTATCCCAACTCTGACACCGTCAGCAAATCCGTGTCGTCATCCGCGACTACCATACCGATGACAATATCCACCCCTTCGAGCGAGATCCCACGGACACCCTGGCTCCCACGTCCAGTTGGACGCACTTCATCCTCGTGGAACCGAATGGCTTGCCCAGTCTGCGTCGCGACAATCACCTCTTGGTTACCATCCGATACCCAAGCTTCGACCAGAACATCATCGTCAATGATATTCATTGCGATGATACCGCCGCGTCGTGGACGACTGTAGGCGGACAGCGCTGTTTTCTTGATCTGCCCATTCCGAGTGGCCTGGATCAAGAACTCGTCATCCTTAAACTCCTTTATGGGGACGATCGCTGCCACCTTGTGGCCGTCCATGATATCGATCAGGTTGACGATAGGGCGCCCTCGCGAGGTACGAACGCCCTGCGGGATTCGATACACCTTCAGCCAGTGACAGTGCCCTTTGTCGGTGAGAAAGAGGATGTAATCGTGCGTCGACGCGACAAACAAGTGCTCGACAAAATCCTCATCCTTCGTGTTCATGCCGGTTACGCCACGCCCACCCCTATGTTGACTCCGATACGTGTCGACAGGAATCCGTTTAATGTAGCCGCTGTGGGAGATCGTAATAACCACATCTTCGATGGGGATCAGATCCTCTACATCGATCTCTTCGGCGGAGACAACGATGTCACTGCGTCGCTCGTCACCGAACTCTTCGCCGATCTCGTCGAGCTCGACCTTAACGATACCCATCCGGATATCGCGACTATCCAAGATCTCCTTAAGCCTGGCAATCTCTTGGACCAAAGCCTCATACTCGTCCTCGATCTTCTGCTGCTCGAGGTTCGTCAGACGCTGAAGCGTCATCGCCAGGATCGCCTGCGCCTGCCGTTCCGTAAGTACGAGCTGGTCCATCAGAGCCCCGCGCGCGGCGGTAGGATCTTCAGATCCACGGATGATCCGAATCACCTCGTCGATGTTGTCGAGCGCGATCCGCAGACCTTCAAGAATGTGTGCGCGATCTTCAGCAACACCGAGCTCGTAGGTTGTTCGACGCACCACAACGTCGTGGCGATGGTCGACGAAGTCACTCAGCATTTGTTTCAAGTTCAGCTGACGTGGCACACCATCGACAAGCGCGATCATGTTCGCTGCAAATGTCGTTTGAAGCTGCGTGTGTTTGTAGAGCAGGTTGAGCGCCACCTCCGCGTTCGCATCGCGCTTCAGCTCGACAACGACCCGAAGGCCTTCTCGATCTGATTCATCACGAATGTTAGAGATCCCTTCGATCCGCTTGTTGCGAACGAGGTCGGCCATTTTCTCAAGCAGCGTAGACTTCGCGACCATATAAGGAATCTCAGTGATCACGATGATCTCACGGTCTCCCCTTGCCTCTTCAATTGCGGCCTTTGCACGTACGCGGATGTGCCCTTTCCCGAGATGGTAGGCTGCCCGCACACCCGACATCCCGTGGATGATACCGCCAGTCGGAAAATCGGGCGCCTTGATGTGCTCCATTAGTTCGTCGATAGTAATCTCTGGTTCATCGATCAGCGCCTTCAGCGCGCTCACAACCTCTCGAACATTGTGCGGCGGGATCGCTGTCGCCATGCTGACTGCGATCCCGACAGCGCCATTGCAGAGGAGGTTCGGGAATCGTGAGGGAAGAACGGTCGGCTCCTCGAGACGCTCATCATAGTTCGGGCGGAAATCGACAGTCTCTTTGTCCAGATCCGTGAGCATTGCGCCGCCGGCACCATCCAGTCGCGACTCGGTGTATCGCATCGCAGCCGGCGGATAGCCATCGATCGAGCCGAAGTTCCCCTGCCCGTTCACGAGGGTATATCGCATCCGGAAATCCTGCGCCAAGTGCACCAGTGTCGGATACACGATCGCTTCGCCGTGCGGGTGGTAGTTACCCGAAGTGTGTCCGGCGACATTCGCGCATTTCCGGTGCTGCCTATTTGGCTGCAGCCCGAGATCATTCATGGCCACAAGAATCCGGCGCTGCGACGGCTTCAGTCCATCACGCACATCCGGAAGAGCTCGATCGACCAGCGTACTCATCGAGTAGTCCAGCATCGACTTCTTCAGCTCTTCTCCGATGTCGACAGGAACGATTCTACCTCGATCCATCATACGTTGTTTGACCTCATCTCAAGTTTTCCAGAACTAGATATCAAGTTCGGCTTCGAGTGCGTGTTCCTCGATGAACCGTCTGCGCGGCTGAACCTCATCTCCCATCAGCATCGAGAATAGATGCTCAGCTTCGAGAGCGTCATCGTGAGACACGCGCAGCAGGGTGCGTTGGTCCGGATCCATTGTGGTGCTCCAGAGTTGCTCAGGGTTCATCTCGCCGAGGCCCTTGTAACGCTGGACCATCACACCTTTCGCTTCCTCGCCGTAGTTCGTCAGGAATTCATCTCGCTCATCTTCGTTAAACGCGTAGTTCTCGTCCTTGCCCTTCTTCACAAGGAACAGCGGCGGCTGGGCGATGTAGACTCGACCATCATCGATCATGTGGCGCATGTATCTGAAGAAGAACGTCAGCAGAAGGCACCGGATGTGCGAACCGTCGACATCGGCATCCGCCATCACGATGATCTTGCCGTAACGAAGCTTCTCGATATCAAAATCCTCGCCAACTCCCGCACCGAGGGCCAAGATCATCGGCTGTAGCTTATCGTTCGTGAGCACTCGATCGATCCTCGCCTTCTCGACGTTCAGCATCTTTCCCCAGAGCGGTAAGATCGCCTGGAACTCGCGATTCCGGCCTTGTGCAGCAGAGCCTCCGGCCGAGTCGCCCTCGACGAGAAAGACTTCAGTCTCATCCTTCTCGTTCGACGAGCAGTCCAGCAGTTTGCCAGGAAGGCCACCACCCTCTAGCAGACCCTTCCTTCGAACGAGCTCACGCGCTTTGCGCGCAGCTTCCCGAGCCCGGGCCGCCTCGATCGCCTTTGTCAGGATCTTCTTCACCACGGCCGGGTTCTCTTCGAAAAACTCGTTCAGCTTCTCCGACACCAGCGATTCCACTACGCCGCGCACCTCACTATTCCCGAGTTTCTGCTTGGTCTGACCCTCAAACTGGGGCTCCGGAACTTTCGTGCTGATAACAGCCGTCAGACCTTCACGTGTATCCTCACCCGAGAGCGTGAACTTCTCGCTCTTCATCAGGTTGTATTTCGTAGCGTGCGCATTTAGCGATCGGGTCAGAGCCGTACGAAAACCTGTCTCGTGTGTCCCACCCTCTGGCGTGTGAATCGTGTTAACGTAGCTGAAAATGTTTTGAGCATATGAATCGTTGTAGGCCAACGCAATTTCTGTCCAGACACCTTCCCGTTCACCCTCAAACTGGACGGCCTCGTGGACCTGGGTCTTACCCTCATCGATATACTCAATGAACGCCTTGATCCCGCCCTCGTAGTGGAACTCGGTCTCAGACTCGTCCCTTGCATCCTGGAGCATAATCCGGAGACCCCTATTCAAAAACGCAAGTTCTCTGAGCCGGTGTGCCACCGTTTCCTGGTTGAACTCCACCGTCTCGAAGATCTCCCCATCCGGAAAGAACGTCACTTTCGTACCCGTCTCGGATGTCACTTCACCGGCCTCAACGGCGCAGTCGGGGACGCCGCGCTTGTATCTCTGTCGGTAAACACGCCCGTCCGGATCTATCAGCTGAGACCTTACCTCGACTTCGCAGATCTCAGATAGCCCGTTCACGACCGAAACACCAACACCGTGCAGCCCGCCCGACACTGCGTAATTTTGTTTGTCGAACTTCCCACCCGCGTGAAGGACCGTCATGACGACCTCAAGCGCCGACCGTTTCTCTGCTGGGTGATCGTCCACCGGGATCCCGCGACCGTTGTCGATCACAGTGCAAGACCCGTCCGTATTCAGAACGACATAGATCACGTCGCAATAGCCAGCCATGGCCTCGTCGACCGCATTGTCGACCAGCTCCCAGATCAGGTGGTGGAGCCCGTTAACTCCTGTGTCACCGATATACATCGCAGGACGTTTCCGGACAGCCTCAAGACCCTTTAAAACTTGGATGTTATCGGCGCTATACTGGTTTTCTGCTTCTGCCATGGACGACTGTCTCCTTACCTCAGACGGATCGATTCGATCACCGTTGAGCCCAGCGCGTCGTTCATCGACGCGATGATCTTCGGCAACTCGAACGTCAGACGGTGCCGCCACGCCGCCTTCGCGACGGTCACCGTTAGTTCCTTCCTATCCACACCCTTGACCGAGGTCGCAACGATGGCCTCGGGCCCGAAAATTTGCGTTATGCATTCCCCCCAAAGTGTGATCGCGCGTTGTTCGTCCAGTTTTTGCGTGTAGCCACACGCATCAAGGAGCGCCTTAACCGACGAACCCGCTAGCTGGATCTTTTCCGATCGTGGTTCTGTGTCCTCAAAGCTCAATCGATTCATATCCTCTGCCCACTAGGTCGAGATCTGGATCTCTTGCCGTCGCGAGGACGTTCTGTCCATATTCCCCAATCAGGTCGAGCACCGCGTTTGCCCGCTTTTTATCGAGCTCCGAAAAGATGTCATCCATTAGCAACACCGGTTTGAATCCTGTTTCGGACGCAAGGAACCGAGCTTCGGACATCTTCCAGGCCAGCAGAACGCTTTTCATCTGTCCTTTGGACCCAAACTTGTGAACGGGATATCCGTCCAGTTTGAACACAACTTGATCGCGATGAGGACCGACCAGCGTGTAACCGACGTTGACCTCGTCGCAGCGTTTCTCCTTCATCAAGTCGTGTATCGTCTTCCTTGTAGCGCCCTCGTCGTCACCCAAGCCGGAACATCTGTAGTCGACGGATAGTTTCTCACTAGAAGGCGAGATCGCCGCGTAGAGCTCGTCCAATGGGGCCTGAATGCGATCGACAGCAGCAACTCTCTGGTGGATGACCCGGGCGCCGAATTCGCTTATCTGCTGATCCCACGGTTCGAGTGGACCCGAATCCTGCGTCAGCTTCCATCCCTGCGTCCTAAGCAAGTGATTCCGCTGTGAGAGGATGCGCCGGTATTGTTCGAGATCTGACAGGTATGCGTGGCTCGACTGGGAGACAAGGATGTCGAGTAATCTTCTACGCTCCGAGGGGTCACGAAGAACGAGGTCAACATCCTCAGGGGAAAAGAGAACAGCATTAAAGTGTCCCACAAGATCAGACAAACGCTCAAGCGGGGACTCGTCGAGGAACACCCGTTTCTTCTGGCTGCGCCGATCGTAGGCTACCCGAATACCGAAGTTGTGATCCTCCCGTTCGACTTCAGCCGTGATCACGTAGTGCTCGGCACCCCACCTGACAACATCACGATCCTTCGTACCCCGACCCGACTTCGCGACGGCGAGGAAAAATATCGACTCTAGAAGATTCGATTTCCCGCGCCCGTTGTCGCCTCGGATAGCCGTTCCTTCAGGTCTGAACGCGTAGTCTACGCTTTCAAAGTTCCTGAAGTTTTCGAGCTGAATACGACTGACGTGCACGTTCAGTCATTCAGACGAAGCGGCATCAGCAGACAAAGGTAGTCTTCGCCCTCGACCTGATCGACAGGTCGGATTATCCCGGCCGTTACCGGGCTGTCCAGTTCGAACACGACTTCATCCGAGTCGATCCGTCTCAGCACGTCGCCCAAGTAGGTAGAATTGTATCCGACCGCCATCTGCTCGTCAGAATATGCCGCTTCCACAGCTTCTTCCGCCTCACCGCCGATCTCTTGGCTATTTGCCGACAGCAAAACCCGATTTTCGCCGACTTCCATCTTCACTTGCTGTGTCTGGCTGCTCGCGAGAATGGACACGCGCCTAACCGCAGGAGCCAAAACACTGTTCGACACGTGGAGCTTTTTCGCATTGCCTGTAGGGATCACCTGTTCGTAGTCGACATACGGCCCTTCTATCAAACGCGTATAAAGCCGTATGGGTTGCGCGTCTTCGCCATCGAAATCCGCCGCATCGGAGAGCGAGAACATCAGATGATTCTGACCAAACCTGACTTGGTCAAGCACGCTGCCGGACCCAAGTAGCTTCACCAAGTGACTCAGCGGGCGGGGCGGGACGATCGCCTCAGTCACAACCTGTTTTCCTTCTGGCCCTGGAAGAGACTTGGAAAATTTCACTAAGCGATGGCCGTCTGTTGCCACCATCGTCGTGCGACCCTCACGAACCTGCCAAAGCACACCATTCAGAACCGGACGCGTTTCATCACGAGAAACTGCAAACACGGTCTTCGCTACCATATGGCTGATTAAGTCCCCATCGAGTGACTCCACATCTTCACCATCACGGTTGCCGAAGTTCATCTCTGGGCCATCGATCTCGCTAGGCAGGTCAGGAAAGTCCTCCGCAGGAACTGACATCAGAGCATATGTCCCGTGAAGTCCTGATTGGCGTTCGATCGACACTCGTCCTTCGCCAGCCTTCACGCGAATCGATTCGTCGGGCAACTCCCGGATGATTTCGCTGAATTTACGAGCAGGTACCGTCGTTTCACCGGGCTCTTCGACCTCGCCCTTAACGCCACAGATAATCGAAATGTCCAAATCTGTCGCGCTCAGCTCGATACCATCTGGTGTGGCGTCGATCAGAATGTTCGACAGAACGGGCAGTGCGCTCTTGGACGGGACAATATCCAGAACCGCCTGGATGCCTCTAACCAGCTCTTCTCGCTCTATGACTGCCTTCACTGGAAATCCCTCCCAAGTCTGCAGTGCGGTTCATACGGAAAAAGGGACCATTTTCCAGCCCAAATTCGGGGAGGATTCGGGTCCCTTTATAGACCTACTTTTTTATCCCTCAAAACCACACTTAATTTACTGATTTTTCGTTAACTTGTCAACTTCCCACGGCCCTATTACAATGCCTCTGAAAGGACTCCTTTAATCCCCCTTTTTTCAGCGCGTGAGAGTTATGCACATACCCAAATGCGCAAGCCACTCTACCCTCAACAAAACCTGATTCCAACATCCTAATTTTCAACCAATTACACTTTATCTAAGGCCAGTTCGGTTATCCACACCCCAAGTGAATAACTTGTTGAATATCTGCACAAACCACTTCCTCACATCTTAACCAACACACACTCACACGGTTACTAACACATTTTCAAACACCATAACATATTGATTCCTTTACACATAAAGGCTCGCCCAACACATCTAACACACCAGTAGTTGTATATATAAGAAGTATGCCCCTAAACTTCTTTTAACTACATGTCAGGCCGCGCGTGTGGAAGATGTTTCGACGCGGTGCCGTAGGCGTTCAATTTCAGAAGCAAATTCCGGGTGGCTTTGAATTAGAACCTCAACTTTTTTGCACGCGTGAATCACCGTAGAGTGATCCCGCCCACCAAACTCAACACCGATACGTTTTAAGGAAGCCGAGGTCATTGTCTTGGCGAGATACATAGAAACGTGTCTTGCATTGGCAATCTCCTTCTTTCTCGAAGACCCAATAATTTCGACACGAGTGATCCCGTAATGTGCCGAACAAGACTCAACGACTTCAGTGAGTTGGATCTCCTTGGACTGAGCCTTCAGACTCGGGAGCATCTGAGATACCAAATCAGTCGTTATAGGACGATGTGTCAGTTTTGCTAGGGCCGTAACTCGTGTAAGTGCACCTTCAAGTTCTCGAACATTTGTCGCGTGTGCTTCGGCAATGTGTATGGCAACGTCTTGAGATAGTTCCACGCCTTGCAATTCTGCCTTATGGTTGACGATTGCAATCCGGGTTTCCAGGTCTGGAGAGTCGATGCTTGCAACCAAGCCGCATTGAAAACGTGATATCAATCGCGGTTCAAACCCCTTCAGAGATGGAGGAGCGCAGTCAGCGGACAACACGATCTGTTTATCGTTCTGGAAAAGAACGTTAAAGGTGTGGAAGAACTCTCTCTGCGACCCTTCAGTCAGCAAGAAAAACTGGATATCATCTACCAAGAGAAGATCCGCTGATCTGTAGGTGCTCACGAACTGGGCCGTATCCCGTTTTCGGATTGAAGTAATGTAGTCTGAGATGAACTTCTCGGCTGTTACATAGACGACATTCTGGGCTGTCCCATTGCGCAAACAATAGTCACCGATGGCCTGGAGAAGATGCGTTTTACCAAGCCCGACACCGCTATAAATTACTAAGGGGTTGAAAGAAGTCTTGCCAGGTGCTTCAGCAACAGCGCGTGCGGCAGAGAAGGCGAACTCGTTACTATCCCCGACGATGAAGTTGTCAAAGCGATACCTGGGATTTAGCGCAAAGGACGAGACTGCACGGGCCTGCGGAAGAGGCTTAACGGGATCTGGTTGTTCAGTAGGATGATGAGCGGATCGAGGCTGAAAGGAAAATTCCGGACGCCACGAGGTCACTTCATAGACAGTGCTCTCCAGACTCGGCAGATAATGTTCGTCAACCCAATCACAGAAGAATGCGTCTGGGGCAACGAGGATGACCTGGTTCGGGTCGAAATGTTGAATCGTGAGAGGTTCAATCCAAGTCTGATAGCTCTGTGAGTGCAGATCCTTCTTCAGGACAGCAAGGCACGACTGCCAGAGACTGGCGGGATCGTGCGACATAGGGATACACCTTGCCAATCTGAGGTGGTGTGGGGTTACCACCGTCAACGGGGTGTCAAATTTTGGGGAACGAACCTCTTATGTTGCCTCGTGATCCAGGGAGTTCCACTAGGTGTATCGTTATCGCCTTGGGGAGGCGAAAACCGTGGGTGGAGAGGATGACGAGTGCTCCGCTCTGCTACGACCCTGAGCGGGCGAAAAACTAAAACCACGCTCTCTGGTTGTCAAGGAATGTCAGTGCCCCTACCATATCGATAACTTGTTGATTTTCTGAATGATATCGCCAACAACGCTAGATGTTGGATATAACTTTTCTTGATACAAGATGTGGGGCGCACGTCTGTTCACCTGTTCAGTGTCCAGGCCAAATCGCTTGACAGCGAAGAGCCTCAAAGATACATTCACCACCCTGAACCCGAGACAAAACTCCCTACGGAGATTGGACGATGAAGCGCACGTTTCAACCATCGAATCGTAAACGTAAAAACAAGCACGGATTTCGGAAAAGAATGAGCACCCCGGGTGGCCGTGCAGTCATCAATCGTCGTCGTCGTAAGGGCAGAAAGCGCCTTAGCGCGTAAGCCAGATCTTCTTGGGCCGGCCAAACCTCAGGCTACGCCACGAAATCCGCCGTCTATTCAAGTCCGGTCGCACCCATCGCGGCCGGCTTGTTCACGTACGGGTCTGCCGTTCAAAAGCCTCAGCGACGCTGATTTCGATTCGCAGACAATTTTGAAATGCCGTAAAGAGGAACAAGGCTCGACGAAGAATCCGAGATATCTGCCGAAGCCACGCCTGGCTTAATCCTCGTGGGCGTCTCGTCCTGATCACTGTTAGTGATCGGGCCACTCCAGCTACTTTCGTAGATTATCAGCAAGACCTTACAGCTGCATTCTCCGCATTGGATACGCCTTAGACAATGGACAAGCGAACCCTCCTCGCCTTCGGGCTTATCGGCATCATTATCTGGCTAATGCCGTATTACTTCAGGTGGATCAACCCGGCAGTTGAGGACCCCTTTCTCAATGAACCGACAGAAATGGTCAGGCCGGCGGAGCGGAGCGAGACACTCGTTCCGACAGATAATATTCAACGCAACACTTCTGCGAGCATTCCCAAGGCAGCCGCGCCTCAGGGCGAGCCGACTCAATCAGCAGCAACGGCTTTTGAGGCCAGGAACATCATTATTGAAACGGATCAGTACATTGCCACAATAAGCACACGTGGTGGACTGATCACCAGCTGGAGACTCAAGGATTATTTCGATCAAAACGGCCAAGAACTCGAGCTGGTTGGAGAGGGCCGCGGAGGCCTGATAACAGAGCTATCCGGCACATCGCTGGATGACCTTGAATTCGCGCCAAGTGTTCAATCACTCTTTCTCCAAGGGGACGACCAGGCGGAGTTGACACTGACGACAGAATTCGGGAGCAACCGGTTTACGAAGCGACTTCTCTTCCAAGGGAACCGATACCGGGCGGAACTGAGCGTGTCTGCCGAGGGTCTTACTGCGCAAGACTGGATATCAGTCGGCTGGGACGGTGGAATCGCAGACACCGAAGGCGGAACGACCCAGGGCGGTATGTATGCGGCTTATACCGACATGGTCGTGACGTTGACGGGAGAAGAGGTCTACGACTGGACGGTCGACGCGATCAATGAGGAAGACGCGCGAATGCCTAGCGGGCGGGGGATGAACTGGGTTGTCACGCGAAACGCATATTTTGCGGCAGCCCTAATGCCTAGAGACGACATCATTTATGATGTCAATCTCACCGGGGAACTGCGAAGCGTTACACCCTATTTCAAGTCTCAGATCCGAGCGCAATACACCGGCGAACCTCTGTCTTACGGACTGATGGTCGGCCCGCTTTCCTACAGCGTACTGACCAACCAGGACACTGACCTCTACGGTCGCGAGACTTACGCAAACTTGGGCGAGCTGGTCCAGTTCGGATGGGCTTGGATCCGGCCGATTCTCAGGCCCATGACGATCCTGTGTATCCACGCATTCTCTGCGCTAAACAACGTCATACCGAACTACGGCTTCGTCATCATCGTCTTCTCCATCCTCGTCAAAGTCATCATGTTTCCGCTCACACGCCGCAGCACCGAGTCGATGGCCAAGATGCAGGAGTTAGCGCCACAGATGAGCGCTCTGAAGGAGAAGCACGGGAACGATTCGCAAAAAATTCAACAAGAGACGATGAAGCTATACAAGGAACAGGGCGTAAATCCTCTTGGAGGATGTCTTCCGATGTTCCTCCAGGCACCAATCATGTTCGCCCTGTTTAACCTCTTCCGTAGTGCGATCGAGTTGCGTCAGAGCGAATTCGTAGGGTGGATCACCGACCTCTCAAAGCCTGATGTCCTTGAGGTTGGCGGTTTTGAACTGCACATTCTGCCCCTTCTGATGGCGGGTGCAATGTTCGTCCAGCAGAAGATCACCATGAAGGATCCAAAGCAGGCAATGATGGCCTACATTATGCCACCGTTTATGATATGGATCTTTTGGAGTATGTCGTCCGGCTTGGTCCTTTACTTTACGATGTACAACCTCCTTAGTCTCCTCGAACAGCAAGCGCTAAAGCGATTTGGAAATGCAACATTAGCACCCCAAGTTCAATCAGGTGCATAAGAGGTAAGGGAGGCGGTTAATATCCACTTTGCCCATTTATGCCAATGACACCATTGTCGCGATTGCCACACCCTCTGGCGAAGGCGCTGTTGGTATCGTTCGCCTGTCCGGCCCAGAGGCCGCTCGCCTGTCTGACCAACATCTCCGTCTAAAGACACCCCTTTCCGCTACAGACAACTACCGAATCCGTCACGGTCATCTAGTTCTCGAAAACCAAGAGACAGATGAGATTTTGGCATTCGTTGCTCGATCCCCTCGAAGTTACACCGGTGAGGACATGGTCGAGATTCAATGTCACGGGAATCCGGTACTCCTGAAGCGCCTCGTAACCGCGCTGGAGCTTGCCGGTGCGCGACCAGCCGAGCCCGGCGAGTTCACTCAGCGGGCCTTCATGAACGGGAAAATAGACCTGACACAGGCAGAAGCGGTGGCAGACCTCGTTTCTGCAAAAACCGATTACGGGCTTGAGAGCGCCTACTTCCAGCTTCGTGGAGGACTGAAGAAGCGATTCCAGGAACTGGCCACAGAGCTTCGGCAGACAAAGACATTGCTCGAAGCATCTCTAGATTTCTCTGAGGATGTGACGATCGACACGGCATCAGTTCAGAAGCAGCTGCGACAAGCCGTGGACATTCTTGATCAGCAGATCCAGTCTTATGACGGCGGGAAGATGATCCGCGAAGGTGCTCGAGTCACTCTTTGCGGGATCCCGAATGTGGGGAAGTCAAGTCTCCTGAACGCTCTGCTTGGTGAGGACCGAGCAATTGTCACAGACGTAGCAGGTACAACGCGGGACACGATTGACGAGGCTATTGAAATTGCCGGAATCCAAGTTGTACTTAGCGACACGGCTGGGCTTCGAGAGACGAGCGATACGGTCGAGAAGGAGGGCACGCGTCGGTCTAGGGTTGCGCTTACTCAGGCGGACCTAGTTATCCTGATCGTCGACGGAAGTCGTCCTGTCGAGACCGAAGAACACAGTCTTCTCAATGAGCTTGTGGACCCGATCGTGGCTATCAACAAGTCTGATCTGTACAGGCACCCCTCGTGGGATGGCGTGGCGGCTTGCCCGAATTCGCTTTGGTTGTCAGCGAGAACAGGAGACGGACTTACAGGCCTACGGCAAACACTGTCTGATCGGCTGTGTGGTGGAGTAAAGATCGGGACTGAATCCATCACGAACCAGCGCCACGCTGGAGCTCTGAGGCTTGCACGAGAAGCTTTGTTGCGAGCCGCAGTGTGTTTAGAAGAGGGGGGTGCGGGGGAAATCATAAGCTTCGAGATCGATGAAGGGCTGACCGCACTAGTGGGTATCATCGGCGAGACAACGGCGCAAGACATCTTGGACGAAATTTTCAGCCAGTTCTGCATCGGGAAGTGATGGTGTTCCACGTGGAACATTCGCTGGAATGACAACAGGTGCAGACACACGGAACGGGTCATCGGACCTTGACCTAGAACGATTTCAAGACCTCTGTCAGGCGGTCGAGATCGGCCTTACTCCAACGGTGATCGAGGGTCTGGTCGCTTACAGGGATCTGATGCGAGCTTGGAACGGCCGTGTACGACTGGTCTCTCGTTCCAACGGGAGTAGGATCCTCGAACGACACGTGTACGAGTCGCTCCTGCTTGCACGGTTCCTGCCCGCTAGTGCGACCAGGCTGGTCGACATCGGGACAGGTGGTGGGCTACCAGGCATTCCACTCAAGATTTTTAGACCCGACTTGCAGGTTGTCCTGCTGGATTCCGCTCGAATGAAAACGCTGTTTCTTAGAGAGGTGATTCGGACTATGTCCTTGAAGGGTATAGAGGTTGTACACGACCGTGCTGAGCGCGCAGTCTCCAGCATTGGGGGAACCTTCGATCTGGCCACCTC
>DPVD01000402.1:0-2974 GCA_003526745.1 Candidatus Latescibacterota bacterium
AACCTCGCCGCCTCTTTCTCTGAAATAGGTAGCAAGGGTGTGTTCACGAAGGAGGTCGATGAAGCCCTCCTGTCTGGTCGCACCGACTTCTCCGTCCACAGTCTCAAAGATCTTCCCACATCGCTCCTTGATGGCCTAGAGTTGGCCGCTGTTAGCCCGCGCGAGGACGTGCGAGACGCAATCTGTGCACGCGATGGTCTGTCACTTTCGGATCTGCCAGATGGAGCACGGGTGGCCACTTCGAGCCTGCGTCGCCAAGCGCTTCTTCGGTCAGCGCGTCCCGATGTCAATCTTCGGCCGCTCCGGGGTAATGTAGATACACGGATCCGCAAACTGGAGACCGAAGAACTGGATGCGATTGTCCTTGCAGGTGCGGGTTTGAAACGGCTGAAACTGAATGAACATATCTCGCAATTGCTCCCACCTTCTGAGTTCGTGCCTGCAGCAGGACAGGGGGTTATGGCCCTTGTTGCTCGTACGAATGATCCACAGGTCAGCGAACTTCTGTCTGTCGTTGAAGATACGGATGCGCGAGCGGCGATCACAGCCGAACGGAGTGCATTGGCGGAGCTTGGAGGGGGCTGCAAGATTCCGTTCGGTGCTTGGGCGCGTCGGGAGGAAGACGACTTTGTTCTGGACGGCGTCATTGCCCACCCCGAGAAGGGGAACCCCGTTCGAGCCCAGATCATAGGAACAGAGGATCAGGCAGCTGCGATGGGGAAGGCTCTGGCAGAGGAGCTTCTGCGGCTGGGAGGAGATGCCATCCTGAAAGAGGTGCTCGCGTGAGTGCGGGAATCGCATATCTGGTCGGCGCAGGTCCTGGGGATCCTGGACTCATTACGGTAAGAGGAATGGCGTGCCTCAGGGCGGCCGAGGTCGTTCTCTACGACGACCTATCACACCCGGACCTCGTGGAAGAGACGCCATCTTCCTGCGAGCGGATCTACGTCGGGAAGCGTGCCGGGTTCAAAGCGAAGTCGCAGGAGGAGACGAATGCGCTGCTCGTAGAGCACGTTTCCCAAGGCAAGCGCGTGGTCCGTCTGAAGGGCGGCGACCCCTATGTTTTTGGGCGAGGGGGTGAGGAAGCGACCACGTTGATGGAGGCGGGGCTGGACTTCGAGGTTGTCCCTGGCGTGACGAGTGGTTTTGCGGCGCCTGCATACGCAGGCATTCCCGTAACCCATCGAGGCGTATCGGCACAGGTCACCTTGGTCACGGGACACGAGGATCAGACGAAACCCAACAGTCAGGTGGACTGGGAGGCCCTTGGTCGCGCTGGTTGCACGATTGTCGTCTATATGGGCGTTGGGAAGCGCGAACAATACGCAAGGCTGTTGATGGCTGGCGGTCTGGGTAGCGACACACCTGTAGCTGCGATCACTTGGGGTACGCGCCCGGAGCAACGAGTCGCTCGCGGGACGCTCGGAAGCCTGCACGAACTCGATATCGTTAACCCTGCGGCCATTGTGATCGGTGCGGTTGCCGGAATGGAACTCGACTGGTTCTCAGGGAAGATCCTTGCTGGTCAAGCGATCGCCGTGACACGTACTCGTGAGCAATCGAGCGAACTGGTTCGTCTGCTCAGAGAGTCTGGCGCAGAGGTTCTTGAGATACCGACTATCGAGATTCGTGCCCCCGAATCGTGGACTCCCGTTGACGAGCTGATCGGTCAGATCGACCGGTTTAACTGGCTTGCCTTTGCGAGCCCAAACAGCGTCGATCGATTCCTGGGAAGGCTGATTGGTAAGAAAGGGGATGTCCGTGGCGTTGGAAACGTGAAAATCGCGACAGTGGGACCGGCGACGGCCGAGCGCGTGTCTGCATACGGTCTCGCAACGGACCTGATCCCGGAGAATCACAAGGCCGAGGGGCTCGTTGACGCCCTGCTGGAGGCTTTGACGGTGGGCGACCAGGTGCTCTATCCCAGAGCAGAAGCGGGTCGAGAAGTGCTTCCTGAGAGGATTCGTGAGGCCGGATACTCCTTAGAAGACTGCGTCGTCTACAGGACAGTGAAGCCAGATTCTGTCCCGCAGATCGCGCTGGATCGATTTAAGGATGGTCGCATAACACTCCTGACGTTTGCGAGCTCTTCCGCTGTGCTGCACTTCGACGAGCTGATGCGGGCCGAGGGACTGGGAGGCACGGTGCATGGTATCCCAGCGGCCAGTATTGGTCCGACGACAACGAAGACGGCCACAGAACTGGGGTATTCGGTCAGGGTGCAAGCGCCTGAGGACCAGGTTACGGTCCAAGGACTCGTCGACTCGATACTCGGATATCTCAAATAGTATCAGTCACTTAAGTTGAATAAAATCGGCATTGACACTCGGGGTCCTGCACGATAACTTTTAATTTGATACTGGCGTTACACATGTCGATAATATATAAGTAGATGTTAATCCGATCGATCGAGTCGGGAACCACCCTACAGGAGGCTCGGGGAATGAAGAATCTTATTACAGTGTTGGCGAGCGCTGCCATCCTAGCCGCCGGATCGGCTTCTGCCAAAACGATGGCCCAGGTCTTGAACATCACGGGCGGTGACAACCCGTTCGCAAAGCTTGAACTTAATCGCGTCGACAAAGGCCAGTCAGATGACGGTCTGATGCGTCTCAGGATGACTGTCGAAGAAGTCCAGAACCTTAAGGGCTATGGGTTCATGCTGCAATATGACGAGGCCAAGTACGAGTTTGTAGAAGCCAAGCAGGTCGTCGAAGGGATGATGGGAGACGCAGACGGTCAGTCCGGTCTCTTTGTGTCCTCAAACAAGACGCCTGGTGAAGTTGTCGTGGGTTCGATGCGAGTCGACGGTTCGAGCGCAGATGGTGCTGGCGAGCTGGTGGAATTCGTGTTCCGCACTGAAGAGTCTCCGCTGCAGACGGATTTCCAGATCCTGGACGGGATCCTCGTCGATGTCGCAGGTAATGTCGACCAGATGCACGACATCGCGATTGGGCGTCTTGACCCGATTCCA
>DPVD01000062.1:0-3484 GCA_003526745.1 Candidatus Latescibacterota bacterium
TGGTCACCAAAGTGTTGTGCAGGGGTGTAACGATCTCCTCTCCGTGACGCGTCCGGATATAGTTCAAGAGGTGCATCGCCGCTTTCTTGAAGCCGGTGCGGACATGATCGAGACCAACACCTTTACGGCAACATCGATCAGTCTCGCTGACTACGGGCTTGAGAATTATGTCTACGACATCAACATTGCGGCGGCAAGGCTCGCTCGTGAAGAGGCGGACAGAGCGACACAGCTGACACCTGAGAAGCCGCGTTTTGTGGCGGGTGCCGTCGGTCCGACGAACAGTACACTGTCCCTGTCTCCTGACGTGAACGACCCCGCATACCGGACGATGACCTTCGACGAGGTTGTCGCCGCTTATTCCGAGCAGGTTCGAGGTCTGATGGATGGCGGCGTGGATGTTCTCCTATGCGAGACGGTGTTCGACACGCTGACCCTCAAGGCCGGGCTCTACGCGATCGAGCAGTACTTCCAGGACAACGATGTCCGCATCCCGCTGATGGTCTCGCTGACGATCACCGATCAAAGCGGGCGTATGCTTTCAGGTCAGACGATTGAGGCATTCTGGCAGTCGATCGCACACGTCGATCTGCTGAGCGTCGGCATCAACTGCTCGCTCGGAGCGTCGGACATGCGAGCCTACGTGCAGCAGCTTGCGCATATTACACCACACTACGTGACGTGCTATCCGAACGCGGGTCTGCCGAACGAGTTCGGCGAGTACGACGACACGCCCGAGAACATGGCAGCCGTCCTCGACTCATTCGCCAAAGAGGGCTGGCTGAATGTAATAGGGGGCTGCTGTGGGTCCACACCTGACCATGTCGCCGCGATCGCTGCGATTGCCGAAAAACGCTCTCCTCGGAAACCTGAGACCCTAGACCTCGTCAGCCGGTACAGCGGTCTGGAATCTCTTGCCGTGTATCAGGACACAAGCTTCATCATGGTGGGGGAGCGAACGAACGTTACCGGGTCACGTCGGTTCGCCAGGCTGATCAAGAACGAGCAGTTCGACAAAGCGCTCGATGTTGCTCGACATCAGGTCGAAGGGGGCGCGAACATTATCGACGTGAACGTGGATGAAGGTCTCCTCGATTCCCCAGCGGTGATGACGCGATTCCTGAATCTGATCGCCACTGAGCCCGAGGTCGCCCGAGTTCCGATCATGATCGACAGTTCCGACTTCGAGGTGATCGAAGCGGGGCTCAAATGCGTACAGGGCAAGGCAATCGTCAATTCGATTAGCCTTAAGGAGGGGGAAGAGGAGTTCATCGCTCACGCTCGTACTGTCCAGCGATACGGAGCGGCGGTGGTGGTGATGGCCTTCGACGAAACCGGTCAGGCCACATCGATCGAGGACCGCGTTTCCATCTGCGAAAGGGCCCACCGGATCCTGACAGAGACGGTCGGGATGAATCCGTCGGATATCATCTTTGATCCGAACATTCTGACGGTGGCGACCGGGATTGATGAGCACAATGACTACGCGCTCAATTTCATCGAGGCTGTTCGGCAGATCAAGGAGCGTCTCCCGCGCGCGAAGGTGAGTGGCGGCGTGAGCAACGTTTCATTCTCGTTCCGGGGGAACGACTACGTTCGGGAAGCGATCCACGCGGCCTTCCTGTATCACGCGATCAAGGCCGGCATGGATATGGGGATCGTCAACGCCGGTCAGTTGATGGTCTACGAGGACATTCCCGCGGATCTCTGTGAGCGTATCGAAGACGTCCTTTTCAACCGCAGGGATGATGCGACCGAGCGACTCGTCGAATTTGCAGAGTCTGTACAGGGCGATGCTAAGCAACGGGCAGAGGATCTGTCCTGGCGCGAAGCAAGCGTCGAAGAACGTCTCGCACATGCGCTCCTTCAGGGGAAGGCAGATTTTCTCGAAGAGGATCTAGGGGAAGCGCTCAAGACCTACACGCCTCTTGGACTGATAGAGCGCCCCCTGATGGACGGCATGAACGTGGTCGGCAATTTGTTCGGCGAGGGAAAGATGTTTCTGCCTCAGGTTGTGAAGACTGCAAGAGTTATGAAGCAGGCCGTCGCATATCTTCAGCCGCTGATGGAGCAGGAAGCAGATGAAGCGGGTGGGATCATGGCGCGCGGCAAAGTCCTGATGGCCACAGTGAAAGGTGATGTCCACGACATAGGGAAGAACATTGTCGGAGTCGTCTTGGGCTGCAACAACTACGAGGTGATCGACCTGGGTGTGATGGTTCCCGCCGATGAGATTCTGAAGACCGCGAAGGAGGAGCAGGTGGATATCGTTGGTCTCAGCGGGTTGATCACCCCGTCATTAAAGGAAATGGTGCACGTGGCCCAAGAGATGTCACGACTCAAGTTCGATGTTCCGCTACTAATCGGGGGGGCAACGACAAGCCGGAAGCACACGGCGGTGAAGATTGCGCCGGAGTATGAAGGTGCGACGGTCCACGTCAAAGACGCATCATTGGCTGCCGGTGTTGTGACGATGCTGTTGAGCGACGGACGAGAAGCTTTTGTCGATAAGAACAGGGCATCGCAGTCTCGCGCGCTCGCCGAATTCGAGGGGGGCGATGTCCGACGCCCAGTGATCACGATTGAAGAATCCCGGGCATCCCGCTACGTCGGCGTGTTCGATGGCGCGACGGTGCCGACAACACCCGAATTCACCGGTCATCGTGTGCTCGACGATGTCGACATGAACACGCTGGTCCCCTATATCGACTGGGGTCCGTTCTTCCACACGTGGCAGATGCGTGGCAGCTATCCGAAGCTGTTGAACGATCCGGTGCAGGGCATCGAAGCCAGGAAACTGTTCGACGAAGCTCGCGCGATGCTTAAGGATGTCGTCGATGGTGGATGGGCGAAGGCTCAGGGTGTATATGGCTTCTACTCCGCAAACAGCGACGGAGACGACATCGTTCTGTGGGCGGACGAATCCAGGCAGAAAGAACTAACACGCTTCCACACCCTTCGACAACAGCAACAGAAAAGGGCTGGTGGTCCCTACTATGCGCTCGCGGACTTCGTCGCGCCTGTGGACGCAGGAATCGTCGACCATGTCGGCGCTTTCTGCGTGACTACAGGACACGGGATCGAAGAACGTGTCGATCTGTATCGCAAAGCGAACGACGATTACTCGGCGATCATGATACAGGCGCTGGCCGATAGGCTTGCAGAGGCATTTGCGGAGTATCTGCACGAGAAGGTCAGACGGGAGTGGGGGTATGGGGCCGGAGAGTCCCTGTCTAAAGAAGAGCTGATCCGCGAGAAGTATCGCGGCATTCGACCGGCTCCGGGATACCCGGCGTGTCCGGACCATACGGAGAAGTCCACGCTCTTCAGCCTGCTGAGAGCCAGAGAGCGGATCGATGTCACTTTGACCGACAACTTTGCGATGTTGCCGCCTTCGTCCGTCAGCGGTCTCTACTTCGCACATCCAGATACACAGTACTTCGCGATCGGGAAGATCGGTCTCGATCAGGTCGGAGATTATGCA
>DPVD01000254.1:0-3850 GCA_003526745.1 Candidatus Latescibacterota bacterium
CGTGACCTTCCTGACTTCTTGGGCATGGGGGGCGTGAGATTCGCCACGAGCCTTGGGGGCAAGCAAAGGAAGTCGTTCGGCAATCGAACACGGCGTGTTCCGGTCGCGAAAGACATCAACACGGCGATCCGGATTGCCGTGGTCAATCTGCAGGGTTTCGAGCACAATAGGGCAGGTGAAGTGGTTGCCGGAAAGATAAAGACGGCGCTGACACGTTACGGTCACGTGCGGTTGGTCGAAGTTGGCGAAGGTACGGCGTTCCTTGATTCAGAGGGCGCCATCCGACTCGCAGAGCAGGCGCAGGCAGACATCGTGATCACGGGGCGTGTCCTGCAATATGAGCTGACACGGAACTCGCGTCCGAACCTGCCGCTCGTCGTCGGATTCCCTGAGACGGCAGCACGGGTGAATGCCGATATTCGGATCGTCGATACCCGTCAGGAGGGGGACCTTTTCTCGACGAACCTGTCCGGTGTTGGTCGAAAGGGCCGCGGCGTCCGAGTGTTCCCGGTGTCTGGGGATGACAGAACCAGCTATTTGTCCGAAGTTGAGAAAAACAGGGTGTGGGACGAGGCGATCAGTCAGGTCGTCCACAAACTGCTCAGAGAGATGTCCCACAACTTCAAGTGGCTCCCAGGATAGCATGCACACATTCTTGAAGGAAAACTGGGGGACGATAGTCGGCCTGATCACGGTCGCTTTCGTCCCTCTCGTCTTTGTGGACCGCATCAATCGGTTCACGGCGCTGCCGCAGTTGTGGGTTGCCCTGCTGGGAGTTCTATTGGGTTGCGTATGCATATCGGTATTCGGAGCCCGGCGGAGCACGAAGCCGGTTCTACTGGCTGCTGCTGGTTTTTTCTTCCTGCAGGTTGTCTCTGCGATACCGAGCATTTCACCCTCGTTGGGTGTCGTGCCGATTACAACCGACTTCGTCTACGTCTCATTCCTGCTCCTAGTTGTGACCGGCTTCAGCGAGAGGGATATCGATCGGACGATAACGGCTTCGGCAATTGTCTGCGGCGGCATTTCGCTGGTTGGTCTTGCGCAGTATTATGAAATAGGTCGGCACTTGATTCCCACGTCCGGTCTTCCCAGCGGCACCCTTGGTCACCGGAACATCGGGGCCGCTTATGCGGCCGCCCTTCTGCCCTATATCGTTCTTCGATTCGTCCATTCGGAAAAGAAACTTCAGGATGTTTTGTGGGCAGTCTGTGGTGCGCTTACCCTTGCATTCGTCATTGCGACGCGGTCAAGGGCGGCCTGGGTTGCACTTCTGGTGGGTGTGGTTGTGGCGGTTGCACTGTGGATGCGGACTTTCAGCAGTGAAGGTCGCCAGATTCGCCCAACGAAGGGGATTTCGGCTGCAATCGGATGCGTTCTAGTGGTTTTAGTGGCGATTACGCCCTCCCGCATCGGGAAAGGCGCGGGAGAAGCGATGTGGGACGAAAAGGCCTCTCTAGGGCAGGCTGTTCAGTCGATTGCCGCGTCAGGAGGGGATAAAGGAAGGCTTATTCTGTGGGAAACAACGCTGGAGATGATCCAGAATCGGCCGATTCTAGGAGTAGGACCCGGAAACTGGAGAATACACTATCCTCTGTATGCAGAGGGGCGGATTATCGATGCTAAGGCCGTCCCTCACAGGCCCCACAACGACCTGCTCTCGATCTGGTCGGAAAGCGGCACCGGTGCCATTGTCCTGTTCCTCGTTGCCCTGTTTCTAGGGTTCAAGGCAGGACTGCCGAGGATAGTCGGTCCCAATCGGGACCTTCTTGTCTCTGCGATCGCCAGTATCACGATCTGCGTGGTCAGTGGACTGTTCGGGTTTCCGAAGGAGTTCGTGTCGGCCACGCTGCCGCTATGGTTTGGACTTGGTCTCCTGACGGTATACGGTTCGTCATCCGACAGAGCCTTGAAGAATCGACTGGTTCCGGCTGTTTTTGCGATTCCCGCTTTGGTGGGGCTCTACTTGATAGGGCAACTGGTCGCATCCGATCGCGACGCTCTGAATGCGAGGCTTGCGCACGCTCGCTCTGACTGGCCTAGTCTGATTGAGGAGACCGATAATACCGGCTGGCTGAGCGCGAATGACGAGACCTATCTGCTCAGAGCTGGTGCTTTGGAGCAGATTGGCCGCGTGGACGAGGCGCTGGAAGCCTATAAGCGCGGGCTGGATATACACCCGCATTCGACGACGCTCTGGCTTGGACGTGGCGTTGCTCAACGGTCGCTCGGACAGATCAGCGAGGCACTGACCAGCTTTGAGCAGGCCTTGAGGTTCGACCCGCAGGACGGGAGAGTGCTCAATAACCTCGGCACGCTGAGTGCGTCGACGGGGAATCTACCGAGAGCGATCGGTTACCTCGAAAGAGCACTCGAAGCCGAGTCGACACCAGGTGATGTCTACGGGAACCTGAGCACGACCTACCGCCGTGCAGGGGAGGTCGTCAAAGCGATCGAGACGGCGAGAGAAGGGATGGAGGCCCATACCTCCTCTTCGCTCACGAACGCACTCGGGAGTGCACTCGCTGCCGCGGGTAGACACGCCGAGGCTGTCACCGCTTACAACACGGGCTTGTCGATCGATTCAGATCACGTGGCCTTGTGGTATAACCTCGCTCGATCTCTTGAGGTTCTGGAGCGGCGAGGTGATGCGGTCCGTGCTTACGGTGAGGTGTTGAGACGGATTGGCGAGACGCTTCCTGATCGCCGTTCTTTTGTGGAAGAACGAATCAGACTGCTGGAGAGGGGGTCTGGTTCGTGGCAATGATATTGACGCTTATCGTTTATGATGACTATATTCCAAAAATATGGACAGCGGTTCTGGAAACTGCTTTCAGTAGCGGTTTTCAGTTTTTTCGCCGGCTGCGAAGTCAAGCCGTTCGACGTGATCGCGCCCGAGTTCGAGGCACGATCAGGGAGCGCCGTGGTATCGGTCGTTGTTCCCAACTTCTCCCGAGGGCTTATCCAGCGCGTGGAGTTGAAGGTCACGTCGGCGGACAAGTCCCGGCTGAGTACCGTCACGCGAAACATGAACTTCCCGATCCATGGTGGCCGGCTGTCCGTCGCTCAGGTAACGGAGATCACGATCGGTGTTCGACGGTTTACGGTCCGTGCCTTTGATACCTCGGGAGCGTTGAGGTTTCGTGGACACTGTGATTCCTCGATCGTACACAATCAGACGTCACTCGTTAGTGTGAATGTCAACCGCATCGGGGGCGCTGCTGACTTTATTAGCACGGTGAACCTGGCTAGTTTCAAGAATACGAGTCTGGACTCGACAGCAGTCGTGGGTCTGGCTGCTACTTCCGTCTTGGATGTGCTCGAAATCGTGCCTGACCCGATTCACCCAAGCCTCGGTCTGCTCCCCATCTTCTCCGTCAGGCTAGGGGATCGGTTCAACGAAGATCTGAACGGTCTGCTGACCCGGAGGGTCACCGTCCAACAGATCCCGATCGGCACGCGCCAGTTTGTGGCGCACCTGAAGGATCTGGCGAGCAACCAGACGACGGCGCTTGCCGACACCGTGACCGTGTTTATCGATACGACACGTACGGTCGACGCAGTTTTTAGTCTGGAGCCTGTCGGCGACCCATCGGTCGTACGAGAAATCTTTACGCAGGAAACTCTGCCCCGCGATAGTTCGGTCGTTGTCGTAACCCCCGTCTTCTGACCGATTCCTCAGTCTTGTCTCCCCACGTCAGGAGGGCCCGCTTTGGCCACCAGGAAGACCGCCGGGGAGCAATCTCTTCGAAATCAGTTCTCTTTCGCTTTCTGTTCAAGCCCGGAAACAACCCAGTCGGAACCCGTCAGGATAAGGTGTTCCCATTGCTGTAAGAAAATGTCGATTCCC
>DPVD01000254.1:4117-5005 GCA_003526745.1 Candidatus Latescibacterota bacterium
TGTTCCCATTGCGGTAAGAAAATGTCGATTCCCCGCTGGTTCGAGAAGGAAGGGCTTGAGCTCCACTTCTGCGACGACCGATGCAAGCGGCGCTGGCGGGATGACCACCGCGCCGAGGTTCGTCTGAAGGGCCGTCCGGAGCACAGAGGAGGCGACTGGGATCGTATCGCTCGTGGAATTCGAGAGCGTGACGGCTTTAGATGCCGGTCCTGCGGCGTTAGTGAAGAGTCTCTCGAACGCCAACTGGATGTGCACCACGTCGTCCCTTTTCGGGCCTTCAAATCGGCCGACAGGGCGAACAACCCGGACAACCTGATCTCGCTATGCCAATCCTGTCACAAGCAGGCCGAGCAGAAAGGGCGCGAAAATATGCCATTGTTCGGGAAAGGTGAAGCCCCCTGGCGATAGTCTGTTGAGGCAATTTGTTGCATCGAGCCAATCGAAAAGCCGTTCTGAAGTCGACACTCGCGCTGGGTGATTCCGTTTCTGTGTGCGGAGCTTTCATGCTCGCCTACTGGCTCCGGTATCACCTGCCGTTCCTGCCACCGCCCCCTCCGGGTGATTTCTGGCTCTATTTCCGGTTCTCGATATTCATCGCATTTGCGACCTTCTTGATGCTCTACAACTCCGGTCTCTACCGGCTGGAGCAGCCCTTCTTCGGGGTCGACGAATTCTTCGCGGTCATCAAGGCGGTCACGCTGTCGCACCTCGTGTCGGCGGCCCTAAGCTTCGCAATCCGAGGACGCATACCTGGCGATCCTCTTGAGACCTACTCGCGTATCGTGCTGGCCCAGTCGTGGCTGCTATCTATTGTCGCCCTCACGATGTGGCACCTTCTGTTCGACGTGATCCTCGGCGCCTTCAGGCGTCGCGGGTCAGCGCTGACTC
>DPVD01000031.1:0-3567 GCA_003526745.1 Candidatus Latescibacterota bacterium
CCTGGTGCCAGCCGATCCGCTCAGCCAGTAAGCCGCTTAGCGCCGGACTAATGGACACTCCGATCAACAGTGCACCTTGGTTCACGCTGATGAAGCGAGCCCGGTTCTCCTCGGTCGTGATGTCTGCCAGGTATGCCTCGGCAGCTGTCATGTACATGGCGGACCCTGCTCCTCCAACGACGCGCATCGCGAGAAGGGGCAAGATCGAACTCGAGAGCCCCGATCCGACCATTCCGAGACCGGCGAGCAACGGGCCGGCAATCATCATGCGCCGTCGACCATGCCGATCGGAGAGCAATCCGAAGGGAACATTGAGGAACAGGCGGGCCAATGCGAACGACGAGAACACAAGCCCGGCACTCACCACCGAAAGGCGGAAGTCAAACGCGATCTGAGGAAGGAGCGGGCCTACCGCCCCTTGGCCTAAGTAGACCGAGGCTGTGACGATCGCGACTTCCCGGAGCGCTCTAGAGCGCAGTGGGGACAACTCACTCATGGGGTCGGGTCGCCGGGCGCTTGGTTCGGTTCATGGCTGGCCCGGGAAGTCTGGTCTCAGTTGGAGCGTCACCAACTGTGATCGTGTGCTGGACCACTCGATGGATGCGGACCCGCCAGTGGACATCACCAGGTGCACTTACCTACAACCGATGGGCTATCGCTCCTCGGGTGCTTCCACTTCGAAGACATTCAACGTGCATGCCAACGCAGCGTACGCTCCGACGATACCCGTCAGTTCCACGAGTGTTTCCAGGCCAAACCGACTCTCCATCTCTGAAAACAGTGTGTCCGGAACCCTGTTTGGAGCCTCGAGGATGTGTCTCACAAAATCGATGATCTGCCGGTCCTCTGTCGCGAGGGATTCCGTTGGTGCGCCGGACGTGATCACGTCAAGCGTCTCAGCGCTCACTCCAACGTCGCGGGCGATCGAGATGTGAGAGGCAAACGCGTACTCGCAATTCAGCCCACGAGCAGCCGTGCTGATGGCGATCTCCTTAACGTCCATTGGCATCAACGAGTCGTAGATCGAGTACCCCGCCAAGTGAGCGGTCCGAGCGGCAATGTCCGGAGAATGAAGAAGAACGTTGTAGGGAGGCTGAATTCTTCCCCGGCTGGCAATGATCGAGTCGGCGTGATGTCTCACCTCCTCGGCAACCTCATTGCGGTCTGTGATCTCAGGGATACGGGGCATGGTGCCTCCTCGATCGGATAGTCAGCGTTTCTTACAGGTGTGTCTACAGAGCCATTATGGCCATCAAGGCCCAAGGACCACCAGAACGTCAGTAGTAAACCGAGTCAAGGGACCCGATCGAAGCTCCGGACGTTCCTACCAGGGATCTTGTCATCAGGCAACGGGATCGAATGAGTTGCTCAGTGCGCACACGGCCGTCCATCTTGATCACCGGCCAGACCTAGGATTACAGTCATGGTCTGATTAGCCCCACAGCCATGTTGTGGCCGCGACGCGAGTTGATGGCCGCTTTGGCAATGCGGACTGTCCTGGTATACCAGTCGGGAGAATTGTCTGATGTTGAATCCTCCCTTCACTGATCAGGACGGCCGTCGCGGCCCGCCAGACAGTCGTCTCTTTCCGAGATTCATGGGGCCTGCGACCTTTGCCCGTCTCCCCAGGATCGATGAGGTCTCCGACTGGGATGTGGCGATTGTCGGTGCCCCCTTCGACATCGGGACCAGTTACCGGCCCGGTGCCCGATTTGGACCGATCAGCATACGAAATGGTTCCCGAACGCTGCGCAACTGGCACCCCGACCTGGAACTCCATCCGTTCGGCAACCAGCAGGTAGTTGACGCAGGCGACATCGCTTGCAGTGTGTACGTCATCGACGATGCCATCCGCTCGATCGAGGAGGCTGCCACCGAGTTGACGCAGGATTCCAAGCCAATCGTGACGCTCGGAGGGGACCACACAATTGCCTTCCCGCTACTGCGCGTTGCCCACCGACGCCACGGCCAAGTGGCGCTGCTGCATTTCGATGCACATGTGGACAGCTATGACACGTACATGAACGCCGCATACACCCACGGAACACCCTTTAGGCGCGCAGCAGAAGAAGGGTTGTTCTCGCGGGAGCATTCGATGCATGTCGGTATTCGGGGATCAAAATACGGACCCGAGGATCTCGCAGAGGATGCCGGATTCGGGTTTGTTGTTCTCGGCACATGGGAAGTAGAGGAGATTGGCATCGATGGGTATGTCACCCGTATTCGCGAACAGCTGGGCGATATGCCCATCTACTTGTCGATCGACATAGACGTGCTGGATCCGGCATTTGCTCCAGCTACCGGTACGCCCGAAATAGGTGGTTTCACGACCCGCGAACTTGTTGGAATCCTCCGTGGATTGCGGGGCCTGCACTTTGTCGGGGCTGACGTCGTCGAAGTTGCGCCGGCTTACGACCACGCGGAAATCACGGGAATAGCCGCCGCTAATCTTGTCTACGAGATTCTGGCCCTGATGAGTCCCAGGGAGTAGAGCCGGCGGTGAAACAGAAGGCGATCGCAGGCCTTAATGCCAACAGGCCGCATGCCTATACTGCGTGATGATCAATCAGGAGCAGACCCCTTGAACCCTTCCGAGATGAAAGCCGAGGTGGCCCGAGCGATCGAGGGCAACCAGGACGACATAATTGGAGTGGCTCAGCACATCTGCTCCAACCCCGAGGTGGGTTACACCGAGGTCAAGACCGCCAACTTCGTTAAGGAAAAGCTCGAAGGTCTCGGTATCGATGTCGAGACGGGCCTGGCGATCACGGGTATGAAAGGACACGTCACAGGTGGAGGCGGCCCCGGACCGAGTGTGGCAGTTATCGGAGAACTCGATTCACTCCGAGTTTTCGATCACCCCTTGGCCGATCCGGAGACCGGAGCTGCGCACGCCTGCGGACATCACTGCCAGGTCGGCAGTATGTATGGCGCATTGACCGGCTTAATACGCAGCGGGGTCCTTGAGCACCTCTGGGGGCGAGTAGTCGCCATGGTCGTACCGGCGGAAGAATTCATCGACGTCCAAGAACGACTCGAGTTGCGTAACAGCGGGGCGATCGAGTTCCTCGGGGGGAAGCAAGAGTTCATGAAGCTCGGACTCCTCGACGACGTTGATATGGCGATGCTCGTCCACACGGCCCCTGAAGGTGTCATGCCTAACCAGGCAGCGCTGGCTGTTGGCGGCACAAGCAACGGTCACGTAGCCAAACTCGTTGAGTACACCGGTTTTGGTGCCCATGCAGGAGCCGCTCCTCACATGGGTGTCAACGCGCTCAATGCAGCCATGATTGGACTCTCGGCAATCCATGCGAACCGCGAAACCTTTCAAGAGAAGGACATGGTTCGCGTACACGGCATCCTTACCCGAGGCGGTGAGGCTGTCAGCGCGATTCCCCCGCAGGTGGTCCTTGAGTGGCGCGTCCGGGCCGGTAGTCCGGATGCGGTTGTTCGCTACGCCGACAAGGTCGACCGGGCATTCAAGGCAGGCGCCATGGCAGTCGGTGCGAAGGTCGACATCACGAACATTCCTGGATACCTCCCGATGCGCAACGACCCGATGTTGCA
>DPVD01000031.1:3859-5843 GCA_003526745.1 Candidatus Latescibacterota bacterium
CGACCCGATGTTGCAAGAGTTGTTCGTCGACAATGCCCACTCAGTCGTTGGAGAAGACAAGGTCCTCATTTGGTCGGACGGATACAACCGCGGTGGATCGACGGACATGGGCGATGTCTCACATGTAATCCCGGCGCTGCATCCTTATTGCGGCGGTGTCACCGGCACGCCTCACGCCAATGACTACATCGTGCAGGACTATCACCAGGCAGTCATCAATCCAGCCATTGTGATGGCGATGACAATCGTCGACCTTCTCTCGGACGAAGCGCGCGTCGCCACGAAGGTGGTCGAGAACAATGACGCTCCCATGACTCGCGATGAGTACCTCGAGTACCAGCGAGAACGAGCCCGGGTGATTTCGTTCGATGGAGCCGCCGAGTGACTGTGTCTGCCGAACCCCGTTGAAATTCGGCGTCCTGCTTCCGCATTTCGGCGAGCACGCCTCGGTCGATCGGATCGTCGCGACGGCTCCCTACATCGAACAGCTCGGATTCGACTCCGTATGGGTACGGGACCACCTCTTGTGGAAGCCCCACGAACTCGAGAGCCAGGACACCACATTTCTCGATCCTCTTCTCACTCTGGCGGCTGTGAGTGCTGTGACAGAGCGACTGGTCTTGGGCACTGCTGTTCTGATCCCTGTTCGGTGGCCGCTCAAGCTGGCCCAGAGTCTCGCAACGTTGAGCTTTCTGTCCGACGGCAGAGTGATTGCGGGGATAGGCCAAGGGAGCAACCCGACGGAGATCACCGCCATTGGCCTCGACCCGGCCGACCGCCAAGCATTTCTGCTAGAGACAATCGAGGTCTTGGGCAGCGTCTGGGGATCAGACCGAGCCGAGTTCGACGGTCGGTTCACAAGTTTCACCGACGTCACCCTGCAGCCCAGACCCGCAGCACACATTCCGATCCTTATGGGAGGCATCGGTCGCTTAGCAGTGCGCCGGGCGGTTGAGTACGCCGACGGATGGCTGCCGGGGCGGATTCCTATGGCAACCTTGGATGACCGTCTGGGCCTCCTGAGATCGCTGGCAGAAGAAGCCGAGAAAGAGATGATGACCGGAATTGTTCCGCTGGTCCGCATTGCCGAGCGCAGGGACGAGGCGCGTTCAACTATCGATGTCGACAACCTGAGCCTGGGGTGGGAAAAACGCAATTGGATCCCGCCACCTGGTGGATCTTTTCGTTCGATCGAGGACCTCTCCGGCATGCTCATGGCCGGTGATCCTGACGATTGCATTGCCGAAGTCACCAAACTCGCCGAACGAAATATCGACTTCGTCGTGTTCGATCTTCGTCTGGATTTCGGGCAGTATCACCACCAGTTAGAGCTCATCTCACGGCATGTTCTTCCAGCGTTTCCTAGCTAGTCACAAGAAGATGTCCATGGGAAGGAATGCCGTGACCATCACGTTGGGAGCGTCGACGAGCTGACTCACCTTCAGATCGACTGCAACGCTACAAAGAGCGTATGCCTGCTGCCTATTAAACCCATGTTCGCGAGTGATGTGGTCGATCATGTTCAGCAGGGCGTTGCGGGCGGCAAGGGTCACGTTCTCGGGCTCCTGCCGGCCCCGCTCATCGACACATATGCCTGTGGTCGCATAATGCGACCGCATCTTGCCGGCCACTTGTGAATGAGGCCTCTCACGCGTTGTGAAGTGGATATCGCTGATGTTGTTAGCGACAGCCTCTCCCTTGTGGAGGCGGACGCGGAATGTGAAAGTCGAGGCCATCTCGATCGCCGTTCCACACGCCTCTCCATCTCCCTGGGCGAAATGGGCGTCTCCCGCAGAAAAGAGGGCTCCTTCGACGAAAACCGGGAACCGCACGGTCGCACCGGCAGACATCTGCTTAGCATCCATGTTGCCGCCGTTCTCTCGTGGCGGGATCGTTCGCAGCCCTTCTGACGCGATTGGGTCCACGCCCGGCGTGGCACCGTTGGAATCCGGCAGCATAACCAAGCCGTTTCGATCGCGGCGTT
>DPVD01000212.1:0-9958 GCA_003526745.1 Candidatus Latescibacterota bacterium
CAGTCACTAGGGCTACACAACAAGTGCACATATGAATATAGTGCACATCCGTGCAAGTATCCAGCCAAAATGACAAAAAACCAATATCACTGCGGATTTCAGTCTGTTACGTGTGGTGACACCAAATTGGTCAGCTTGGCGAGTAGTTTTCGTGGCCCCGCAGTTCGCCCGTCCAACAGTTTCAAGGATCAGAAGACTAGGCAACTGGCAGGGCTACAGCTAAGCAACAATGGACTGGCGCCTCTATCATTGCGTTCACTTGGTGAGTGGGCTTGGTCATCACGGTCCCGGTAGGCCTTTGCTCTCCCAAACTGATGCATCTACGGCCCACAGCCTTATAGGTCCGTGCCCGAAACGGGGCAATCCTTGACACCATTCCGGGGCGACAGTATGTTCCCCAACATGTTGAAATTTAGTAAACTACGTGCTCAGGAGCCCCTTTGAAGCGCTTGCGCTACAACAGTTGGATGCCATTCTCGTGGCACGGCATCCGGATCGAGATCCCCGAGGAATGGAACCCGGGCAAGATCGTGGGAGACCCGAAGTCTGGTAATGTGCGACTGGACGATACCGAGATCATTCGGGTCGAGCTGGAGTGGAAATCAGCCGAGGGAGACAACCGCGTCGACCGGATCGTGGATCGGTATATCGAGGGTCTTGCCAAACAGGCGCAGAAGGAAAAGCGGTCATTGAACGTCGAGCGGCGTATCGATTCGCTCGCCCTCATGGATCTTCCCTTCGACGATGTAACGACTTTCTCCTGGCGTTCCTCTTTCGATGTCCACACGCTCGCCTGCTACAGTGACCTCTCCGACAGACTGATCTTTGTCCGGGTCATGTCACGACCCGAAGAGGATGCGACCGAACTGCTCCAGCGGGTCTTTGGATCCCTTGGGGACACGGCCATCGAGGCCGAGCAATCTTGGTCGCTCTTCGGACTTGAAGTCACATCTCCCCCGGGCTACGGGCTTGAAGAATACGACCTCAAATCCGGGCACATTCGACTGCAGTTCGGGTCGGGCAAGTCCATCCTTCAGGTCGATCGAATTAGCTTGGCGAATGCGTTGCTCTCGGGGATCTCGCTCTCCGACTGGTACACCGGGTTCTTCGGGAAGGATCTGCGCTACGTCAATTATGAGGTCTCTTCCTGGGACACCCAGGGAGATGATGGCATCGCACTCGAGGGTGTCCCTAAGAGCAGGGCGCAGAGCTTGCTTCAACCTCTGCCATTCTGGGATGCGCGACCGCGTCGATTCTATACCGCACGTGCGTGGCTCGAAGCTGAGGAAAACCGGATTCTGACTGTGCAGTCTTTCTGGCGAACCCCAGAGGAGGCGCCGGACATCGACACGGTCGCAAAGTCTGCCGTCCAGACCCACCTCCCCACCACCTCCGAAGCAGACTGACCTTTCTGGACGTCACGTTCCAGGCCCTACTGATACGGATGGGATCCGACATGACTTCCTAGAGACGAAATAGCCCGCGTGGTTGATCCTATGACACCCGAACAGCTCGCCTACGCTCAGGTGGGTGCGGGCCGTATAGTTAGGAATCAGACGGACCGAATCCCCTTCGACAATGCGAACAGCGGGTATGCACGCTATTACTTCAGATTGCAAATCGAGAACCCCGAGTGGCGGCAGTTGATCGATCTGGCGACCGTTTTACCTTCGTTGGAGTCTATCTGGGAGACAGACGCCTTTCACTGCACAGGCACCAAGCGGCGACTATTCTCTCTCCGGTGCCCAGATCCAGAAGCTTCACAGCGTCATCGGCGATGTGTTGAGGGACGCGATGGGCGAAATAATGATCTCGGACTTGCCATCCCCCTTAATCGTCGTCAATTTTAGGATGCCTAAATTCAACGAAGAGAATGGTCGGACTAGGTTTGCACGAGCCACACAGCGTTCTCGGCACCCTGTTCCGAGTTTGGAGGAAGAGCCGGACTGGATAATGCGATCGATCCCGTGCGCTCCTGCAGGGACTGTGGTGATCCCTAACATCATGTGCTGGCGCGGAGGGACCGAGAAACGGTCGAATAGCGCGTGGATCACGATGGGGGTCGGATACACGCCACTGTGGTTCCGGGTCGGACGCAGCGAGAACACACTTCCGCACAACAGATACGAGTCGCTATCCGATCGCACCCGCAAGTTCTGCCGGCCGATCGTAGCTTTGCCCAAATAGAGATGTTCAGAAGACAGCCCAAGATCGGCCGTGAGGCCATGCTAAAGTCGAAGCCGGCCAGGAACGATGCGCTAACCTGGGAAAGGGACGCGAACGACGAGATCGTGATCACAGTCGAACGACGGACGGACTGGAAAGCGAGGGTGCTCTCGAAAGTCTTCTGGATCCCCGAGAACAGAACACTGCTGCTCGATCAGATCGGCGCTCAGGTGTGGGAGATGTGCGACGGAAAGACTTCCGTCGACGCGATGATCCGGAAGCTCAGCAAGAACCACAAGCTGAACCTAAAGGAGGCCGAAGTATCGCTCCTCACATACCTGAAGAGTCTCGGCAAGAAGCACCTAATCGGCTTCCTGGTCGAGAAGGACGACTTGCCCAAGCGCAAGCCGAAGAAGAACTCGAGCGGCAAGGCTTGGGGACAGTGAGAGCTTGGGACCTACAAAAAAAGAGAAAGGCGACTCCACGAAGGAGTCGCCTTCTTTCGTTACGCATAGAATGAGCCAAGTCTATTCGACTGACTTATGAACGACCTCCGAGGCCGGCATGTGCAGTGAAGTCGACGCTTCCGTCAGCTTCGATAGCGGCGTAAAAAAGAGCCCAAAGACGAGAGTAGCAGCCAAAAGAATCGCAAGCGACACGTTGGCCAGACCCGAGACGAGGATCGGTTTCGCCCCTTCCTCGGGATCATCCAAATACATCGTCCTGACGATCCGCCAGTAATAGTAGAGAGAAACAGCGCTGTTGAGGACGCCGACCAGTGCAAGCCACCAGAGCCCCCCTTCGACGACTGCCGCGAAGAGATACACCTTACCGATAAAGCCGGCCGTCGGCGGGAGCCCTGTCAGCGACGCAAGAAAGACGGTCATCACTGCTGCCAGGAATGGTGCACGCCACCCCATCCCCTTGTATTCACCGATGTCTTCGCTTCCTGTCTTCTCGGCGATCAGGATGACAACCAAGAACGCGCCAAGGTTCATGAACAGGTAGACCGCTGTGTAGAACATGATCGCCTGGAGCCCCGCAGGCGAGAGCATCACGATCCCCATCATCATGTAGCCCGCGTGTGCGATACTCGAATAGGCCAGCAGTCGCTTGAGGTTGTTCTGCCAGATCGCCGTCAGGTTGCCCAGCGTCATCGTCGCGGCTGCAATCACGGCAAGAAGATTGGGCCACTCACCGCCCAGCACCTCCCCCGTCATCCCGTCGAAAGATGAGAACCCGAGGTAGAAGAACCGGGCGATCATCGCAAACCCGACCGCCTTAGGCGCGACGGACAGGAATGCGGTCACCGGAGTCGGCGCGCCCTGGTAAACGTCGGGGCACCAAAAGTGGAACGGCACAGAGGCAACCTTGTAGCCGAACCCGGCCATCGCCAGTGTCGCAGCCACAAATAACGTTACATCGGGCGCATCTCCGGCCGAGAGAGAGGCCCCGATACCGTGAATGTCGAGCGTTCCCGTCAGGCCGTAGAGAAGGCTGAAGCCGTAGAGCATCACGCCCGAGGACACTCCTCCGTAAACGACATACTTCAGGGCAGCCTCGTTCGAACGACGAACGTGCTTTTGGTAGCCGACGAGGATAAACGAAGGGATCGAGACCAGTTCGAGTGCCAGATACATCATTAGGAGGTTCGACGCCGAAGCCATGAGGAACCCACCAAGACCGACGGTCAAGAAGACCGCGTAGAACTCGGCATACTTATGGTCAATATCGCTCGACTGGAGACCGAAGACGATCACAACGAGGGTTGTGACCACAACCAGAAGCTTGAAGTAGAGGCTGAAAGGATCGAGGGCCAACATCCCTACAAACAGTGCTTGAGACGGTTGACCGTAGAGATCGATGATGCTGAACAGCGCCGCAACGAGGGTAACGACCGTCAAACCGGTCATAAGCTCCCTGTTGTCTCCTGACAGAACCAGATCCAAGATCACGATCACAAGGATACCGACCGTCAGGATGATCTCGGGCAAGGCTAGACCGAGACTGCTGATGTTTGCGGCGATGGCCTGTTGGATAACTTCAGTCAAGTTTGTCTCGTCTTAGAAGCCTGCGGCCATTCCGCTGGTCGAACTGAGTGTCTGAGAAAGCTGGCTCAGGGATGCCGAGATCAGGTCGAGCACCGGTGCCGGGTAGATGCCGAGCAGGATAACCAACACGGCAAGCGGCGCAAGCATCGCGATCTCACGACTGTTCACCTCGACCAGATCCTTGTTCCGCTCGTTGAACGAGCCCATGAACAGACGTTGGAAGGCCCAGAGCATATAGGCCGCCCCAAGCAGGACGCCGAGGGTCCCGATGATCGTCAGAGTTCGATGAACGGGGAATGCCCCAAGGAAGCATAGCGCCTCGCTTATGAACCCTGACATACCCGGCAGCCCGAGCGCCGCGAAATACGCCACCATCGTGATGCTCCCGTAGACCGGCATGTGCGTCCAGAGACCGCCAAAACCCAGCTGGCCGCGGAGTTCCGGATCCTTGTAGTCGTTCGGGAAAACGATATAGCGGTGGTGTGCCTGGTCGTAGATCACGCCCACCAGAAGGAACAGCATTGCCGTAATCGTCCCATGATTGAACATCTGGAAGACTGCTCCGTTGATTCCGTGCACGGTGAAGGCCGACATCCCCAGAATCACGTAGCCCATATGGCTAATACTCGAGTAAGCCACTAGCTTCTTCAAATCGGTCTGCGCGAGCGCGCAGAGTGCACCGTAGATGATGTTGACAACCCCGATAAAAGCGAGAAATGTGCTGAAATAGTGCGACGCATCCGGCAGCATTGGATAGTTAAATCGCAGGATCCCGTAGGTCCCCATTTTCAGCAACACACCGGCCAGAATCACGGAGATCGCCGTTGGAGCCTCGACGTGAGCATCCGGGAGCCAAGTATGGAACGGGAAGAGCGGCACCTTGATGGCGAACCCGATGAACATCGCCATCCAAAGCATTAAGGCGGCGGACTTACCGAATATCACACCTGATTTCAACCACTCGGAGTGATTTCCCTGATCCATCATCAGGAGCATGTTGAAGGTGTGCTCCCCTGTCGAAGGATCTGTCGTGTTGAAGTACATCGCTAGCATCGCAAGAAGGAGCAGCACGCTGCCCGCAAGCGTATACAGGAAGAACTTGATCGCCGCGTATTCCTTCCGGGGTCCACCCCAGATACCGACCAGGAAGTACATCGGAAGGAGCATCACTTCCCAGAACACATAGAACAGGAAGAAGTCAAGCGAGACGAACACGCCCTGCATACCCGTCTCTAGCAGCAGGAACAGCGCGAAGTAGCCCTTCACGCCCTTCTCGACCTTCCATGCAGCGGGAACGCAGATCGCGCTGATCAGCGCTGTGAGCAGAACCATCGAAACGCTGAGACCATCAATACCGATGTGGTATTCGATGTTGAACGATGCGATCCATGGCAGCTTGACCACGAACTGCATGCCCGGATTCAGCTGATCATATATGCCGTATAGCCACGCAGCCAGTACAAGACAGACCAGCGTCGTCACCATCGCAACCCAGCGAATGATGTTCTTCTGGTTCCCTGGCAGGATGAGGATCACCACCGCACCCATCACCGGGATAAATGTGAGCAATGTCAGAATCCACTGATCCATCAGAAGCGTTCCCCCCTGGTCAAACGACCATTCTCGCGACCATCAACACGACGATACCCGCAAGCGCCAAAACCACGTAGGTCTGAAGCCGACCGGTCTGGACACGTCGCAACTGACCACCGGCCTCGATGATCGTGTCGGCCACGAGATTAACGAGCCCGTCGACAACCTTGTTGTCAAACAAACCGTGCAGCCAAGCCAGAGCCCGTGTGAAGTAAGCTGACAAATTGACGATGCCGTCCACGATCCAGGTGTCGAACCAAGCCAGGATCATCCGCAGGCTCATCGTACCCTTGAGAAAGCTGGCGGCATACATCTCGTCGAAGTACCACTTGTTGTGGAGCGCACGGAACAGCCAAGACCGTTCCATCAGTCCCGCCTCATACTCCATCATCTCCTGACGCTTGTTGAAGTACCGCTTGTAAGCGACAAAGGTGCCGGTGAAGGCAAGAATGATTGAAAGTGCCATCGCCGGGTAGTGTGCTTTATGTGCCGGGTCGTCGTGCCCGCCTGAGGCGGCCAATGCCTCCCCTTCGGATCCCGGGATCGGATTGAGAATGTGTGCCGCCTGGGCAGCCACTTGTTCCGGCTTCTGGACCAAGTCGTAGAACCAGCCGGTTCCGATCGGATTCGGGCTGTAGAAGAACCACAGGCTCAGCAGCGACAGAACCACCAGCGGAATCGTCATCGCTTTCGGGTTCTCGTGGGCACGTTTTGCACGCTCGTCCGAGGGTGTTCCGTAGAACGTCACAAAGACGAGCCGGAACATATAATATGCCGTCAGCACAGCAGCGCCGAACCCGAAGATCGGGATCAGGATATGCTTCGGATCGTAGAAGAACCCGAAGCCGAGTGCGCCGGCCAGGATTGCATCCTTACTTAGGAACCCTGATGTCAGCGGGAAACCGGCGAGCGCGACCGTTCCGAGCAGGAACGTCCAGAAAGTGATCGGCATCCTGTCCTTCAGCCCACCCATGTTCCGCATATCCTGGGGGTCGACGTGATGATCGTCGCCATAGGCGTGGTGCATCGCGTGTATCACGCTACCCGACCCCAGGAACAGACAAGCCTTGAATGCGGCGTGCGTAACCAAGTGGAAGAACCCTGCCACGTATGCGCCGACACCCAGCCCCATGATCATGTAGCCGAGCTGACTAATCGTGGAGTAAGCGAGCACGCGTTTGATGTCATACTGCGCGACTGCAATCGTCGACCCAAGGATCGCAGTGATCGCGCCGATATAGGCGATCACCACCATCGCGTCAGGTGTGAGGATTGGGAACATCCGCGTCACCATGTAGACACCGGCGGCAACCATCGTGGCAGCGTGGATAAGAGCACTGACAGGTGTCGGACCTTCCATGGCGTCGGGTAGCCAGACGTGCAGCGGAAACTGTGCCGACTTGCCGATCGCGCCGCAGAAGAGACAGAGACCCGCAGCTGTCAGCAGCCAGCCGTCAACTTTTCCTGCTGCTACGCCTTCGTAGACGCTTGCGTAGTCGAAGGCCCCGATCTTCCAGAACAGGATCATGATCCCGACAAAGAAGCCGAGGTCCCCGATGCGGTTAACCAGGAAAGCCTTCTTTGAGGCGTTGGCCGGTGCATCGCGCTCAAACCAGAAGCCGATCAAGAGATACGAACTCAGACCGACCAACTCCCAGAAGACATAGAGGAGAAGGAAGTTGTCGACTAGAACAAGGCCCAGCATTGAGAACGAGAAAATGCCGAGGAACCCGAAGAACCGGCTGTACTTCTCGTCGCCGTGCATGTACTCAGTCGAATACAGGTGCACGAGGAAGCTCACAACAGTCACAACCATCAGCATGATCGCTGTGATGTTATCGATTAGTAAACCGACGACAATCTGGTGAGACGTCAGGTCGAGCCAGACGAACTGCTCAGATGTAATGCTGAAGTCAGGCGAGTAGGCTATGAAAGCCCTGATGAAGATCCACAGCGATAGCAGAAGCGCGATGCCGATAAACGTCAGCGGCACCCAGTCCCCACCTCGCGGGAGACGACGCCCGAAAAACGCCTGAACAGCGAAGCCGAGCAGCGGCAGAATCGGAATCAGTAGAATCAGTGCCAAGGGATCTCCAAACCTAGCCGCTCAGGCTGTCCATGCGGTCGACGGTGACCGTGTGGTGGTTTCTGTAGATGTTCAGCACAATGGCGAGTGCCACAGCTGCTTCTGCTGCAGCAAGAATGATCACAAACAGTGCGAAAACCTGACCGTTCAGTCCAATGTCAGAGAACTTCGAGAAGGCGACCAAGTTGATGTTGCCTGCATTTAGGATCAGTTCCACCCCCATCAGAACGCTAACAGCGTTTCGCCGTGTCGAAACGGCTAGGATGCCAAGCGAGAACAGCAGTGCGGAGATGACTAGGTAGTGTTCGAGACCGATCGTCATGCTTCACCCTCCTCGTCCGCATCATCCCCGCTCGCGAGCATGGACGCACCGATCAGCGCCGCAAGCAGAAGCATCGCTGCGATCTCAAATGGTAGGAGATACGATGTCATGAGCAGGTTCCCGATCTCCGTCGTAGAAGACGCCGGCTCGACGACTTCTACGGTCTTCCACTGTGTGCGAATCATAATCCACGCGAGGAGCCCAAAACCGACCCCGCAAATCAGCACGCTGCGCTTGAAATTCAGGCGCTCGGCGAGTATCCGCATGTCATAAATCTTGTTGGTTAGCATGACACCAAAGAGGAGCAGGACCAAGATCCCGCCAACGTAGACCATCACCTGAGCACCGGCCACAAAATCGGCACCAAGGAACACGTAAAGACCGGCCGTGCCGAAGAACGTAAAGAGGAGAGCAAACACCGCGTGGATCAGCCTGTTCGCGAACACTACGACCGCAGCGGATCCGACCGTGATCAGGGCCATAAGCCCGAATGCGAAAGTTGACAGGTCCATATCAATCAGCCGAAGCCGTCTCTTTCCTCTCGTCGTCGGAAGTTTGTGTTTCTGCATCATCGCTTGCGGGGTTCTCGTATTCCCAAGGCTTCGCATACTTATAAAGGAGGTCCGTTCGATCGTAGACGGAAGACTCATAGTTCGGCGTCATGATCAGACACTCAGTCGGGCACGGGTATGTGCACAGTCCACAATAGCAGCAAAGGGACATATCGATATCGAAGCGAAGCACCTTCAACCGCTTCTTCGTTCCCTTGGATGTCAGTCCAAGGTCTTCATCCGGCCCCGTCTTCTCCGTCTCGATGTAGATACAGTCGACTGGGCAAACGCGTGCACACTGATCGCACCCGATGCAATCATCGATATCATTGAACAGCTGGTTCCTCGCACGCTCGGGCATCTCCCACCGTTCATCCGGGTACTGCAAGGTGATTGAGGGCGTGAACAGGTGTTTGAGCGTGATGTTCATGCCCACCCAGATGGAAGCCAGCGACTGATAGATGTTGGTGAAGTAACGGCCCATATAACTGCTCTCCGTTCGTGACCCCTTACGCGGTCGCCCTCTGCTTCCGGCCCTCGACAAGGCCCCTTGCGGCAGAACGCAGGAAGAATGCAAAAATGACAACCGTGATTATACCTACGCCACCTGTCCCGACCGTCCTCAGCCATCCTGGTGCTTCCAAATCCCAAACAACCGACCCGATGATGCAGACGAAAGCACCTGGCGTCAGCACTTTCCAGCCCACAAACATCAGCTGGTCGACACGGAGCCTGGGGAGCGTCCACCGGATCCACATCTGAACGAACACCAGCCAGAACATCTTTAGGAACATCCAGAAAGGTCCAACCGGGGAATCCCCTCCCCAAGGCGCGTGCCAGCCACCCAGGAATACCGCCGCCGTAATAAAGCTTACACCAGCCATCGCCGCATACTCAGCGATGAAGAAGAAGGAGAAACGCATCCCGCTGTATTCGGTGTGATATCCCGCCACAAGCTCCGACTCGGCTTCAGGGATATCAAAGGGCGTCCGGTTAACTTCTGCAAGCGACGCGATGTAGAACAGAAAGAAGGCCAGGAACGTGAAGGGATTTCGGAAGACAAACCAGTTGGCGATCCCGCCAGATTGTGCGGCAATCAAATCCTGCAGGTTCAGTGAACCGACCAGCGGAACAATAGCCAGAAGCACCAGCGCGACCGGGATCTCATAAGAGACGACCTGTGCGGCTG
>DPVD01000188.1:0-3904 GCA_003526745.1 Candidatus Latescibacterota bacterium
GCGCATCACACCACAACTGTCGCGCGCTCACCCCGGGGCAACGTCAACTGACGGATGACATGATCAAGGCGATCGCCGAACGCGGTGGGGTCATCGGCGCAGCCTTCGACGTGTGGATGCTCGACCCGAACTGGCAACGTGAGGTCCCCTGTTACGAACAGCGTACCCAGGCCACGCTTGAGACCGTGGTCGACCACATCGACCACATCAGTCAGCTGCTCGGAAACTGCAATCACTCGGGTATCGGGACGGATCTGGATGGTGGGTTTGGTCAGGAGCAGTCGCCGAACGACCTGAATACGATCGCGGATTTACAAAAGCTGCCGGACATACTCGGAAATCGTGGATATTCGGAAGCGGATATCGATAGGGTGCTGCACGAGAATTGGATTCGCTTACTGAAATCTTGTTGGTAGTTATTCCAGCGAAGCTTGCCCTGGACTTGAGCCGGGAGCAAGAATTCAGCACCTGCTGAATGTAAACCTTACACAAATTTTCAGTTAATGGATCCCCGCAGGCGCGGAGATGGCAGCTTATGCGACCTAATATCATTCTCATAACGACCGATCAGCAACGAGGCGATTGTCTCGGCTGTGATGGACACTCCGTAATCGAGACGCCGTATCTGGATGAGCTGGCGGAAGACGGGGCTCGGTTTCCGCACGCGTATACGTCTGTGCCATCGTGTACACCGGCCCGAGCGGGGATTCTGACCGGTATGGATCAGTGGAATCACGGACGGCTGACGATGACGGGTGCGGATCCGCTGGAGTATCCGGCGACGTTACCGGGTGAGTTGGCGAAAGCAGGCTACCATACGCAGGCGGTCGGCAAGATGCACTTCGCGCCGCAGCGCCGGCTTTACGGGTTCCATAACATGGTGCTCGACGAGAGCGGGCGGCGTGAGGGCGACTTCATCAGCGACTACCATGAGTGGTTCGACGAGAACAAGGATGGGCCCTACGGGTATCGCGACCACAGCGTAGACTGGAACAGCTGGATGGCGCGGCCGTCGCATCTTCCTGAGCATCTTCATCCGTCGTGGTGGACTGCGTCGGAAGGGATCAAGTTCCTGAAACATCGCGATCCGACGAAGCCGTTCTTTATGTGGCTCTCGTTTGCCCGACCCCATTCGCCATATGATGCGCCGCAGACATACTTCGACATGTATAAGGACAATCCGGATATCCCCCGAGCAGCTGTCGGAGACTGGTGTGACAGGTGGGACAAGAAGGTGGCGGACACGAATGCGCCCTTCTCTCACCGGACGGACGCCGAGACGCACCGGGGGCGGGCCGGCTATTACGGGAACATCACGTTCATCGACCACCAGATCGGACGCGTCCTTTACGAACTCAAGCGCCATTCGCGTGAAGTCTGGCACAACACGATGGTGATCTTCACGTCCGATCACGGTGATATGATGGGCGACCACCATCATTGGCGGAAGACATATGCATACGAAGGCTCGGCGCGTGTTCCTTTTGTAATGCGCTTCCCGTCGGCCTGGGACATCGAACGTGAGCAGGTCCTGGATCAGCCGATCGAGTTGCGAGACATCATGCCGACCTGTCTTGATGCGGCGGGTGTCGACATTCCCGACAACGTTGACGGCAAAAGTCTGCTGACAATCGCACGGGACCCGATAGCCGAGTGGCGTGACTTCGTCCAAGGCGAGCATACCACCTGCTACGACTCCGACTACGGTATGCAGTATGTGACGGATGGCCGAGAGAAGTACATTTGGTACCACCATACGGGCGAAGAGATGTTCTTCGACCTGGAAGAGGATCCGCTCGAGTGCCGTGAGCTGTCGAAAAGCGAGAGCCACGCCGATCGCGTCGCCTTGTGGCGGAGACGGTTGGCCGAGATCAACGAGAACCGGGGGGATCCCCGGGGGCAGAATGGAGAGCTTGTGGTGCAGCCAGATGGTGCGTTGCGACTTTCGCCGAAGTATGATGAGTGGAAGCACCGCGCTCTCGAGGTGATGGGATAATGGCCCGATCGAAGCGACACCCGGCCACAGCCTTCACGCAGGGACACCCATCTAAGGAAGCGACCCGTCGGCTACATCTGTCGCCCACTCAGCACCATCGACACCTGATGGCGACGACAGAACGCGAACTCGACTACGATGGCGGTGACATTCGATCGTGGCAACGCAGGCTTCGCCCGAAGGTTCGATCCGCTGCCGGTGAGATGCCTCTCGACCGATGTCCGCTGAACGTACGCTCCCTCTGGACGCTGAACCATCCATTGGGCTCGATCGAAAAGATCGCATTCACCAGCGAGCCCTACTCGGACACGCTGGCCTATGTCTGTCTTCCTGACAACGCAGAACCGCCTTACACCTGGTTCATCTGCGTCCAGGGACACAGTACGGGTTTCCACAATTCGATCGGGGTCGACCGTGACGACAACAGTGTCCTGATCGATGTCCCTGGCGACCGTGACTTCGGGCTCGGATGTATGCGCCGCGGCTTGGCCGCATTGTGCATCGAGCAGCGTTCGTTCGGTGAGCGTCGGGAGCAGAAGCAGGAACGCGTGGCCCGACACGGATGTCACGACGCCACCATGCACGCGTTGATTCTCGGCAGAACACTGATCGGCGAGCGCGTCTACGACGTCGACCGAGGGATCGATTATCTGGCAACACGCGACGACGTGCGGATGAAACACATCGGCGTGATGGGAAACTCGGGAGGTGGCACGATCAGCTTGTTCGCCGCAGCCCTCCTTCCCCGCCTTCGATACGCGATGCCTTCTTGCTACTTCTGCACGTTCGAGGATTCGTTGATGTCCATTTACCATTGTATGGACAACTACCTGCCCGGTCTGCTGAAGTATGCCGAGATGCCGGATGTGATGGGACTGTTCGCCCCCAAACCGACCGTCCTCGTGGCGGGCAAGGAGGACGAGATTTTCCCGGTCAGGGGCGTTCGACGTGCCTACAAGCGGCTGAAGAAGATCTACGCGGCGGCTGGCGCAGAAGATCGCTGCCATCTGGTGATCGGGCCGGCAGGACACCGGTTCTACGCCGACCTTGCGTGGCCGAAAATGCTGAAGGAAATCGAAAGAGATCACTAGTCTCGGAGGAGAACATGGCTGCAAAGAAGAACTACTGGCTCGTGAAGAATGAGCCCAAAGAGTGCTCCTTCGACGAGCTCAAAGACCGTCCGAAGTCGACGGGGTACTGGACAGGGGTACGGAACTACCAGGCGAGGAACTTCATTCGCGACGTGATGCAGAAGGGTGATCTGTCGTTCTACTATCACTCGAACTGTGAGGAACCAGGCATCGCCGGCGTCGTCGAGATTCTCAAAGCCGGGTACCCGGATCCCAACCAGTTCGACAAGAAGCACCGCTATTACGATGAGAAGTCGAGAAAAGAGGATCCGCGCTGGTTTTCGTTCGACGTGAAGTGGAAGAAGAAGGCCAAGAATTTCGTTCACCTTGCCGATCTGAAGGCGAACAAGAAGCTGGAAGAAATGAAGGTTGTTCAGCGGGGTCAGCGGTTATCGATTCAGCCGGTGACAAAAAAAGAATGGGACGAAGTTTGTAAGATGGGGGGCCTGTAAACAAACAAAGAGCAGAGTGCAACCAAGTGCCAACCCGGTTCTCTCGGCTCTTTGCCAATCATATGGCAACGATACGCGAACAATACGAGCGAACATTCGCCCAGGACGCTAAGCTGGCATCAGAAGCCCGTGACGTCTTCCCTGACGGTGTGACCCACGACAACCGTCACGCCGATCCATTCCCGGTGTTTGTGAGTCATGCAGACGGGACAAAGAAGTATGGTCTGGATGGGCGAGAGTTCATCGACTACTGGTGTGGTCACGGGGCGCTGTTACTGAGCCATAATCCGCCGGAGCGGGTGGAGGCGGGGGCGCCACAGATCTGA
>DPVD01000133.1:0-10559 GCA_003526745.1 Candidatus Latescibacterota bacterium
AAGCACGGTCCCGGCACACCAGCGGATAGACTATACGGGCCCCTCCGGTCACTTTGTCGAGGGGAATCTTGGTGGGCCATTGTCAGAGAGCCTGACATTCTTTGTCAGTAGCAAATACAAGCGCCAGGCGCGTGTTCTTCCTGGGCCCAATTTGACAACGCCCTACAATACGAACACGAATCTAAAGCTGTCGTATAGCGCTTCGCCTACTGTTAAAGTTCGCGCGGGCGGTTTTTACGACAAACGCGAGACAAACAGCAGGGGGCCGACTGAGGGTGGCATCCTCGATCTTCGGAACGACGGGAAGAACCTTTTCCTTGTTAATCCAAACCCGGCTGGAATGCAGGAAGACGTAGATCAACTTCTTTTTGGTAGTCTGACGCATTCTCTTTCTCCAAAGACGTTTTACGAACTGCGCCTGTCGCTGTCGAAGTCAACCCGCGACACGACTGGCTTGCCGACGGGTGGCGGAGCAGCTAGCCCGGAAACAACTATAACGGGCAATCCGGTCAAGGATGTGTCGGGATTCTACACGGTTTTCCGTGAAGTCGTCGACTGGCAACGCTTTAACCGTGAGCGTCTGATCCTGAAGGCTGACCTGTCCAGCCAGATCAACAAGCAGAACTTTGTCAAAACTGGTATCGAGGTTACACGGTATAACAACTGGAATCAGGATTACGAGTCTGCCGGTCCTTCGAGCCGCGAGGTTCGCTGGTATTCGAAAACCTACAGCGACACAGACTTTCTACCTGGTGGGGCAAACACAGGCGTGAACCCTATCGAAGTCGGTCTCTATTTGCAGGACAAGATCGAGTTTGAGGGAATGATCGTGAACGCCGGAATCCGGGCAGACGCGCTCTACACGAAGGAACTGACGACGGACGTCGATGCATACTACGGCGCCAAGTCTCCAATGTGGAAGAGCATGACCAGGAACAAGAATGCTCCCACTGTCGAGGGCAACAGGATCGCGGCAGTCAGCCCACGTGTGGGTGTCTCTCACCCAATCACGTCAAAGTCTCTGATTCGGTTCTTCTACGGCAAATTCACTCAGATGCCGAACTTTGAGATGCTTTACCGAAACGAGTGGAAGTCTCAGGCTGCCAATGATTCGGATCTCAACGGTAACGGCACGATTGACACTGGTGAACGTTGGAATGCTTTCAACGACAACTCAGGACGCCACCACAATGTCAATCTCCCGCCGGAGGAGACGGTTAATTTCGAGCTTGGTTTGGATTGGAACTTTGTGTCCAATTACGTGCTCGGTCTAACAACATATTACAAGAGTGCTGGCCACCAACTGAAGAGTGCTTCGCAGCAATGGCGTGATCCAGCTGCTCCGGGTTACGTTGCCGGCCAGCAAGGCTTCGCGTATGGTAACTGGCGGGATACTCGCGGATTTGAACTGAGTTTGCGTAAGCAGTTCTCGGACATGTTCGCATTCAATCTCGGTTACAATCTGCAGTGGGCTGACCAAGGATCAAATTCGGCACATCGCCGAGATGTATTCCCTGATTCGGTCTTCGTGATGAACGGTCACTACTGGCAATCCCACTCGATTGACCCGACGACGGGTGCCGAGATTCCAGTTATGCCGGGTGCCGATGACAAGCTCAAGTGGGCTAAGGAGGCAAACAAGCAGATCCGGAACACGGACTCTGGGATCCAGAGACGTAGCTCCCAAGCCTGGATACCTTGGCTGTCGCATTATTCCGCTACGGGTTTCCCTAGGTTTGATGGACAACTGGACACCCGTGACTATGACAGCGACGATGCTGCCTACTGGACACGTATCAATTCGAATCCCAACCATCCGGGCACTGGAGAAGGTACGTTGTTGGTTTGGCACAACCAGGAAACTGGTGAGCGAACGCCACTCAATCGAGACCGACGTGCCTTTGGTAGCATGACATTCCTGTTTGCGACTCCGGCCGAGTTTGGCCCTTGGGGCGGACAGGCGCTTGGTAACCTCCGAGCAAACTTGGTTTACCGGATCTTTACGGGAACGCGGTTTGAATTTACCGGACTAGCGAAGGGTATCGATTCCTTCGAGTATGGTCCAATGCACACGCGTGTGGATCTGAATGCCGAAAAACAGGTAGGTGGAGGTGCGGGTTCACAGGTGACGCTGGCTGTAGAGGTATATAACCTCTTCAACCAACAGGATCCGCGGGCGACTCCGGCATCCTCTGGACCATTCGATGATCTTGATGTCGATATGGACCAGATCCGTTGGCAGCAATACGGTATAACGGGTCTTGAGCCGACCAGTGCTGATTATCGCGCATACGGCGAGGTCAACGATATATCGAATTACTTGGATCGTCCGCGTGAACTGAACTTCAGTCTCCGTCTAAAGTTCTAGTATTTTCAGGTTAAGCCGTTGCTTGATTATGCAGGAAGCTTTGGTGTGTGTTGGGACATAGAAGGATTACCTCTCAACACCCTGCCCAAACTTGAGGAAGAAGAGGGTGAGTAACATTGCAAGAGGGGCAGTCGATGGTAAAGCAGGTGCGACTTTCTCTGGTGATGGCCATCTTGCTCTCACTTCAAACGGGAGTTGAACTCATGAAGTTTCGTAAGTCTCTGTTTTGGGTCTCTGGGCTGTTTTCAGTAGTTGGTCTTGTATTGACCGGCTTCGTTACGAAAACGGCAGCCCAGTGGTCCCAGTCATATCGAACGTTGCATCGCGGCTCGATCGCGCAGTCGATCCTGAACAAGGGGTGGGGCGGTCACCGTGACAATGGTAAGAAGCAGGAGCCACACGGTTTTTCATACCCGTCTGCCCGTAACCTTAAAGTATACTCGGGTGGTTGGGTCCGTTCCGGTTGGAACCATAAAATCCACAGCGCCGGTGATGGCATATGGGTTATGAGCCGGACGGGTGGAGACGTCAAAATTGCTTACGGCGGAACGAACATAGAGCCACCAGATATCACGGGTCTTGCACACGACCCTTCGACTTATCCGGAAGCCTATCTAGGTGCTGCGCATCATCACAATTGGGCGTTGTCGCTGCGTAGTTCGAGTGGCGGGCGCACGGTGTGGACAGATGGACCGGCCCTCGCCGGTGTGGTCACAAATTACTGGCCGACGAAAGGCCAAATAGATGGGCAGAACCCTCCAGATAGCCACCCGGCAATAATTTGGAATTACCACTGGAACGCCTACAAGGATGCAACACCGTTCTCAGACCGCGTTGCAGCTGGTGAATTTGCTCAACTAAGTGAACCCGCTTGGGCCAGTGGTCTTTCGGAAGATGATTTTCCGGATGTCGTTGGCATCCAGAAGGCGGTGTCTTCTTTGAACGACATTCAATGGACACGTCGTTGGGCTCAGTTCGGCCATAATGACTACAACGATTTCCTGATCCAGGAAACTGTACTGGAGAATGTTGGGGCAGCAACGCAGACTGACATTTATGTCGCCGTGAAAAACCGGTTCCTCCACGCGTCTGAGGATAGCTGGTATCAAGGTGCAGTCTGGTGGCACGCGCTCAGCGGCGATCGTCTAGCGGCTGATGACTGGACACGTTCAACGCTGGCACCGAACTACTTGGACGGTACGGCACCGCTTGGTGCAACAAAGCCTGCTGGTAGCCAACGGGGTGCTGACCTTGCTGCTCAGGGTCACGGAATGATTTACAACCACGACGGTGACCAGCAGAAGGCGGCGTGGCCTCACAATGACTGGGGCGGTCCTTGGGATATGAAACTCGGGGGACGTCGTATTCAGACAGACCAGGTATGGTTGAACGAAGGCTTCATGAACCATCCTACGTATTTCGGTGTGGGGCTTGTTGATGCCTTCCCTCCTTTCAACACGTATGGAGGACTTGATGGCGAGGCATATGTCGCACCGAAGGACAACCCGGCAACAGCACAAGACGAGTCGGTGCTGCAGCCAGCCTCAACGTCAATCTGGCAGTTTACGACGCACGGCGAGTTCACGCAGCCTGATCCTGGTAAGGACAGCGACAGCGCGATCTATGATGCGTTGACGGCAAACGGCCACAAAGCGGAACCAACAGCAAACGACATGTTCACGAACTATATGACTGTTGGCCCGTGGGACTTGGCTCCTGGTGAGAAAGCTAAGTTCGTGATTGCATATGCCGGCGGTCATCCAGGTGACCTGGCAAAGTACTCAGATCACACCAAGTTTGGTCGCCCGTTCCTGTTTGCCTATCAGAACCTCTATAATGGCAAGGGTGTGGCACCAACGACGTTTGCAGAGCGTCAGCCTGAGATCCCTTTGGCCGAAGATATCATGTTCGATCACTTCGAGCGTGCTATCCAGGTCTACAACTGGGGATATGATATCCCGAACCAACCGCCATCGATTCGCGGCGCGTTTGATTCGAACCTTTCAGGTCAGAATGTGATACGCTGGCCAGCCGTTGGTGAGGATTCCGCAGATCCCGATTATACGGGCGCTGAAGCGCAGGACATAGTTGGCTACCGAGTCTACAAGTCTTCGATTGAAACAGAAGGCCCATTTGAGATGTTAGCTGACTTTACCATTGCAGACGCAAAAGCGGGCAATTTGCCAGCAGGTATCACCTATAACGCTAGCGGTGTCTTTACATCTGTAAAGAGTTCAGCGTATCCTCAGGGTATTCCGCTTCGGACTCGTTCCGACATCGGTGGTGATGATGCAGCGGCAGGTAATGAAGTGGCAGGGATGTATACATACACAGACAGCGATTCTAAGGCTGGATTCCCGAACTACTATTACATCCGAACATATGATTCCGGTCACGATGATTGGAAAGGTACGGGTGCTGTTCGGTCGTTCGAGAGTGCGCCTGGTCCAACAGGATCTGCCCAAATGGGTCGACGTACGGGTGTTGTCCCAGTGGTGCCTTCTGATCCTTTGTTCAATCGCTTCGAGGAAAAGGTCGCTATCGTTCCGAATCCGTATAAAATCGATAGCCCAAACCATTCGTATCAGGGCCAGCAGAATGTTCGATTCATCAACCTACCCGCTCGTTGCCAGATCGATATTTATGACGTGACTGGACAGCGGGTATGGACGCAATTCAATGATGATCTCACAAAGGGCGAGGTCACCTGGTTCCAGTTTACCGAAGGTCGTCCATCGAACTTCGGTCAGGCGGTCTTCCCGGGAATCTATTTCTGGAAAGTCACCTCGCTCATGCCTGAATCACAGAATCAGGAGCAGACCGGAACTTTCCTGATCATCAAGTAATGGCGTTCACCGAATGAATCGGATTTCTAAGGAGAAACGATATGTTTAAGAGGTTTTTTGCTGTCGCCTTGACTGCCAGTGTATTGGGCACGGGTGTAGCAAATGCGCAAGACCTGGGTCCGTTTCCGGTTGATCGGGTTCGCGAATCTCCGGAGAGCGACCTGATCACAAATGCACGTCTGACGACGACATCTTATGGCTTCGTCAAATTGACGACGAATGCCCGTGCCGTTGCCATGGGAGATGCATACAGTGCAGTTGGGAACGATGTCTCCTCGCTCTTTTACAATCCCGCTGGCATCACGCAGCTTGAGACTGAAAGGGCAGTTGCAGCCAGTTACACGAAATGGATAGTGGGTTCAACTATCGGAACCTTCGCGTTTGCTGTTAAGACGAATGTCGCGACTTTTGGTGTGAGCGCCATTCAATTCCAGACCGAAGAGTTCGAGGAGAGAACATCGCAGAATCCCGCAGGTACGGGCCGCATGGCCCGAGCCAGCGACCTCGCTATTGGAATCACAATCGCGAAGCAATTGACGGACAAACTATCTTTCGGCGGCCAGCTACGTTGGGTCAAAGAAGATTTAGATCTCGTCGATTTCTCGACAGTTGATCTTAATTTCGGAACTGTATTCTTCACGGGGTACCGAAGCACTCGCCTCGCGATGAGTCTCCGAAATCTCGGTTCGGACAAGGAAGTAGTTGCACAGAAAGCACGAATTCCCACGGTGTTTTACATTGCTGGTGCAGGTGAGATTATCGGAAATATAGGTGATCCACTTTCTGTGACCGCTTCTGTTGAACAGGCGTTCTTTACCGACTATGCGGCGCGCTACTATCTTGGCGCTGAAGCATGGATCAACAATACTCTGGCCCTCCGTGCGGGCTACAAGACGCGTCACGACTCCGAATCATGGAGCATAGGTGCGGGTCTTAAGCACAATATTGGCGGTCAGAATTTAAACGTTGACGTTTCCTTCTCCGAAGCGGCCGAGTTCAATGAGAACCCGATCCGTCTGACGGTTGGTTACGGCTTCTAGATTAGTTCGAAATAGCAACAATGGGAGAGCCCCGGTCGAAAGACCGGGGCTTTTCTCGTTTTGGACCGAAACCTAATCGGGTGATGCACGCAGGTCTCCGTAGGTTCATATTCGTGCTAGTCGCTCAGATAGAATCCTGGAAGTCATCATTTGTCCCAATTCCTTCTATCAGCTCCTCATTCCAGCCAACACAACTGCTGGAGGTCAGGTGCACAAGTTCCGGATGGGTCACGCAAACGATTTGGGAGATGATATTCTGGACATAGGTAGCAGTGGTGGACTGAGAGTCGGGTGATCTCAGGCACTGACCTTGTATGACTAACCTGAAGGTCGATCCGTTTGTCTTGGCGGGATTTGAGAGCGCCTTCACGAAGGGTAGCGGGGGACGGCCAATAACAAGGCGAGATTCAACGCCGGGTTCGAGCGACACTTCCTGAAACGGTGGGTGGCACAGTTCGTTATCCGTGGATAGCGCGGCTTTGGTGACGACCAGAATGACTGCGGTGCGGAAGTGATACTGAACTAAAGTATCCTGCTAAAACAGGGCTGCCGTTTCCGCTCTAAGATTGAAGCGCTCTTCGGACTGTCCGATCGCAAGGTGATTCCGAACGAGAACTACAACACCTAGAACTTTCCGCTTGTAGGAGAGTTCAGCCTGACGGGCCGGCAGAATAATTTCGTTTATCGTCTGGACAAGATCCGGGGCGTCTGTGTTACCGGTGTGAATGTCCGGAGCGACCTCAAAGTAGGACTGACATATGGGATCGACTGGAAATGGTTGCAGCCGCCCCACTGCCCTACCGCTCAGCCTTTTTGCCTCCAGATCTCCCATACGAGATGCGAAAGCTCCGGTACGATCAATTTCTCCATCGCAAGCTTCACAGCGCCAGAGGAACCGGGCATGCAGAAAATCATGGTGTCTTTGTAGACGCCCGCAACGGCGCGTGAAAGCATTGCACCCGATCCGATGTCCTCCCAGCTTAGAAACCGGAAGACCTCTCCAAACCCGTCTAGACGTTTTTCTAGGAGGGATGTGACGGCTTCGTAGGTCGTGTCGCGGGCGGCGATACCGGTGCCGCCGTTTGTGAGGATGACGTGACACTCACCCTTTTCGGCGAGGTTGTTGATAAGCTCACGGATCTGGTTGGCCTCGTCTTTGACGACGGCATAGTGACCGACAGAATGGCCTCCGTCTTTGAGAAGTTCTTGGATGATTTTTCCGCTCTTGTCGTCCTCCTCCGTCCGGGTGTCGCTGATCGTGAGGACGGCGCAAGTGACGGCATCCCTGGCTTCCGCGATATGATCTTCGTAAGGCATGGTGTCTCCTGAAGCGTGTTGTGGGCGATAGCAGGCACAAACCGTGCTGAATTCGAAGTCGAGGTAGCTGATATCTCGACCCCCGAAGTGGAGACCGAGTAGAGTGGACGAAGACGACGATTTCGTGTTTGCCGAACGTCTCGATCCAACAGATCTCTTAGCCTTGCTCGATGTGTGACCCGGAAAGCGAAACCATAAATCAGAAGAGTCCCATGTCGGCCAGGTTTTTCAGACTTATGCCGAGGCTTTCGAAGGGGTCGCGCTGACAGCGGTCCTGTTCGACGATATACCAACGTGTCCCCGCCTCCCGGCAGGCATCGAGAATCGACGGCCAGTTTAGGTTGCCTTCTCCGACCTCGGAGAACAGCTGCTCACGGCCTTTCATTTCCATGTCCTTGAGGTGGACCAGATCGCTACGCCCCTTCACTTTCCGGATCCATTCCGCCGGGTCGGCCCCGCCGTGCTGGATCCAGTAGACATCGATCTCAAACTGGAAGACTTCGCTGTCACTCTGTTCAAGGAGGATCTGGAGCGCCGTCCGACCGTTGAACTTCTCGAGTTCGAAGCTGTGGTTGTGGTAACCGAAGGTTAGACCGGCATCGGACAGCGTTCTGGCGACCTGCGATGCTTCTTTCGCGAAGGTCACGTATCCTTCGGCACCATTCTCTCGGTATGCCGGAGGCAGTCCGCCGATAGCGGGGTATTTACACTCCCAAAGATGATGCTCGTCGATGACGGCTGATGTTTCGTTACGCAGCCGGTCGTACCCGACGTGGGTTGCGCAGATCTCGAGACCTTCGCCATCGCAGATCGTCTTGACCTCCTTGGGGTCGATCGGACCGAGTCCTGAAAGCTGGACGGCCTTGTACCCGATCTCGGCGACTCGCTTGAGAGAGCTTGCGATGGCCCGCGGTGTCTTGGTGAACTCTCTGAGGGTATATATCTGGGCGGCGACGGCGGTGTCAGGCATGCTGATTCCCTTCCGGTGGGGTATGCTCTGCAGGTGGATCCGAAAAATACCACAACGCCCGAAACCGAACCAGAGAATTGTCCAGAAAGCCCGTCCAGATGGCGGATTCCGCTTGATTCGTCTGGCCTTTTAAACACAAACATGTATTTTAGTTCCCTACACGCCGACAGTTTTTACACCGGTTTGGACGGGACGGAGGAACTCGATGCAGAACGCGCAAGAGGCCTTGGAGCGGCAGCATAACCGAAACCGTGAACTGATCGAAGGATCACGGTATATGCGTTCGTCTGTGACTTCCGAGGTGATCGATTTCCAGCTGGATCTGCGTTCAGACAACGGTCTGACGGAGTCCGATGTCCACCTTCTGCGGGCACTGGAGAAGGATGCCGCCAAGACGGCACTCGGTTCTCTGGCCTCACTGGCCGAGATTGGGGAGCTTGACCATCTCGGTGGTGGTCTGGAGCTGATTCCATCGTTGAGCATGACCCTCGCCGCCTCCGGTAGCGATGCTGTTCGCTACACGATCGAACACGCGCACACGAGTATCGGATACTTCTCAACGCTGGCGACTTGGGGCTACCTCGATCCTCAATTAGTGATCGATCAGTTCCGTCGTGGTCTGGACATCACCGGACACGTTTCCTGGGTTCCGGGCGGAACGGAGTTGAGCGGAGGCCGTCTCGGTGTGATGGTTCCCGTAGCTGTCGGCCTGGCCCTTGGTTTGCGAGCACATCACGGTGATGATGGGCTCGTTTTCTGTCACTGTGGTGATGCGGGATGGGTTTCAGGGCAGGCTCTCAACGGGTTCATGGGTGCGGATCTTCACGGCGCCCCAATCGTGTTCGTGATGAATCGGAACGGGATCCAGCTTTCGGAGACGACGGCGAATGTTGTGGACAAAGATCCCCGTATCTTAGTCTCGGCTATGGGCGTAGACATTCTTGAGGTTGCGTCTCTACACGATCAATCGGCCCTGTTCGACGCGTATCGTGAAGCGGCCTCGAGTGCTCGTGGCGGGAAACCCGTGATGATCTATCCGACAGGGGAAGAGGGTGTGACGCTTGCGGACTTCGGTCATTCGATAGGCGTGAGCGGCGAGCTCGAAGCGTTTGCCGGCGAGCACGGTGTCGCTCTGGACGCGAAGGTCTGGGTACCCGGATCCCTGATGAGCTATCGAGACCTTGGCCCGATGTTGGAGTGCCTGTTCCACGTGAACGACCTGCCCGGGGGAGAGGGGCACCACGATGGGCACATGAAAGGACGAAACCTCGACGATGTCTTGTCGAACCCGATGTTTGCCGAGATCGAAGGAGAGATTGGCGCGCTCAATAACGCTTGGTCGAATGGGAAGATGAGCCACTCGACAGTTGCAAGGCCTAAGCCGGGAAGCAAGAACCTCGAGATTCCTGTAGACAAGCTGGCCGCGGTTAGCCTGCCCGAACCGGGTGAATCCGTGTCAGCACGAAACGGTTCTCAACTTGGGTATGCAGTGATCGCGGAAACGCATCCCGCCAGGTTCTTCAGCGTGTCCTGCGATCTAGATCCATCGACCAAGCTTGACAAAGCCAAGGCACTCGTCGACGACTACCACAAGTTCGAAATGGGGATAATGGAGCAGGCGTCGTCGCTGATGGCGAACGGGATCGCAATGAGCAGCACGGAGCCTCAGGTTTCTGTGTTTGCAACTTTTGCTGCGTTCTTCGAGGGGATTGCCCGGGAAGGGTTCGAACTCTGGCGGTATCAGCGCAACCTGGACGGGGCGAACGAAGGTCTCAACGTGACGATGCATCTGTCCCACGTGGGTGCCTGCACGGGACGAGATCACTTTTCGGGGTGGAGTCTCGACTGGATCACACTGGCGATGGGGTATCTTCCGTATCTGCACCGGTTCTACGCACCCGCAGACGCGCGATCTGCATTTGTGGCCGTGCGGGATCTGGCCGAGCATTACGGGGGTCACATCATCGGTATTCCGCGCGACAACCTGCCCGTTCTGGACAAGCAGGATGGCTCAGCTG
>DPVD01000290.1:0-2341 GCA_003526745.1 Candidatus Latescibacterota bacterium
TGGAACCATCCGGTGACCAGCAAGATTGCGGCGACTGCGGCGACGACTCTGCGGTTTGGTACCCAGACTGCGACTTGTGAGAGCCCGTAACCTGCTAGGATCGCGACCGGAAGGCTCAGGACTGCGAATGTCCTGTAGAGTGGGGGAAGTCCGATGCTGAGGGTCGACCAGGGGAGCGCAGGAGCGATGAAAAGCAGCGAAACGATGACCTGTTCACGAGAAATCGAACGATAGTTCGCCGCAATACCGATAGCGGCGAGAAGCAGAGCGGCGCAGACCACCACGCCTTCGGAATATACCAGCTTGTCTAGGAGGGCGTGCGCCCCGTCCAGGGAGAACCGGAGGTTACCCGCGAGGCTCCCGCGATACAGGAACTGCTCGACATAGGTCCACTGACCTTCAGGAAGAAGGCCTGCGAAGCGAAGTATGTGCGCCGGCAACTCGAAAAGAGTGGGTGGCAGTGCCATACCGACGCCGAATAAGGCCGTCGAGCGGGCTCGATCCATCAGTGTGCTGGACCACGAACAAAGCAGGTGAAAGAACAGGAACAGCGGCGGCATGAGGAAGAGGTTGAAATGGCAGGTAAAGCCATATCCGGTCGCGATTCCCGCGAGGAGAAGTCGCCACCGTGAAGACCCGTCTTGGATGTGTGCATACCAGAGATAAAGTCCAAGAGAGATGAAAAAGAGACCGTTGGCCTGAGCATACCCGGCACGAGAGTAGCCAATGTGGAAGGGGCTAATAGCCAGGACAAGAGCCGCCAGTAGACCTGCTTTTCGGCCGAAAGCGCGTGACGAGAATCCATAGACCAGGAGGACGGTCAGTGTGCCCGTCAGAGCTGAGACCCCCAGGCTCGCCAGATCGCTCACGCCGACAATCAGATACCCTACAAGGATCAATACCGTATGGCCGGGCTTGAACGTCGTGACCGGGACGGTGCCCCTTTCCTTCAGGTAGTCGCGAAGCGGGACACCCGGGTCTTGTCCAGTCGCCTTTTGCCAGGTGTAGTCTATCGTGTCGTAGAGAGTCTTGGCTTCCAGAAGAAACCAGCCCTCATCGTAAGCGAAGAGTCCGCGTTGATCGATCTCGTAAAACCTGAGGCCAGCGGCAAGAAGCAGGATTGCTGTCAGGGTTGCAATCGTTGATCGCGATAGCGTTTTAAAGGGGCTCATGTCTGCGGCTTTCTTGCGGATACGATCAGGGACCCTGCAATTTCACGGAGACCAGGGATCCGCTCAATGACTGACCCCAAACCGGCTACTGCGCCGATCAGGGGGCGAGGGACGAGGGGATGTAGGAAGTCGTAGGGGAGAGTCTGAACGTCCTTGAAGCCTGCTTGTCGAAGTGCGTTTGCAAACTGCCACCGGACAAATGCGGTCTCGTCAGGAGAATCGCCTGCGAGCTTTTTGAACCAGGGAATATGTTTCTGTAGGAAGATGTGCGGATTAATCATGTTCGGTTCCGAAAACGCCATTCGCCCACCAGGCTTGAGCACACGTCGGATCTCGGCCAGCGATTTCTCAATGTCGAGGTGGTGCAACACGGAACTCCCGACGATAGAGTCGAATGTCTCATCCTCGAAGTGGAGATGCTCTGCATTCCCCATTTGAAAGTCGACGCGATCTGACCACGACTTGGCTTCGGCCTGGCTGAGAAGATCCTCTGAGATGTCGATCCCCGTGATGCGAGATCCGGATCGATCGAGATAGGTCGTGATAACACCTGTACCGCAACCAATCTCCAAGACCAGTTTCTCCGGTGTCAGGTCGCCACGCTCGATTAGGTAGCCCGTTCGTCGTTCTAGACGGTGCGGTCCCGTTGGTTTTTCCCACCCCCAGATATCCTCAGCGTTTTCGGCGATCTTCTGCCCGTGATAAACTTCGTGCTGATTACGTAATGTCTGTGTGACTGTTGCGTTCACGATACTCTCTTACACGAATTTGAGTTTTTTGCTTGCGAATAGGACCATCTTGAGTAGAAGCCAACCGTGGGTAAACCTGCTGATGCTGGTTTCGCCGTATGTGCGCTCCCGATACCGGATGGGTACTTCGACAATCTTCAAGTGCTGTTTGGCAGCGCCGAAGAGCAGGTCGAAGTCCCCAAAGGGGTCAAAGTCTCCGAAGAAACTCCGGCCAGCGGTGATCTTCTCGTAGTCCCGTCGGAACAGAACCTTTGTTCCGCACAGGGTGTCCCTGAGTCGCTGGTCGAGGAGCCAGGTAAAGGCCATGCTGAAGAACTTGTTCCCGAGGAAGTTCAGGAATCGCATCGCCTGCTTGTCCATCTGGTAAACAAGGCGCGTTCCGTTGATGAACTCACCCTTACCCTCGATGAGGGCGGAGAA
>DPVD01000290.1:2712-10317 GCA_003526745.1 Candidatus Latescibacterota bacterium
CCGGTTGCTGCAGCGAATCCCTTTCGTACCGCATCACCCTTGCCGATCCCATTACCCTGAGGGATGTACTTGATGTTGCGGTCTGGGTAGGCCGCAATGACCCGCTCGATCTCCTCAGGCGTACCATCCGACGAGTTACCGTCCACAAAAATGATTTCTGTGTGGTGACCCATCTGGGGTGTCCGAATGACTGCTTCCTCGACGGTACCACGCTCGTCCTTTGTCGGAATGACGACGGTCGTGCTGTAGTCGTCCGCGTTCCGCAACCAGCCACGCTCTTTCGCAACGATCATCGTGACAAGACAGAGCCTACGCAGGCCTGGGAGCCGAGCCACGAACCTGTTCATCAGCGTCGTGAATGGAGGAATGACCTTGGGAAGCAGCATCACGTAATTCTGCTTTACTACCTCGAAGTCGTTCAGATAAAGCAGGTTCTCGATGTCTGAGAGGGGCAGCCAGTTCTGGATGCGTGTTGGCATCCGCAGGCCGATCCACTCCGCGAAGTGGATGAGGGGCTCCCAGAGATGGTTGTAGTAGTCGATGACGATCCGTGTGTCGGGTCGGGTAACCTTGCGCAGCTTAGAGAAGAATGCCTGAATATCCTTGAGGTCACCGAGGAGTCCGGAAATCACGACGTAGTCGAAGGTCTCATCCAGTTCGAGCTTTTCGGCGTTCATCTGGATGAACTCTAGGTGGGGATGACGGGACCGGGCCTGGTCGAGCATGCCTGGGCTGAAGTCGATACCGACGCCACGCGATGGTTCTAGAGCAGCAAGGAGATCGCCTGTAGCGCAGCCGATTTCGAGCACTTTCGATCCAGAAGGGATCACGAAACGGTATCGCTGCTCGATTTCACTGTGGTAATAGGCGTTCCGTTTTCGAAATCGAGTTCGGACTGCGGAGAGGTCGTCATATCCCCGGATACGCTGTTCTGTTCCAGGATGACTTATCGCTTTAGCTTTAACGGGAGTGTCAAGCCGCGCTTTCATGCGTGCTCCGTCTTGATGCGTAGGTTGGGGAACTGGCCAGTCTATGATGCATCGTGGACTGGCCTATACCAGCGGGGTGGATGGCTCTGGTGAATCAGTCTGCCGCGTTCAGCTCGATCGATGGACTGTTTCTTCTGGACTCGACATACCAGTTTATCGTATGGTGGAGACCCTCCGGCAGGGAAGTCGTCGCTTCGAACCCGAATCGATCGCGTGCACGCGTTGTTTCCAGACAGCGACGCGGCTGACCGTTTGGCTTATCCGTGTTCCAAACGATTTTACCGTCGTAATCAGTCAGGTTTCGAATCTCTTCTGCAAGCTCTCGAATCGAGATCTCGTGACCGCTTCCAAGGTTGACTGGTTCGGACGAGTTGTGGTGCTCAGCAGCCATCAGGATGCCCTCAGCCGCGTCATCTGCATACAGGAATTCACGTGTCGGAGAACCGTCGCCCCACAGCCGGATGCTTTGATCGCCTCTTAATCGGGCTTCGAGACATTTTCGGATTATGGCAGGGATGACGTGAGAGGTTTCTAGGTCGAAGTTGTCGCCCGGACCATAGAGGTTCACGGGTAGGAGGTTGATACTGTTGTATCCATACTCCTGGCGATAAGCCTCGGATTGCACGAGCAGCATCTTTTTCGCCAGACCGTATGGGGCGTTAGTCTCTTCGGGGTAACCCGCCCAGAGGTCCTCTTCACGAAACGGAACGGGTGTGAACTTCGGATATGCACAGATCGTGCCGATGGCCACGAACTTCGGGATACCGAACTGACGTGCATACTCCATCAGCTGTACACCCATCATCAGGTTGTCGTAGAAGAACGAACCCGGGTGTTCACGATTGGCGCCGATCCCACCGACGGCCGCTGCTAGATGAAACACGATGTCCGCCGAATATTCGCCGTAGAGCCTTATGACATCTTCCTGCTGACGGAGGTCGAACTCGCTGCTCCTTGGTATGATGATCTCTCGACAGCCTCGCTCTCTCAGAGAGTCGACGACGTAGGAACCGAGGAAGCCGTTTCCGCCCGTAACGATGACCCGTCTATCGGACCAGAATCTCATCACGGGCCTCGTAGTCTGCTGTCCGCGGGTTCTCTATGCTCTCCATCTCCGCATCGACCATCATTTCAACCAGTTCCTTGAAGGCCATCTCCGGTACCCAGCCGAGTTCATCTCGTGCCTTCGATGCATCGCCGATCAGAAGGTCGACTTCAGCAGGTCTATAGTAGTGGGGATCGACCTTGACATAGCCTTCCCAATCAAGTCCGACTCGCGAGAATGCGATTTCGAGGAATTCCCTGACGGAGTGCGTTTCACCGGTCGCGATGACGTAGTCCTCAGGCTGATCCTGCTGGAGCATTTTCCACATCGCTTCGACATACTCTTTGGCGTAGCCCCAGTCTCGCTTGGCATCCAGGTTACCGAGATAGAGGTCCTCTTGGAGTCCAGAGGCAATACGAGCTGCTGCTCGCGCGATTTTCCTAGTGACGAAGGTCTCACCACGACGCGGCGATTCGTGATTGAATAGGATGCCGCTGCAGGCGAAGAGATCGTAACTCTCGCGGTAGTTTACGGTGACCCAGTGCGCATAGAGCTTCGCGCAACCATATGGGCTTCTGGGGTAAAAGGGCGTGGACTCCGATTGTGGGACCTCGACCACGCGTCCGAACATCTCGCTGCTGCTGGCTTGGTAGAAACGGGTGTCGACACCGGTTTCACGGATGGCTTCGAGCAATCTGACGGTACTGAGTGCTGTTACATTACCTGTGTATTCAGGGATGTCAAAGCTGACACGGACGTGGCTCTGGGCTGCAAGGTTGTATACCTCGTTCGGCCCGACATTCGACAGAATCCTGACTAAATTCGTCGAGTCTGCAATGTCGCCATAGTGGAGGAACAAACGGTTCTCGATGATGTGTGGATCCTGATACAGGTGATCGATGCGTCCCGTGTTGAAGGTGCTAGCTCGACGGATGATTCCGTGAACCTCGTAGCCCTTCTCAAGAAGCAGCTCAGCCAGGTATGACCCGTCTTGGCCCGTTATGCCTGTGATCAATGCCTTTTTCATACGATTCACTTGCTCTTCGAACGAGTCCCGCCCCTCTCATGCCATCGGCATTTCCAAGGGTTTGATTAGCGATTTTCGTGTCTATCGACCCGAGTAGGGTAGCAAAGCTTATACCTCATACATGTCGAGTCAATGCGAATAATATAAATAGTTATTTATTAATGACTTGAAGTCATGTCGGTGATTCGGTCAGGTATTGAAGAGGGAAAAACTGTGCCCACCAGCGGGGCGAATCTTCCCCCGGATGTGGATACCCTGATCAGCGACTTCCGGGATGATCTTGAGCGCCGATAGTGGTCAGAGAAAGGTCGAGCGTTTCCGCAGGGATATTAGGTAGGAGGGACTCAGTGAGCTGTGCCCTCAGCCTTGGGGTATCATACCAGTCGATGTGACTGAGATCGGAGAGGGTATAGGTGTGAGGGTTCTGATCGATGGTCCGGATATCTCGCTCGGATGCACCCGTCTTCATTGCCGAGCTGATTGGACCGTAAATCCTGTTCTCGTGTGCAAACACGAGAGGGTCGAGTCGAGGGCATACTAGGACGACTATCCCTAAGGAAGTCGTTGCTCCGGTGGCACGTCTTTCAAGCGTGTGGCTTGGATACCGGACCGGATCTCGCCAGCAGGGATGTCTTTCGTCACAGTCGCTCCGGCGGCGGCGACACCGTCACTGTGTATGGTTTTCCCTGGCAGGACAGTCGCATTTGCTCCCACCCGGCCGCCTCGTTCGATTGTCGTCCCCTTATAGTTCTTCTTTCGCTCTTCGGTTCGACCCAGGTAGTTGTCATTCGTGAGCGCGACTTCTGGAGCCACAAAGCAGTCGTCGGCGATCTCGGTGAAAGCACACACAAACGCACCCGCCTCGATCTTGACCCGGTCGCCGATCAGAACCCGATTTTCGACGGCGACACCTCGACCGACAATGCTTCGCGTGCCGATTACCGATTGTTCGCGAACGGAAGCAAGATCGGCGACAAGGCTGTCCTCGCCGATCTGAGACCCTCTGAATACTATTGCTCCGGTGCCGATTACAACTCCTTCGGCCAGCACGAGCGGGTCGAGGTCATCACCGGGCTGAATGGCCATTGGTCGAGATCTGAGGGGACGCTTTCCCACTACTGCATGGTCGTCGATGACACAGTTATCTCCGAGGATTGTGTCGTCATGGATAACCACGTGATGCCCAATCTGGCATCCGGAGCCGATCCTGACGTTTTTTCCGATCACGGCAAAGTGGCCGATGGTTGTGTCGTCACCCACGATGGTCGTTTCCGAGACGATACTGGACATGGAATACTCCTTAGCGCAGGGATCCGTTTGCCCACACACTGACAAAGCTCCTGATGATGTTAGGTCTGGAGACTGCCGTCAGTCAAAAGGAAGAGCCCCTGACCGTCATCCGGACAGGGGCTCGAGTAATCTTTGAGACAGGCTATTGGGTGGAAGGTCCCTTTCGGGCTGCACGGTACCACTCAACACTCATACGCAGGCCAGATTCGACAGAGACGGCCGGATTGTAACCCATGAGCTCGCGAGCCTTGTCGATCGAAGCCAGCGAGTGCTTGATGTCACCAGCTCGATCCGAGCCGTGGACGACCTCGGTGTCGACCTCTGTAATCGTGCGGAGGTGATCGATGACCTGATTGAGGCTCGTGCTGTTTCCACAAGCAACGTTGAACACCTCACCAGCCGCTTTCGGCGCGACAGCGGCCTTCAAGTTTGCTTGAATCACGTTCTCCACAAAAGTGAAGTCGCGGGATTGCTGCCCGTCACCGTTGATCGTGATACGGCTGCCATCAAGGAATGCGGTGATGAATAACGGCATGACGGCTGCATACTGCGATTTTGGGTCTTGGCCGAGGCCGAAGACGTTGAAGTATCGGAGCCCGACCGTTTCGAGACCATAGGTCCTCGAGAAGACCTGACAGTATTTCTCACCGGCAAGCTTGGCCACAGCATAGGGCGAAATCGGCATCGGTGTCATGTCCTCCTGCTTCGGGAGTGCCGGGTTCTCGCCGTATATCGATGAAGAAGAGGCGTAGATGACGCGACGGACATCGTTGCTCTTGGCCGAGTCGAGGATGTTCAGGGTTCCCTCGACGCAGACTTGGTTTGTCGTGATGGGATCGTTTATGGAGCGGGGAACAGAGGGGAGCGCACCTTGGTGGAAGATTACCTCTATATCTTGTGTTGCTTCGTGGACCGTGTGGTAGCTTCGAAGATCTCCCTCAATCAGCTCGATCTTGCTTAGGAATGGGCCGAGGTTTTCGCGCTTGCCTGTCGAGAAGTTGTCGAGGACTCGGACGTGATGTCCCTCGTCCAGCAAGAAACGCACAAGGTTGTGGCCGATGAAGCCGGCACCTCCGGTTACGAGACAGTCCATTCAGGCTCCTGTGTATGCGTGAGGGATGTCGGCTCGACGGCTAGATTCATCTGATCCATTCAGCTAGCGCCTTAAGTGTGCTAGGCTGCTTTGGGGTCGCCCTTCTGGACCACGGACGGTGACGGATTGGCGAGAGAGCGCATCCGGTCGGACCAGATCTGGTTCAGACGGCGAGTTCGACCATTCTGATACTCGATCACGAGCAGACAGAGCCCGCAGAGCACGAAGGCCGAGAGGAGGAGAAAGCAGATAAAGAGGAATTCCACGGTTTGTCCCTTTTACAGTGTATCGACGTGCTCTCCGAAATCTTGACGGAGAGACCGACGGATATGGGAGCAACCGCAGTGCCATCCTCCAGCGAATTCTGCCTAATGCCTTGTTTCCTTGAAGTTTAAGTTCGATTCTTCGACTTGTAAAGTCGAGATAATAAAGAAGTTCCTTCCTATTAGGCTAGACGACCTCGGGCGGCCACATCCAGAACGATCTCGACGCGGTCGTCCCGGATTCCGTAGATCACATCGTGCAGGAAGACTGTCATGTCGCTGTATCCCGAGATCATTTCGACCCTGTCTCCGATCTTGAGGTCGCGTGCCGCCGGACCCAACCTTAGGTGACCGTGCTCGGCGTTTAGGGCAACAACTTCGATCCCTTCGTCCAGTGCCTCAGGAAGCGTGTAGTCTCCGTGGACCGTCTTTCGACCTGCGTCGATCACTGCCCGTCCAGGCTCACGATGGCTGACGACAGTCGCAAGAACCGTTAGTGCCTGATCCAGTCCCTTTGCGCCAAGTCTGTCGGCGTAGTAGGTGTCCATCATGACGCCTCCGCCTGCCTGGATTTCCGTGATTCCTGATAGGGCTGGGGTATAGGCAAGGGTGCCTGTGCCGCCTGCGCTGACGATCGGGACGGTCAGTCCGGCGTCCTCAACTGCAGTGACGGATTCGGTCAGGAGTCCAGCGCATCGCTTGCACTCCGCCTCCTTCTCGTCGTCAGGCATTCCCATGGCGTGACCTTCGTAGCCCATAATCCCCGCGAAGTCGACTCCTTTGGTTTTCGCAGCCTTCTTTGCCAAGGCTGCTACGGGGTCACCTGGTTCCACGCCCGATCGGTTCATCCCGACGTTGACCTCGATCATTACACGAATATTGACACCGATCTTTGACGCCGCTGCGCCGATCTCGTCAAGATGTGCAGGATCGTCGACCGACACCATCACGTCCGAGAGTCGACGAACGTTCACCAAGCGAGCAACCTTCTGTTTCCCGACTACCTGGTTCGCGATGAGGATGTCACGGATTCCTGCAGCGGCCATGACCTCGGCCTCGCCTAGCTTGGCACAGGTGATACCGATTGCGCCGGCCTGAATGCATTTCTGCGCGATAACCGGGCTCTTGTGCCCCTTTGTGTGGGGTCTCCAGTCGACACCGCTTGTTTTGCATCGGTCCGAGATGGTCGTGATGTTCTTTTCCAGCTTGTCCAGATCGATCAGTAGAGCCGGTGTGTCTAGATCGTGTTTGGATTCGCCGATCGGCGAGTAGGCCATTTGTTCTTCCTGAAATTTAGTGTGCTTCGAAGACACCGGGGGCGTAGACCCTTCCGGCTCTGACGGTGGATACGAGCTTGAGTCGACGATCGCCTGTTCGTTCTTCCCCGTGCGCGTCTCTGAATCCTGCCTCACCCTCTTCGACGGTGAATAGTGTCAGGTCACCGACAGCACCATTCTGGAGAGTGCCAATATCGCCGAGCATGCCCATGGCTCGCGCAGGCTCTTTGGTGACTTTTCCGATGGCGTGATTGAGCGACATGCCCAGATGCATGAACTTCGATACAGTTTCCAGAAGGCTGTAGACGGGTCCATTTACGTTGTATTTGTGAAGGTCGCTCGATATGGTGCCTGGTTCGAAGCCCTGTCTGAGTGCGTTCTCTGCAACATCGAAGGAGAAGCTGCCCGCGCCGTGGCCGACATCGAACCGTATGCCCTTGTCGCGAGCCTTTGCCGCTTCCGGACGGAGCGCACCATCGGGCTTCAGGATTCCCGTATCGCTTCTGTGGTAGCAGTGTGTTACGATGTCGCCTGACCTGAGCTCATCCATCATTCCGGCGAAGGTGATCGGGCTGTCGTTCGGGTGGATCATGAGGGGCAGCCCCGTTGCCTCGCATACTT
>DPVD01000306.1:0-8464 GCA_003526745.1 Candidatus Latescibacterota bacterium
GGTCGGTCGATACAGCGTCGAGTTCGAACAGTTGTTGACCAACGTAGCACTCCTAGAGGAGGTGGCCGAGCGATCAGGGGGCCGTCTTCTCGAGTCCGATTCGCTTTCCGCGTTTGTGCGCTCAATGAAGCTATCGCCACAACCTCACGTGTCGATCCACGAGATTGACCTCTGGGACGATCGGTACTCGCTGGTTGTGCTGGTGGTCGGTCTGGCTGGCGAATGGTTCGTGCGAAGAAGAAGAGGAATGATATGACGAGTGTGTGGCTGATCTTAATGTTCTGGTGCCGTGTTTCTGAAGACGGACAGGTCGATTGAACAAATCGATCCGAATGAGTCATCGACCTTGGGCAACTGGGTGCTGTACTTTCAGGAACTCGGCGGTACACCCGGCAGGCAGAATCGAGTGTTACTTATCGGATCCTTGAAACTGGTTGCCGAGCCGAATCCGTTTGCAGATACGATCTAGACTCAGCCGAGAGAGCAAGGTGCTGGGGTCGTCGTTCAAGTCTTCGACAGACGGGGAAGTCTATGCAGACGGTTGACCGACAGGATGGCGGTCGGTCGGAGCCTGGGGGGGCACCTAGGATAATCGTGACGACAACGGCATGCCGGTGTGGCCGGGGCTCTATGTCTTGATAATGGAGTCCTCGGACAACTACAGAATCGTGGATTTGAACCGGACGCTCGTAACCTTCGCTAAAGATTTGTAAGCCTATCAGATAGGAGAATTACCTACACGAGCAAGCGCTGATGTCGTATCTTTTTTCTTCAGCCGTTCCCCAACGGCTGCTGCTTCTCCCCTTCGATCGATGTGGCGACTGGACTACATGGCTAGGTCATCGAAGAGTGCAGTATCTGACAGCCGATATGGACTACTGGTCCAAGTATTCGGCGTTCTCCTCCTTGCGATCGGGCTGCTTTGCGTTGTCAGCCTGTTATCTCACTCGCCGGAGGACCCTCCAAACTCAAGTCGCCCCCCAGAACTCGCAGAGAACCTCGCGGGCTGGTTCGGCGCTCATCTATCATACCGACTTCTGTTTGTCGTCGGTGTCGGTGCCTACGCCCTAGCTGGACTATTGTTCGCGTGGGGTTGGTATCTGTTCCGGAGAAAGCCGGTCGTAAAGCTAGGCTGGCAGACCGGTGCGATCCTGATCCTGATGACGTTGTTCTGCGCCTCCACGGGTGTGCCATCGAGCGGACGAACGCATCAGGCTTTCCAACTCGGCGGATGGCTGGGTGTGACCCTGTCTTCGCAGGTCTTAGTACCCTATCTGGGCCAGGTCGGCTCAGCGATCTTTCTGGGCACATTCCTGATTGTTCTGGGTATGGTCGCAACGGACCTGCCTATCGCCAAGATTCCTGATTTCACGATGCGTGGCCTTCAAGGACTTGGGGGGGGCATCGTCTCTGGGGTCAGGTCACTGGCCCTACAAGTTACCGGCTGGCGGGTCAGCTTTGCTAGGTGGTGGCGAGAGAGGGCAGAGGCTCGCAAAGTTAGGAGAGAAGGGAAAGCGGCGGATAAGGAGGCTCGGAAAGCCGAGGCCGATTCAGCAGAGGAACTTGAACAGGAAGAAGATTACGATTACTACGAGGCCGACGAGGAGAAAGAAGATTGGGAGCAGGAAGAAGCCTACGCTGCGGTAGAGTCCGACCCGGCCGATCCCGAGTTCTTGGAACCCGAGCTGCCCGCGGATCCGGTGCCACCCCCTCCTGCAGCGAAGCCGCGTATCGTGACGAAGGCGCAGAAGAGGGAAACGCCTGCGGTCGTGGGCCGGCCCGCGCAGCCGGTTGGGGATATGGACTACAATCTTCCGGATCTGGACATTCTTCCGGAGGCGCCGGCAGGCCATGACGAGGTCGACCGGGACTATCTATTGGAGGGTGCGGAGATAGTAGAGCGGAGCTTGGAGAGCTTCGGTGTTGAAGCCAAAGTAAAGCAGGTGAACCCGGGGCCTGTGATTACGTCATTCGAAGTCCAGCCGCCTACAGGCGTGAAAATCAATCGCATCGTGAATCTTGCGGACGATCTCGCGCTTGTGATGAAAGCCCGAAGCATCCGGATCCAGGCACCGATTCCGGGCAAGGCCGCGGTTGGGATTGAGGTGCCGAGGCCCGATCCAGCGATCGTCTACCTCCGGGAGGTTCTGGAGGATCCTTCGTTCCAGAAGTCGAAGACCAAGCTGATAATCGGACTCGGCAAGACGGCGACGGGCGAACCGATTTCGGCGGATCTAGCAAAGATGCCCCATCTGCTGATTGCTGGAGCGACTGGTGCAGGTAAGTCTTACTGCATCAATGCTTTGATTGCGAGCATCCTCTTCCGGGCAACGCCGGAAGAGGTCCGATTTATTATGGTCGATCCCAAGATGCTTGAGCTGTCTCTCTATGACAGCATTCCGCATCTCTTCGCTCCGGTGGTTACAGACCCCAAAGTGGCCTCCGATGCCCTGAAATGGGCCGTTGCTGAGATGGAGAATCGCTATCGCGCGATGTCGGAGTATGCCGTCCGAAACATAACCGAGTACAACTCGAAGCTTGATGCTATACGTGAGCAGGCCGAGTCGGAAGAGGACAGGATGGAGGTGCCGCAAAGGTTGCCCTACCTGGTCGTCATCGTTGACGAACTGGCAGACCTGATGCTCACGGCGCCGCGTGATATCGAGAATTCGCTGGCTCGGCTCGCACAGATGGCTCGCGCGGTCGGTATCCACCTGATCCTTGCGACCCAGCGGCCGTCGGTGAACGTGATCACGGGTACGATCAAAGCCAATTTCCCTTCGCGGATCGCATTTCGAGTAGCCTCGAAGGTCGATTCGCGGACAATTCTCGACACGAACGGTGCAGAAAAACTGCTAGGAAATGGTGATATGCTGTTTTTGCCGTCGGGGAAACCGGAACCGATCCGTATCCACGGGGCGTTTATAGAGACAGAGGATACGGAACGACTGGTCGAGCAAGTCTCCAGTCAGGGGATCAAGCTCGACCGGGTTGAGTTCGGATTGGGAGCGAACGATTTCGATCTCGAAGAGGAACAGCGGGACGCTCGGTTCGATGAGGCTTTGCGCTTGGTGGTGATTCACCAGCAGGGCTCGGCCTCACTCCTCCAGCGTCGGATGAAGGTCGGGTATGCGAGAGCAGCTCGTCTCGTGGACGAGCTTGAACGCGCCGGGGTCGTGGGACCTTCAGACGGGTCGAGCAAGGCGAGGCCCGTTCTCGTTGAGGAGGACTATTTGGAGCGTCTTGACCAGATCGAAGAGGAAGCGGACTAGGCTCGTGGATCGATTGATCGTCATCGCGCTGGGCTGGTATGTTCTGGTCGGGAATGTGAGCTCCATCGATGGTCCGGAAGTGATCGGGAAGGTCCAGAAGCAATTTGACAAGGTGAAGAGCCTAAGTGCGCGGTTCGAGAAGCGCCACTTCTGGAAGCTTGTTGATCAGACTCAGAGTGTAAAGGGGGCACTGCACGTCCAGAAACCGAATCGATTCCGGCTTGAGTCCGAGATCCGGACCGTCGTGACGGACGGGGAGACTGTCTGGAGCTACGATCCGCAGAACGAGCAGGTTCTTCTGAACGACTATGTAGCTGTCGAAGACGACAGTAGCTACGAGAAGCTTTTATTCGATCTCGTGCTTCTCGGGGGGTATGAGGACCGATTCACGCCCACATATGACGGCGAAGCTAAGGTTCGTGGCCGTCGATGTCACCTAGTTGACTTGCGCTCGAATGAGCAAGATGCTTACGTAGAAACCGTTCGGCTATGGATCGACCGGAAGAACTGGATCGTTAGACAGGTCGAGTACCAGAACATTAACGGTGATGTGACGACATACGAGCTGGATCAGGTCAAGCGGAACAAGAAGCCCAAAGAGGGGCTGTTCAGCTTTGTCGCGCCGACTGGCGTGGAAGTCGTCGATCTGAGATAGGAGGCAGTATTGGCCACCGAAATCCAGGCCAGCGACGTTCAGTCGCGCCTAGAGGACTATCGAATACGTGTCGATAACCTCGGGAGGTATCTTTGAATTAGACTCACGGCGGTCTCGCATCACAGAGCTGGAGCGTCAAATGGAAGCTCAGAACTTTTGGGACGACCAGGAAAAGGCTCGCGAGACGATCGACGAGGTCAATCAGAACAAGGAATGGGTCGATGGCTGGGAGGAACTCAGCACCAAGTTGATCGATCTTGAAGAGCTAAAGGAACTCATTGATGTCGAAGAGGATGAAGAGACACTCCTCGAGGTGGATGGCGAGCTGAACTCACTCCAGGGCGAACTGGAAAACCTGGAGTTGAAGCATATGCTGGGGGAGCGCGAGGACAAGTCCAACGCGATTCTGACGATTCACCCCGGCGCAGGCGGTACCGAGGCGCAGGACTGGGCGCAGATGTTGATGCGGATGTATTCGCGCTGGTCGGAGCGTCACGGCTTCAAGATGGATACGCTCGACCTGATGCCGGGGGAGACTGCCGGGATCAAGAGCGCCACACTCGAGATCGGCGGAGACTACGCTTTCGGCTACCTCAAGGCCGAGATCGGCGTACACCGTCTTGTTCGCATCTCGCCGTTCGATTCCAACAACCGCCGTCACACATCTTTTGCCTCCGTCTTCGTCTACCCGGAGACGACCGGCGATATTGAAGTCGAGATCAAGCCAGAGGATCTCCGCGTCGACACGTATCGTGCGGGTGGAGCTGGTGGTCAACACGTAAACAAGACGGATTCGGCTGTCCGCATGACGCACATCCCCACCGGTATCTCTGTCCAGTGTCAGAACGAGCGCTCTCAGCACAAGAACCGTAACTCCGCGCTGAAGATACTGAAGGCACGCCTCTACCAGCATTATAAGGAGCAGGAGGAGGAGAAGAAGGCCGAACTTGAGAGTGGGAAGAAGAAGATCGAGTGGGGCTCGCAGATCCGGAACTATGTGTTCCAGCCGCACCAGATGATCAAGGACGTCCGGACGGGCGTTGAGACATCGGATATCCAAGGTGTTATGGACGGGAAGATCGACGACTTTATCAAAGCTTTCCTTGTGGAATACAACAGCTAATCCAAGGTCTCTGCGCCGATAGTGCCAGGACGCCGCTGGCTTCAACCCCTGCGGGGTGAAACAGCGAATAGGTCAGGCTGTTGTCAGGGCCTCGCTTGTGTCTAGGACGTGGCATTCTGCGGATCGTATGCGCCATCTGGAACAATCCGAAGCCTAGCGATCCTGCTGAGTTATCAAACTCGACCCCTTCGGCTGAGACACGACACAACCGGCCTAACCTGTTAGTTTTTTGCTTCGATAAGGAAAACTTGGGTTTCTTGACAGGATTTTGACGTTTGTTTATAGTTTTGTTGCGCAAAATCAGATAGTTACGCGGTTTTTGGGTCAGGAGGCCGGATTGAGTAAGCAGGAGGGAGAGGCACCCGAGTTAGTGCTGATCGAGCAGAGGTTGAAGAAGCTCGAGGCGATTCGAGAACTCGGCTACGATCCCTATCCCTACCGGTTTCAGCCAACCTGCTCCTCCCCCCAATTGCGAGAAAGCTTTGACGCCTTGGAAGCCTCGAGGGAAGAGGTCTCGCTTGCCGGACGCCTGGTCGTTGTCAGAGGTCATGGCAAGGCCGCCTTCGCCGATATCCGTGACGGCGAGGGGCGTTTCCAGATCTATGTCAAGCTTGACATCGTTGGTGAAGAGACGTTCGCTCTTTGGAAACTGTTGGATATCGGTGATTTCCTAGGCGTGACAGGAACGCTGTTCCGCACGCGCACAGAGGAGATGACGATCCAGGTGCAGGAGTTGCGGGTCCTGAGCAAGTCGATACGGCCTCTGCCCGTTCCGAAAGAGGAAATTCGCGACGGTAAGAGAGTTGTCCACGATCAGTTTACGGACAAGGAGCTGCGCTACCGTAAACGGTATCTCGATCTCGCGCTGAACCAGGATGTGCGTGAGGTCTTCCGGAAGCGATCAGCTGTTATAACGGCCATACGGCAATTTCTCGACGGTCGTGGGTTCCTCGAAGTCGAAACACCAACGCTTCAGCCAATCTACGGAGGCGCCTCCGCGAGGCCGTTCACGACTCACCACAACGCACTCGACATGCAGCTCTACCTTCGGATATCGGACGAGCTGTATCTCAAAAGGCTGATCTGCGGCGGGTTCGAACGGGTCTACGAGATCTGCAAGGACTTCCGGAACGAGGGCATCGACCGGACGCACAATCCTGAGTTTACGCTGCTTGAGCTTTACCAAGCCTACGCCGACTACGGCGATATGATGGAAATAACCGAGCAGATGGTGTCCCAGGTGGCTGAGACGGTGAACGGGTCGACCAAAGTGACTTACCAAGGGCAGACAGTCGATCTGTCGCCACCTTGGAACCGGATCTCGATGCTTGAGGAAATCGGGAAGAAGGGGGGTATCGACGTGCAATCTGCCGATGACACTGATCTCAAGGCACTTTGCGATCGGTTGGGAGTGGAGGTCGATGACCATGCGAATAGGGGTCAGCTGATCGACGAGATCTTCGATTCAACAGTCGCACCGGACCTGATTCAGCCGACCTTCGTGATCGATTATCCCCTAGAGATGTCCCCTCTGGCGAAGCGGCACCGGAGTGAAACAGGTCTGACCGAACGGTTTGAGCCGTTCGTCTGTGGGGGCGAAATTGGGAACGCGTTCTCTGAGCTGAACGATCCGATTGACCAGAAGTCTAGATTTGAGCACCAAATGTCGCTGAAGGAGGCAGGGGACGCTGAGGCACAGGTGATGGACGAAGACTACGTCCGCGCGCTTGAACACGGGATGCCTCCGACGGGCGGTCTCGGAATCGGGATCGATCGGCTGGTGATGCTTCTGACCAATTCGCCGTCGATACGGGATGTCATCCTCTTCCCACACATGCGCCCCGAGGAAAGTATGGGCAGCGACTAGGCACGCAGGGAATCCGATGACCCCAAACCGATCGATGCTTGAGGCAACGGGGATTACAAAGAGGTTTCGCGTCGGCGACACCGACTTGCAGGTGCTGAAGGGCATCGATATCAGCGTCGGCTCGGGTGAGATAGTTGGACTAACGGGCCCGTCCGGGGCGGGGAAGAGCACGCTGCTTCACATTCTAGGTGGCTTGGATCGGCCGGACAACGGGTCTGTTAAAGTCGCCGGAAAGGACCTGTCGTGCCTTTCGGACGATGCGCTCGCAGGATTCCGGAATAGACACATCGGGTTCGTTTTTCAGTTCCACCATCTCCTGCCCGAGTTCACGGCCCACGAAAACGTGATGATGCCACTAATGATCCGCGGCGCATCCCGTCCGGAGTCCGATGAGGCGGCCAAGGTTCTTCTCGAGCGGGTCGGTCTGGGAGGACGGATCGATCACCTTCCCTCGGAGCTTTCGGGCGGAGAGGCTCAGCGCGTTGCGATCGCTCGCGCTCTTGTGACACGACCGTCGATCATTTACGCGGACGAACCGTCGGGGAACTTGGACGCGGATCGAAGCCTTGAACTCCACGTGCTGATCCGGGCGTTGTCTCGTGAGGTGAGCTGCAGTTTCCTTATAGCCACACACGATCCGACGCTTTCTGACCGAGTCGATCGAGTGGTGAAGATGACGGATGGGCTGATAGTCGATGAAAGGGTGTGAGCCGTTTCGTCTATGACCTGTCAGAATTGCCACGAACACGAAGCCACCGTCGTGATCACGAAGATCGTCGGTGAACAGCATTCGATCACGCATCTTTGCAAGACCTGCGCGAACGAACTGGGCGGGGCCGACGGTGTGGCCATCAATATCCAGAATCTGACGACAGGCAGCGAGCAGGTCGGGGCCTGTGAGACGTGCGGAAAAACGTTCTCCGAATTCAAGCAGAGCGGTCTTTTCGGCTGCGCTGAGTGCTACACTCAGTTCGAGCCCTATCTGGCGAAGCTGTTCAAGCGTGTGCAGGGTGTGACCGCACACGTGTCGCCGGAGCTGAGGTTGCCGAATGACGACGTGACGTCTCTGGAAGCGGAGCTTACGGATGCCGTGTTGAGCGAAGACTTCGAACGTGCGGCAACGATTCGGGACCGGCTAGTAGTGCTGAAGGGAGGGTCGAAGCCCTAGTGACGTTCGACGATTTCGCCTCACGCGTCGCAGGATGGCTGACTGGATCGGGGCACAGATCGTCCCTTGTTCTGAGCAGCCGGGTTCGGCTCGCCAGAAACCTGGCAGAGGTTCAGTTTACGAACCGTGCTTCGGACTTCGACAAGCAGCAGATCGTCGATTGCGTCGTCGACGCGGCAGCAGTTTCACCTTGTTCGGACATGGCGTTCTTTGATACGGCGTCGCAGGACGAGCTACAACGCCAGCTTCTTGTCGAGCGTCACCTGATAAGTCCAGCTCTCGCAAGAGAGGGTGGGCCTCGTGGTGTTCTGGTCGACGAGACTGAGACCGCGAGCGTGATGGTAAACGAGGAGGATCACCTTCGGCTTCAGGTCATCCT
>DPVD01000203.1:0-2958 GCA_003526745.1 Candidatus Latescibacterota bacterium
CGAGATCGAGAAGGCGCATCCCGATGTGTTCAATCTGCTTCTGCAGGTGCTCGACGAAGGACGCCTGACCGACAGCTTCGGTAGGAAAGTCAATTTCAAGAACACGATCCTCATCATGACCTCCAACCTCGGGACGCGGGACATTTCGAAGTCAGGCGGTCTTGGATTCCAGACATCGGACAAGAAGTCCGTGCGGGAGCGGATGGAGCACCGGATCAACGAAGAGGTTAAGAAGACTTTCAGCCCGGAGTTCATCAACCGTCTGGATGAGACGGTGGTGTTCAACCCGCTGGATAGGAAAGACATCCTGTCTATTGTGGATATCGAGTTGACGGACGTGATCGAGCGAGTGGAAGAGCGCGGGATGACAATCAGCCTGACGCCTGGTGCTAAGACCCTTCTTGCCGAAAAGGGCTTCGATCAAACTTATGGTGCACGCCAGCTGAAGCGCACGATTCAGAAGCTGGTCGAGGATCCGCTCGCAGAGGACATCCTCAAGGGCCGATTCACTGAGGGCAGCAAGATCCGCGTGTCGAAGAGGGCGGGGAGCCTTCACTTTGTCGACGAGCTGGCCAATGAGGTGGAAGAAGTCACAGAGAAAGAGGCCGAGAAGGCTTAGTTTGCGGCGGACTGCGGCTGTCGGACGATACATCGTCGGTCTCGGGATGTTTCCCGGGCCCGACTCCGTTTGTCGATGAGGAACCTTTCGACGAGCCGGGCGTATGGCACAGGGAGTCTAGGGAGATTTGCTTGTGCGCGGACGGCTTGGAGGTCGAACTTGCACTGTAAGTATCAGAAAAACATTTTGTTGATTGTGGTTTCAGCATTTCTGCTGGCAACGTCGGTGTCGGCTCAGTTAGAACGGCCCACGATCGCGGAAATCCGTGTTCGGGGGAACGATCTGACCGAGGAATCCCTCATCCGCTTCCAGTGCGGGCTCGAGGAGGGCAAGCGTCTTCAGCCGGATGACCCGGCGTCAGCGATTCGGAACCTTTACAGCCTCGGTCTGTTCGCGGACGTCAAGCTCTTGGCGGACCAGAACGCCGAAGGTGGTTTTGTTGTGATCATTCAGGTTATCGAGCACCCTAGGCTTTCGGAAGCCGTGTTCGAGGGGACCAAGGCCATCAAGTCGAAGAAGCTGAAGAAGGAAATCGGTTTCCTTCGAGGTGAGGTTGTGACCCCGCAAGCGATAGTGGGTGCGGAGCAGACTGTTCTGGAGGCCTACCGGGAGAAGGGATACAACCTCGCGAGAGTCGAGGTTGAGGAGGGGCTCAGGGATGACGAAGGCAGACGCGAGCTCGTGTTCAAGGTGGAAGAAGGGCCGAAGGTCAACCTGAAGGAGATAGTCTTCGAAGGGAATGAGGCGTTTACGGACGGGAAGCTGCGCAGCCGAATGAAGGAGACCAAGCAGGATGGCTGGTGGTTTGGCGGTGGAAAATACAACGCGAAGACCTACGAAGACGACAAGGAACTCGTACTCGAATGGTATCGCGAGCACGGTTACCGTGAAGCCGAGGTCGTGCGAGACAGCCTGTATTTTGACGAGGGGGGCAAGGACCTTTTCATTAATATCCGTCTGGACGAGGGGCCCCAATACACGTTCGGCGAGGTGACTTGGGAAGGGAACGAGACACTTCCGGATGTTGCTTTCCACTCATTGGTAGTGAGCCGAAAAGGTGACGTCTATAGTTCCGAACGGATCAAGAAATCGATAGAGGATCTAAGGAACGCCTACCTCGATATCGGTTACCTCGGTGCGAACATCGGCAAGACGGAGCATCCGCGGGACGACAATGTTGTAGACGTGAATTACTTCGTACAGGAAAACGATCCGTGGAAGGTTCGCGAGATCGTGATCTCGGGGAACACGAAGACGAAGGATCGCGTGATCCGGCGGGAGCTCTGGATTCAGCCAGGCCAGGTGTTTGCGCGCTCCAAGATCGAGCGAAGTGTCCGGAACCTGATGCAGCTCAACTACTTTAACACGGTCGAGCCGGATTTAAGGACGAACGAAGAGACTTCCGAAATCGATTTGGTGCTCCAGGTTGACGAGAGGCAGACGGGAACGGCCTCGATCGGTGCCGGTTTTTCCGAGCGTGACAAGCTGGTCGGAACTGTGGGGCTCCAGATTCCGAACTTTCTTGGGAACGGTCAGCAGCTGGATTTTCAGTGGGAGTTCGGCACCCAGCGTGAGACGTTTGTGCTAGGATTCACCGAGCCCTGGATGCTCAACACACCGACGAGTATGTCGGCCCAACTGTTTCGGACGACGACACGCTTTTTCTCGGACTTCGATCAGCGGTCGCAGGGTGGTACAATCCGCGTCGGGCGACGCCTGCAGTGGCCGGACTTTTCGAGCGTCTCAGCTGGATACAACATCAGTGAGGTCAAATTCATTAACTTTCAGGACTCGACCCGTATCAACGATCCAGCCTTTCGCGACAACGTTACCAGCTCTTTTTCCTTCAGCTTCCAGAGAGACAGCCGCGATCTTCCGATCTTCCCGACTTCCGGATCTGTTTTCACCTATCGGCCCGAGATTGCCGGCGGTGTTCTCGGCGGCAATACTGATTTTCATAAGCATGATTTCACGGCTAGTTTCAACTTTCCCGTCTTCTGGAAGTTCGCACTGAACGTTAGGTCGACGCTAGGGATGGTCGTCGGCTATGGCGATCGTGCAGTGCCGTTCAGCGAGCTGTATACGCCCGGTGGGGTCGACCTGTTCGATAGGACCATGCTCCGAGGGTATACGGACCAGTCTATCGGGCCCCGGAATTCGAGCGGCGCTGCGATCGGCGGGAATTCGCAGCTGCTTTTCAATGCAGAGCTGAGCATCCCGATCGCGCCGAACCAGTTCTACGGTCTGCTGTTCGCAGATGCGGGAAATGCTTGGGATAATCAAAGTAAAATCAGTATGTTTGACCTTCGCCGGTCGGTTGGATTCGGTATCCGGATCGT
>DPVD01000389.1:0-3608 GCA_003526745.1 Candidatus Latescibacterota bacterium
GTGATCAACCGGAACAACCGCCTCAAGAAGCTGATGGACATCAAGGCGCCGGAAGTCATCCTGCGGAACGAGAAGCGCATGTTGCAGGAGGCGGTGGATGCCCTGTTCGACAACGGTCGCCGATCGCGTGCGGTCCGAGGCGACGGCAACCGTTCACTCAAATCGCTTTCTGACCTGCTGAAGGGCAAGCAGGGCCGGTTCCGCCAGAATCTGCTAGGTAAGCGCGTTGACTACTCAGGTCGGTCGGTTATAGTGGTCGACCCGCATCTGCGTCTGCATCAATGCGGCCTGCCTAAGCACATGGCGCTCGAGTTGTTCAAGCCTTTCATAATCCGGCGGCTAGAAGAAAAGGGTCTCGTTCAGACCGTAAAGAGTGCGAAGAAGCTCGTAGAGCGCGAGCGTCTCGAGGTTTGGGACATCTTGGAGGAGATCATCCAAGATCACCACGTCCTCCTGAACCGTGCACCGACGCTCCATCGTCTAGGGATCCAGGCTTTTCAGCCGGTTCTAGTCGAGGGTAAGGCGATCCGGGTGCACCCGCTTGTGTGCGCAGCCTTCAACGCCGACTTTGACGGAGACCAGATGGCGGTCCACGTCCCGTTGTCGTTCGAGTCGCAGATCGAAGCGCGGTTGTTGATGTTATCGTCGAACAACCTACTTAAGCCCGCCGACGGTTCGCCGGTCGTGGTCGACAAGCCACACGATATCGCGATGGGGTGCTACTACCTCACGAAGATGGTTCACTCGGACGACGAGAACATGCCGGTCTTCGCGTCGGTCGAGGAAGCCCGGATGGCCGAAGAGTATGGTCGGATCGACCTCCACCAAGCAATCAGGGTTCGTGTCGGTGGTGAGGTTATCGTGACTACGGCCGGACGAGTGATTTTCAATGCGAACGTGCCTGAGAATATCCCATTCGTGAACGAGGTCGTCGACAAGGGTGCGATTGAGCGGGTCACGTCGGACGTGCACCGTGCCTACGGGAACTGTGTTACGGCGGACTTCCTCGACGGTCTGAAAGCGCTCGGCTACGATTACGCGACCACGTCCGGTCTGACGATCTCGATGGACGACGTCGTTGTGCCTCCGCAGAAAGACGAGCTGATCGATCGCGCGAAGGAGGAAGTCGGCAAGATCGTCGACCAGTATGCGATGGGTGTGATTACCGAGGGTGAGCGTTACAACAAGGTGATCGACGTCTGGCAGCATACTACAAACAACATCGCTATGGTGATGAGCGAAGTCCTCGAGGGGGATCAGGAAGGTTTCAACCCGATCTTCATCATGAAAGATTCGAAGGCGCGTGGTTCAGACGACCAGGTCAAGCAGCTTGGTGGTATGCGTGGTCTGATGAACAAGCCTCAGAAGAAGCTGACGGGTGCGATCGGTGAGATCATCGAGACCCCGATTATCGCATCATTCAAGGAAGGGCTGAACGTTCTCGAATATTTCATCTCGACGCACGGTGCCCGAAAGGGTCTGGCTGACACGGCTTTGAAGACTGCCGAGGCAGGATACCTGACGCGTCGTATGGTCGATGTAGCGCAGGATATCGTCATCACGGAGGATGACTGCGAGACTATTTTAGGTATCGAAATGACGGCGCTCAAGGATGGCGAGGAAATCGTGGAATCACTCGCTGACCGGATCGTCGGTCGCACGGTCCAAGACGACGTGTTCGACCCGATTTCAGGCGATCAGATCGTCGAAGCCGGTGAAGCTCTGGACGAAGAGCTCGCGAACAAGATTGCTGATTCCGGCGTCGAGACAGTTTACGTGCGCTCGGTCCTTACGTGTGAGACGCGTCGCGGTGTCTGCGCAAAGTGCTACGGACGCAACCCGGCATCGGGGCGTTTGGTCGACACCGGGGAGGCTGTCGGTGTTATCGCGGCCCAAAGTGTGGGTGAGCCGGGTACGCAGCTGACTCTCCGAACCTTCCATATTGGTGGAACCTCGAGCCGCATCGCAGAGCAGGCGGAGATCACGGCCAAGCGCGAAGGTAAGGTCAAGTTCAGTCGGGGTCAGCTCCGCACGGCCGAGCGGTCGGATGGTCGCACGGTCGTGATTACTAGGAACGGCGAGATCGAAGTGCAGGACGATCAAGGACGGCCGAGAGGCGGTCACTACTTCGTTCCCTTCGGTGCGTTGCTCCGGGTGACTGACAACGAGGAGATTGAGGCGGACGGGGTCCTTTATGAATGGGATCCTTACAACAACAATATCCTGTCGCTCCAGACGGGTAAGCTCCAGTTTATCGACCTCGTCGAGGGTGTGACCTATCGCGAGGAGGCAGACGAGACGACCGGCATGGCGGCACAGGTTGTGGTCGAGCATAGGGATCGAACGCTGTCGCCACGTATCGTTGTGGTGAACGACTCAGGTGACGAGCTTGGTCAGTACATACTGCCGCTCGGTGCCCGTTTGGTGTCTCAGGACGGCCAAGAGGTCAAGTCAGGCGATACGCTGGCGAAGATCTCGCGCGAGCGCAGTAAGACGCGCGACATTACTGGTGGTCTCCCGCGTGTGGCCGAGCTGTTCGAGGCCCGCCGACCGAAGGATCCATCAGTGGTGACTGAGATCGACGGAACGGTCAGCTTCGGTGGGCTCGTCCGTGGTTCGCGGATTGTCCACGTGACGTCGGACGAAGGTGAGGATCGGAAGTACACGATCCCGTATGGGAAGCATCTCCGGGTGCAGGAAGGCGATCACGTGGTGGCCGGTGAGCGGCTCTCCGAGGGGTCGGTGATTCCGCACGACATCCTGCGTATTCAAGGCATCCAGAAGGTGCAGGAGTATCTCGTCAGCGAAATTCAGGCTGTCTACATGCTTCAGGGCGTGAAGATCGATGACAAGCACATCGAGACCATCGTTCGTCAGATGCTTCAGAAGATCCAGGTGACGGATCCGGGCGACACGAACTTCTTGGAAGGGGAGGTTGTGGACCGATTCCGATTCCGCGACGAGAACGACAAGGTGATCCAGGAAGGTGGGGATCCGGCGACGTTCGAGCCGGTTCTGCTCGGGATCACGAAGGCGTCACTCCTGACCGAGAGCTTCATCTCGGCAGCATCCTTCCAGGAAACAACCCGTGTTCTGACAGAGGCCGCCGTTCAGGGCAAGGTGGACCGCCTGCTGGGTCTGAAGGAGAACGTAATTATCGGCCACCTGATTCCGGCCGGTACGGGTGCAGAGAAGTATCGTGCGCTCAGCGTGAAACCTTTGGACGAGGAGGAAGCTCCTGCTGTCGAAGCAGAGGAAGAAGTCGCCGAAAATACTGGGCTTCCGCCGATCAGCGCCTAGGGTGAGTTCAGGAGTGAAAAGCTTGACAGCGGAGAATCGAACTTATATATTGGAAGTCTCCCATAAGAAATCCTAAGGAGATAGTTGGTGCCCACAATCAATCAACTGGTAAGAAAAGGGCGCAGGCTTAAGCCCAAGCGCTCTACCGCTCCCGCACTCAAGGGATGCCCACAGAAACGCGGTGTCTGCACGCGCGTCTACACTACGACGCCGAAGAAGCCGAATTCTGCGCTCCGGAAGGTCGCACGCGTTCGTTTAACGAACGGGATGGAAGTGACGGCCTACATCCCGGGTGAGGGTCACAACCT
>DPVD01000193.1:0-2981 GCA_003526745.1 Candidatus Latescibacterota bacterium
TCACCAAAGGAGATGCCCATGATCTCGACGGGACAGGTGGTTTCCCCTCGGGCTTTCACCGCTGCTTCTTCGGGGTCATAGCGGCGGCGCTGCGTGGTCCGTATCTCTTCGGTATCACCGCGGCTGTCGTCGTGGCAAAAGGTCGACTCTTCGTGGAGACGATCCGGGTAGTCTTCGACCTGCGACCGGATGACGATACCCTCGACTGGTGTCAGCGGAGTTGACTCGAGCGCGACCGTAATCCCCTCACAGGCCGACTTTCCTATGAGCTCAGCCAGCTCGTTTCCGCAATTCGGGCCATCTTCGGGGCCGTGCCAGATCACATCCGCACAAGGCGCTTCGATAAAGGGTGTCACCAGCTGGGGGCCAAAGCGTTTTCTAAGAGCATCTCCGATCCGCCCTCCGATATCGGCGTGGTAGACGCCGTTGACGCAGTTGTTGTGACAGGCGTAGTTCGTGACGATCCCGAGCGGATACCCGCCGGAATCCGTAAACGCGAGTATCGGCATCACAGGATCGGTCGGACCCGCAGCGTGGAACGAATCGTCGGCATTGTTGGCGCTGGACATAACAACGAGGCCGTTCGGACGGATCAAACGGCGATTACGTTCGTAGCCAGGCGATGGACAATTCACGGCCTTGATGAAGGCGGCTCTCAGCTCACTGTTGGCCTTGATCACAGCCTCGACGGCGCCCAACACCAACACATCCACATACAGCGGATCGGGCGTCGCGCCGGAAATAAACGACGGACAGGATGCGGGTGCCGCGTGTGTGTGGGTCGCAGAAACCAGGATGTTCTGTGCAGGAATACCCGTAGCTCGTTCGCAAGTATCCCGGATCATCAGCATCAGGGCACGGTCGATGAACGCCGTGTCGATCGAAAGGATTGCACCTTGGGTCTCGCCGTCTTCGAAAACCACTGCGTGGCAACACAAAGGAGACATATCAGGATCGTATGTGATCGGCATATTGTTATAGTTCGGCAGCGTTTCACACGGCGTGATGTCGGCCATCGCTGCGCCCGCCCTAAACTTTTTATCTGCCATTCGATTCTCCGTCTTCGGTCAGGTCGCCCACATTCTCAACCACCTTTCGGATCGCTTCGCCTGCATCCTGTATCTCGGTCTCGCCTGTCGGTGGATGGATCTTCAGCTCTAAATGGCCTTTCGCCATGAACGCCTCGCCAACCGGACACTTCCCTTCACCATAAAGGCCACGTTCAAGGATCGCCTGATTCTCCGCGAGCCTGTAGGGCCAAGCTTCCTGCTGCTCAAATACTGGCATCTGGTTTAGCGGCGTGTAGAACCCGAGTCCAAGCGGCACACCCTCGGCCTTGACCGCATCCGAAAATCTGTCTCTGGAGACCGGACAGCCTGATGGTTCGAAGGCCAGAATGAAGTTGTAGTAGACGGGCTCGCAGCCTTCGGGAAGCGATTTCGGGACCGGCCACAGACCTGGTATATCGTTCACCTGGCGACGGAGCATGTGGGCATTGACACGTCGTTTCTCGTTCTCTCCATCGATTCGATCCATCCGAACCAACGCGAGTGCTGCCTGCATCTCTCCCATCCTGAGATTCGGTCCAAGGTCGCCCGATTGCGTCCCCCCGCCGAGGTTCACGTAGCTACGTGCACGGTCGACGACCTCTTTGTGCTTGCTGACCATCACCCCACCTTCACCGATCGACAGAATCTTCTTGTGCTGTATGCTGAACGCACCCGCGTCGCCCAACATACCCGTTCGTGTCCCTCGATAGGTCGCGCCGTGAGCGTGCGAACAATCCTCGACGACGAATACACCGTGTCGCTTGGCAATCGCACAGATTTCAGCCATGTCTGCAGGTACGCCGTCCGCGTGTACAACCATCACAGCTTTCGTGCGATCCGTGATCGCCGCTTCGAATGCATCCGGGTCGAGATTTGTAGCGCCTTCCGAGATATCCGCAAAGATCGGGATCGCTCCAGTCATCAGGACCGACGTGCCGGATGCGTAGTATGTGTAAACAGGTACGATGACCTCGTCACCCGGACCGACGCCTAGAGCGGCCAGCGCGACCTGCAAGGCCGAGGAACCCGAGTTACAGGTCACCGCATCAGGTGCACCACACCAGGCCGCGAACCGTTCCTCGAACTCGGCGATTCTGGTCCCGCCGATCGCACCGCACAAATGGTCTGATCTGACGGCCTCAAGAACGGCCTCTTCCTCCTCCGGCGTCGAATAGGACGGCCAGACAGGGAACGGCGCTGTCCTAACAGGATCTCCTCCGCACAACGCTAGAACCGACATCGTTTCCTCGCTCGCTTGCCACCTAGTGGCTGAGTTCTGACAGACAAGTCCTTCAATTGTATAAAATCCGCTCTGAACCAGATTTTCTCAACCAGGACCCTCAATCTACTGTATTTGAAATACTTATATCAAGTCAAGCATGTCTGGCACCCGACTTGCAATCTGCTTCGCTCGGGCGCCGTGACGCCATACTTCCTTTCTTTCATCGGGCTGCACCTTCGGGGCACTCGGTGAGTTGGCACCGCCAACTCAAAGGCAACGCTACGCCTTGTCCCAACCCTGCCTCTCTTCGTGTCTTCGTATTACTCGCCGTTGACTCTTGGTTTTCCCTTTGCCGGTGCCTACCCGCCCGCTATTTTGTGATCGGTTTCATGGGGGTTGCTCAACTGAAGCAGTGTCAGATCAACATTTTCCCCGAGGGGGCGCAATATGGAAAAAGTACGAATCGGGATCGTCGGTGTCGGCAACATGGGATCCAATCACAGCCGGTATCTTACGGCCGGTGAGGTCCCGGATGGCGAGCTGGTTGCCATTGCCGACATCAATCCCGATCGGATCGACTGGGCGAAAGAGACGCTTGGAGAGAAGGTCCAGTGTTTTGGTACGGCTGAGGACATGTTCAATTCGGGTGCGATCGATGCAGCCATCATCGCGACACCCCACTACGAACATACCCCGCTCGCCATCAAGGC
>DPVD01000313.1:0-12064 GCA_003526745.1 Candidatus Latescibacterota bacterium
CCACTTCAGTTACAGCAAGTGGAGCGCAGTCCGTTGTATGCTCGTTTGCCCACGAACCCGTCACGAACGTTTCGGATTCCGACCAGGGACTGACGTTCCCGACGCCATTCCATGTGCGGACCTTCCAGTGGTATGTCGTGTCTTCGGCCAGATCGTTCCCATCATACGGTACGTGTACCGATCGGTTATCCGATTTCCATACGGATCCGGGATCAGGTTCTCCCGAGTCCCACACATCCACTTCTCCAGCGCCGAGCTTCTCCGATGATGAAGCGACCAGTATCTGAAAGGCCTCCTGGTGGGCGTTTGGTTTCGAGTCGTTGACGACCCAGCTGAAGGTCGGTCGGCTGTTACTTACTATGGCGGTCTCAGGGTTCGTCAGCAGATCGACCATAAGGCCGTCAGGTTGTAGAGCGGTTTTCATCTTCCAGTCCTGTTCAGGTGATTGTGGAGCACGTGCTGCAAAGGAAACGTCCGGTTGGTATGCTGTCCAGAGAAACGAGAAACGCAGGCTTGAGTCGTGAGCCCTGTTGCCGCCGACCAAGTCACGACATTACTTGAGACCCATTGAGAGAGATAAACGATGAGAGTATCCGGCGCGCAGCTTGACGTCACAAGAGACATATCGCGTAATTTGGGGGCTATCCTCCACGCGATCGAACGTGCCGCTTCAGATGAGGCCGACATCCTCCTGACTCCAGAAGGCTCGCTCAGCGGCTACACCCCGCAGTTCGGCCCCTCTGTCGTACGGTCCGCCCTGAAGACGGTCACCTCAGCGGCCGCCAATGCACGTGTCGGTCTTGCGCTTGGCACGTGCTTTGTCGAAGACGACGGCCAGTGCTACAACCAAATTCGATTCTACAGCCGTGACGGAGACTACCTCGGCTTCCACAGCAAAATCCTACGTTGCGGAACCATGGAAGTCGAGCCCCGGGGCAAGATAAATGATTATGCGACGTCCGACCTCCAGACCTTCTCCTTGGAGGGAACCCTGATCGGTGGACTGATCTGCAACGATTTCTGGGCGAACCCGGGGTGCACGCCTGTTCCGGATCCCTACCTTCTCCACCAACTCGCAAACCTCGGAACACAGATCGTCTTCCAGGCAGTAAACGGAGGGCGGAACGGCAGCGACTGGGCGAGGGATGTCATCTGGCCCTTCCACGAATCCAACCTGCGTCTTAGGACATCGAAAGCAAGCGTCTGGACGGTTGTGGTGGACAGCGCTCACCCCGAAACAATGCCCTGCTCCTGTCCTTCGGGCGTGATCTCTCCCAAAGGCAGATGGATGATCCGCACAAACCCCACCGAAGCAGACCAGTTCACATTCGACATCGACCTAGAGTAAAGGACACCCGTGAGACTCGCGACACTCGAAGAAAGCCCGACCTCGCTGACAGCGATCCGACACGACGATCGCTACATCGCCTTGGAACAGATCAACACGGTCTATGGACAGACCTGGCCGGTCTCCACAAAGCCGCTTCTCGATTCAGGGCGACTGAGCGAGTTGACCGCCTGGCATAGCGATCACTCGAACAAACTTGACGAACTCGAGGGTGTCGAGGTCGCAGAAGCATCCATAGGTCCAATCTATCGGGATCCGGCAAAGATCTGGGGAATCGGTCTCAACTATAAGGAGCACGCGGGCGATCTGGACGAGAAGGTGCCCGAGGGATTGCCCGGGAGCTTCATCAAGCCGGCGACCACGATAATCGGTCCCGGTGACACGATCCAGATCCCCAAGATGTCTGAGAGAACAACGGCGGAAGCTGAGCTCGGAGTCGTCTTCGGCAAACGCTGCAAGGATGTACCAGAAGAAGACTGGCTCAGCGCAGTCGCGGGCTTTACCACCATCATCGACATGACGGCAGAGGACATCCTGCGACGAAACCCTCGCTACCTCACGATCTGCAAGAGTTTCGATTCTTTCTTCGTCTTCGGACCTGAGCTGGTCACACCTGACGAGATCGACGATGTCCTGTCTCTGACCGTGTCCACGATCGTTAACGGAGAGACGCGGTCGAGCAACCAGGTCCGCAACATGACCTACCCACCCGACTATCTGGTCTCGCTCCACTCACAGGTCATGACACAGCTTCCCGGAGACATTCTGTCCACCGGAACACCAGGCGCGGCCGCTATCGTGCAGGATGATGTCGTCGAGTGCCACATCGACGGCTTCGAGTCTCTGATCTGCCCGGTTAACGATCTCAAGACAGCAAAGTGAACACCGAGGTCACATACGGTCAGACAACTCTCGCTGCGGGAATCTGTTCCCGATTCGTTGACAACGCCAACGGCCTGAGAATGCACGTGCTCGAAGCAGGCGAACCATCTGATCCGTGCGTGCTCTTCCTTCACGGATTTCCCGAACTTGCATACAGCTGGCGTCACCAGCTGCTCCCGATCGCGGAAGCTGGCTACCACGTGATCGCCCCGGATCAGCGTGGATACGGCAGGACCACCGGCTGGGATCCAGAATACGACGGCGACCTTGCGTCCTACCGAATGCTCAACCTGGTCGCTGATGTGACCGGTCTACTGGCTGCACTCTCAATCAGCTCCGTCGAACTCCTTGTCGGCCACGACTTCGGATCCCCTATAGCCTCCTGGTGCGCCCTCACCCGGCAGGATCTCTTCGAACGCGTCGTCCTGATGAGCAGCCCTTTCGGTGGTGTATCCCAACCGGCAGCAAACCCATCACGGCCGGCCATACACGACGACCTCGCCGCCCTGACGCCACCACGGAAACACTACCAGTGGTATTACAGCACGCGTGAAGCAAACGACAATATGTGGCACTGTCCACAGGGTGTACATGACTTTCTTCGGGCCTACTACCATCATAAGAGCGCTGACTGGCCGGAGAACCGTCCCTGTCCGCTCGAAGCATGGCGTGCGGACGTGATCGCTAGGATGCCGCGCTATTACGTGATGGATGCGGACAAGGGGATGGCCGAAACCGTATGCCAGGAGATGCCTTCCGACGATCAGATTTCATCCTGTCGCTGGCTCCGAAACGAGCAGCTGGCTGTCTACGCGAAAGAGTATCAGCGGAACGGATTCCAGGGCGGTCTACAGTGGTACCGATGCACTACTGGCGGCGTGGGAGCCGACGAGACAGCCGGATACGCGGGAAGGACGATCGACATCCCGACACGATACCTGGCGGGACGGAACGACTGGGGCACCTACCAAAAGCCAGGTAGCTTCGAAGCGATGCAGACATCCACGTGTACACAATTCCTTGGAGCGGAACTGATCGAGGGTGCTGGCCACTGGGTGCAGCAGGAGCAACCGGAGCTCGTGACCGAATCCCTCCTCAGGTTTCTCGATTGGTCAATCGATTGACGTCTTGGTATCAGCTCACCCTGAGGCGCGTCTCCCTGTGACCTGCTCGATTGTCCAAGACCGCTCCTCAGAAGGACCGATTCGCACCGCACGAACCGCGCTGCCTCTCCTGCAAAATCAGCTGACTGGGGGACATCATAAAGGCCCTGACAGGAAACGTGGGATCCGGCACCTCTGGCTTGTCGAGGTCGTCATCCCGGCGGTGATCTGGGGACTCTGAATCCATCGAGAGAGATCAGAATAGCACATTCGATCTGTCGATCGGCACTGTGTCAATGTATCTTGGGTCTCGATCGGCATCGACAGTAACTAAAGGAAAACACCAAATGGCGCGCTATACATCGTGGACGGCATCTTGGATGTGCCGAACTTGATCGATAATATCAACAACAGACTGTCGAAAGGAGGGCGGCCCTGATGACGCACCCAATGAGCAAGACCTACACCGTAGCGATCGTTGGATGCGGCAGTATCGGACACGCTCACATGGACGGCTACAACCGCCTCGACAACGTTGAGGTGATCGCGGCAGTCGACCCATCCAAGCCTGCGCGCAGGATCTACACCGGCGAGTATGATATTCCGAAATCATACGGCTCGATCGAAGAGATGCTCGAGCACGAATCCCCTGACATCGTCAGCGTCTGCACGTGGCACCTTCTCCATCCCGACCTGACCGTGGCGGCCGCAAAGGCAGGCGTTCCAGGGGTCATCTGCGAAAAGCCGATGGCCATCGGGATGGACGAGGCAGACCGAATGGTCGATGCGTGCGAGGCCGGTGGCACAAAGCTCGTCATCGGTCACCAGCGAAGATTTACACCCGGATGGGAGCGCGCACGTGAGCTGATCTCCGAAGGTGCCATCGGCAAGCCACTGTATGCGAGAAACCGCGTAGCCGAAGGTCTTGCGAATTGGGGTACACATTCGATCGACGGGACGCGCTTCTCACTGGGTGATCCGAATCCCGTGTGGGCGATGGGCAGCGTCGAGCGTCACACGGATCGATACGAGCGGGATGTCGCGATCGAGGATGCCTGCATCGGATTGATTCACTTCGACAACGGGCTTCAACTGCTGATCGAGTCGGACCTCGAGCGTGAAGGTGCGGCCGCAGGCTCTTTCCAGATCCAGGGCTCCGAGGGCATGATCGAGGTCAAGGAGATGGGGATTCGGCTGTTCAATACCAACACGAAAGGCTGGAAAAACATCGATCTTCAGGATGGCGATGGACATCAGGCGATCGGTGGCGAAACCAACGCCGCTCAGGTAACCGAACTGATCGCTTGGCTGGAAGGAGGCCCGGAACACCGAGGATCAGGGAAGCAGGCCCGAATCACTGTCGAAATCATGATGGCAATCTACGAGTCGGCGCGTCGACACAGACGCGTGACCTTCCCGCTCGAGGAACGAACGTATCCGCTCGACCGGATGCTCGAAGAAGGGGTGCTCCCCGTCGGTGTCGAAGGACGCTACGACATTCGCGGATTCCTCAGACGTGATAACATCGATGAGCAGCGGTATGCCGACCTCTGGGCAGAAGGCAAAAGCCACCACGCCATCATGCGGGAGTTGAACGCGAACGGATGAACACGGACACCATTCGCATCAACCTCTGGTCGGGACCGCGCAACGTCTCAACGGCGCTGATGTATTCCTTCGCCCAGAGGCCCGATACGACCGTCATCGATGAGCCGCTTTACGCCCATTACCTTCGCGTCTCAGGGGCCGACCATCCAGGTCGCGATGAGGTCCTGGCTGCGATGGATCAGGACGGCGACCGTGTGATCCAGCAGGTGGTGCTAGGACCCTGTGACAGCTCGGTCCTGTTCATGAAGCAGATGGCTCATCATCTGGTCGATCTCGATCTATCATTCTTCGAGAAGACCGTAAACGTCCTCCTCATCCGTGATCCGGTCGAGATGTTACCCTCGCTGATCAACCAGCTACCCAACCCGTCTCTCAAAGACACGGGTCTCGGTCGGCAGACACAGCTTCTCAACGAGCTCGGATCGATTGGTCAGCACCCACCTGTTCTGGATGCCCGGCAGACTTTACTGGACCCGGCCGCCACGCTCAGAGAATTGTGCGACCAGATCGGTATCCCCTATCACGATGAGATGCTCGCGTGGGAACCAGTGCCTCGCCCCGAAGACGGCGTCTGGGCGAAGCACTGGTATCACAACGTGCAGAAGTCTTCAGGTTTTTCGCCATACCACTCCAAGACAGACCCATTCCCTAAACGATTGCTGCCGTTGCTCGACGAGTGCCGACCGCATTACGAGAGGTTGTTCGATCGTGCGATCAAGACAAAGGATGCTTCATGAGTGTGACGTTGCCAGATCCGAGAAACGAATCGATCCTCATCCATGTCGGCGGAGAACTCCTCCCGAGACAGCAGGCCAAGGTGTCGGTATTCGACAGTTCCGTGCAGGGCGGCGACGCCGTTTGGGAAGGCCTCCGCATCTACGACGGGAAGATCTTCCAGCTCGACGCGCACCTGGATAGGATGTTCGACTCCGCCAGAGCAATGGCTTTTGTCGACGTCCCGAGCCGCGAAGACATCAAGCACGCGATCTTCGAAACACTCGAAGCTAACGGCATGCGGGACAATTGCCACATTCGGCTGACGCTCACGCGCGGCAAGAAGGTGACATCAGGCATGAGCCCACACTTCAACCAGTATGGATCGTGTCTTATCGTCCTGGCCGAATGGAAGGCGCCCATTTACGCCTTGACCGGCATCCGTCTAATAACAGCGTCGATCCGACGGAATCCGCCACAATGCGTCGATTCGAAGATCCACCACAACAACCTAATCAACAACATCCTCGCCAAGATCGAAGCGAATGTCGCCGGCGTTGACGACGCAATCATGCTCGACATTCACGGCTTTGTGTCCGAAACGAATGCGACCAACCTATTTATCATCAAACATGAACGGCTTCTCACACCACACGCCGACTCGTGTCTGCCCGGTATCACCCGCGGTATCGTGATCGAAACAGCTAGGGTGAACGACATCGAGACGGTCGAGCGCAATATTTCGCTGTCGGAGATCCACACAGCCGACGAAGTCTTCACAACGGGGACGATGGGCGAGCTGTCACCCGTCCTCGAAGTCGATGGCCGGACCATCGGGACTGGCGAACCCGGGCAGGTCACTGAAAGACTGCGCGACCTCTACGCCGAACGCACATCGAACGAAGGCGAAACCATACCGTTCTGAGAGCAAGGAGAAACGACATGTCTGCAGAACAAAAGATTAAAGAACTTGGTATCGAACTCCCACCGATCCCCTCTCCCGGCGGGAACTACGTCCACGCTGTGCGGACGGGTAACCTCCTCTACCTCAGCGGAAAGGGACCCGGACCCGACGCGGTCGGCAAGGTCGACACAGAGGTCCCTCTCGAGGATGCATACCAGCACGCCCGTACGGTCGGTCTCGTCCTGATCTCCGTGATGAAGGACGAACTCGGCTCACTCGACAAGGTCAGCCGCATCGTCAAGGTTCTCGGCATGGTCAACACGGCCCCCGAGTTCCCCGATCACCCCAAAGTCATCAACGGGTGCTCGGACCTCTTTGTCGAAGTTTTCGGAGAAAAGGGCAAACACGCCCGCTCGGCCGTCGGTCTGGGTGCATTACCCGGTCGGATCACCGTCGAAATCGAAGTCATCGTTGAAGTAGAAGACTAAAATCATACGCTGGACAACTATGAATCTGGATCAGAGAAACTGGTCGGAGCTGACGGAAGCGGATCGCCTGAGGATGATCGAGCTGGAAGGGTACTTTGTCGTCCCGGACCTGCTCGACCCGGATCACGTCACGCAATTAAAGACCGAGACGGCTCAGCTGGAAACACAGGCCGTGGACTACAGCATTCATCAGCAAACCCGGAATGACGTCCAGTGGACGGGTGGCGAGTTGACGCGCCTGATCGGACACCGCCCTACACTCGACATCCTCAAGTCTATCCTGGGAGACGACCTGGTTTTCTCGCACTACGCCTATGCACGATCAGAGCCGGGACACCCAGGAATCAGCCTCCACACAGACGGCCAACCTTATGGCTCACGCATATTCGGCTACGAGGGAAGTGTCCCGGTCATGATTCGCGTCCTCTACTACTTGGATGACCTGACGGAACAGGTCTCACCCTTCAGGGTCCTACCCCGATCTCACTTGTCACTCCACGCGGACGGCAATCCTTACTTGCGCTACACCAAGCATCCCGATGAGGTGACGGTCACGGCCAAGGCAGGATCAGCCCTCTTCCTTAACCACAAGGTCTTCCACGGCAGCCAACCCAACGTTGGTGATCGTCCACGTGAAATGCTTGCGATCGCCTATCGGCCCACGTGGGCGGGTCCCGTCGGATCTATCGAAGAATGGCAGACCGAGCAGCTTGAATCGCTGCCAGAAGATGTTCACCACCTTTTCCTCAGCCGGAACACCGTTAGAGCAGACCTCGAACAAGGCAACAAACCGGCAGGTATGGGTAGCAAAGCACCCGGCATTAACCTGACAAGATGGGGATCGAAATGAGTTTCAATGTTCGACTGACTGCAGACTTCCAGAGCGATGGCGCGCTCATCTACCAGGACATCGGGCTGGATTTGCTTGATGATGAGCCAAAGATCAACTGGAAGTTCTTCGATCAGCACAAGAGCGAGATGACACCCGACCAGATCGCCGATGCCGACACGGTTATCGCTCTGACTCCGCGCGTTTCCGGAGCCACACTTGCCGATGCTGACCGTCTGACGATGATATCCAGATTCGGAGTTGGCTACGACTCAATCGATGTCGACGCGTGTACCGATGCCGATGTCGCGCTCACGATCACGGCTGGTGGCGTCAATTACTCGGTCGCCGAAGCAACCATCACATTCATGCTGGCGATCTCCCACAACCTTCTGATCAAGGATCGCATCGTCAGAAACGGGAACTGGGACGATCGTTCGTCACACATGGGATCGGAGTTGCGGGATCGTGTGCTCGGGATCGTTGGGCTTGGTGGAATCGGATCCGCTCTGGCGGGTATGCTGGACGGATTTCGAATGGCCAGCGTCATCGCACACGACCCGTTCGTGTCCGAGAACAGCGCAAATGAGCAGGGTGTCGAGCTCGTCAACCTCGAAGAGCTCCTTCGCAAGTCGGACTTCATCTCGATCAACTGTCCGCTCACAGACGAAACGCGCGATTTGATCGGTCGCGACGAGCTCGCTTTGTTAAAGCCTACGGCTTACCTCATCAACACGGCGCGCGGAGGCATCGTAAACGAAGCAGCCCTCTTCGAGACCCTTAGGGAAGGAAGGATCGCGGGTGCGGCCCTCGACTGCCACGACACAGAGCCCGTCCCGGACGACTACCCAATGGCTGAACTCGACAACGTCATCCTGGCACCGCACGCGATTGCTTGGACGAACGAGCTCTTCCGCGATCTTGGCCGAATGGCGTGTCGCCAATCGATCGATCTCGCCCGAGGGTGCATTCCCAACGGCATCGTAAACACTGAAGTTCTCGACCGACCAGGCTTCCAGGCCAAGCTAGCCAGGCACAGTCTTTAGTTTTGCCCCGTGACACTCCGTTTCGATATCGGTTTCAGACGGGGCAGTGCCTGCTTGACCGTTGAACCATATTCGCGTATTCGTTATGCCGATGGTCAACTGAACGCAGCATCGAACAGTGCTTGCAATCACACGGGGACCGCCGTCAATGGCTAAATAGCTGAGCCCATCAAACTTCGGATGCTCAATCACGGCCTTGCGGAATCCTTCCACACCCACGAGACTGGGCTACCAACCCCAGGCCCCGCATACAGAAACTTCTACGCGACCATCGCGTGTGGGCAACACACACAAAAGGAGGAGTAAATGTCCGTTCCTTGCAGCCCAAAAGACAAGCTGGAGGGCATTCTCTGGCTCCCCCGCATGCTCGATAAAGCCAGAAAGCATGGGGAAGGCACGCTCCACGAAGATTACCATCCGAACTTAGGGAAGGGACACGACGAGCGGTGCTGTAAGTTCTTGAAAGTGAGGTATGCGGACGTGGTCGAACAGATCGATCAAGGGTTGACGAACTCTGAGATGGTGGATTGGTGTTTCGAAAACGGGAGACGCCCCGACGAATTCGACATCGAAATGTGGAACGCATACATATCAAAGCTTGGAACAATGGACGAAAATCAGGGCTTTGCCGAGTACGTTCAGAAGCGAAAGGACGCCTACGGTATCTCTAACCGGGACGACATAGTGACGTTCTTTCATCTGATCGAGAAGGATGAGGGACGCCTGGACTGATGGCTTGCAACTCGACAGCAGACTCAGGTTCAGAGCACTCTCAGACCGCCATCTATGCTTTACATTTCCAGGAAGTCAGAGCCACGCCACCGAGTATCGGTCCGCTTGCCGCGATGCACCTCAGCGATACCATCTCGGAAAGAAAGACGTCCCCACCATAGGCAGCAAGCACCGGCATGCGGAACTGATTGCCCTCATCCCGCCGTGGCCCCCAATCGCTCATTTGCATTCCCCGCGTTCCCTGCATTGAACGTCTTTTCATTTCTCACATGAGTTTCGATATTGACACGTAGTTAAAGGTGTTGTTCGCAGGATGTCGATCCAATGGGAGCATCCAATGAACGAATACGAAAAGTATTTCTTCGACCTGAACGGTTACCTGGTCGTTGAAGACGTGCTAACCGTAGATGAACTTGCGAAGTTAAACGAATCTATCGACCAGAATCAGGAACAGATTCAGATTCGATCGGCGGAACAGACCCTTTCACGGGGCTCTACTGCGCTTGTCGGCAAGCAAGGACGAGGCGATCTAGGAGGCATGCTCACCTGGCCTAAGCCTTGGTGCGAACCCTTCCGAGCTCTGCTTGACCATGAACGGATTCTGCCATACCTGCTGGACCTGTTGCGAGACGGGCTTCGACTTGATCACCTCTACGGAATCGTAACAGTCGACGGCGCCGAAGGTCACGTGCTACACGGTGGTGGAACGGCGGACGACTTCACACACTTCTACCAGTTCCACAACGGCCGAATGAGATGCGGTCTCACAGTTGTTTCTTGGGCATTGACGGATGTAGGCACGGGTGATGGCGGCTTCGCCTGCATCCCCGGTAGCCATAAATCTAACTATGTCACCCCTCCCCTCGTCGCACGTCTCGAAAAGGACGTCGGTGTCGTCCAACAGATCGAGGCCCGCGCCGGATCCGCCATCATTTTCACAGAGGCCTTGACCCACGGCACCATGCCTTGGAAGGCTGCCCACGAACGCCGGTCGATCCTATACAAGTACTCACCCGGCCACCTCACCTACGCTCGCCGCTATATCCCTGAAGGGGTCGAAGAGTCTTTGGATGAATTCCCCCCCAGACAACGAGCCATGTTCGAGCCCCCCTATCGTTCATCTCGCCCTACACTTGTGACCAACTAGCTTTTCAATTCTCATTTCGCAATTGTCACTTTTCAATTTTCTGGAGGAACCTTGCCAGACCATCCAAACGTACTCCTGATCTGCACAGACCACTGGCCCGGATCCCTCTTCGGCGTCGCTGGCCACCCAGCAATCCAGACCCCGACGCTCGACCAGCTCGCCAAGAACGGGTGTCGATTCCCTCGCGCCTACAGCGAGTGCCCCGTCTGCATACCGGCACGCAGAACATTGATGACCGGAACCACCTGCCGCACTCACGGAGACAGGCACTTCAACGAAACACTCCGTATGCCCGATATCCCAACCCTCGCACAGACATTCCGAAACAATGGTTATCAAGCCTTCGCAGCCGGCAAGCTTCATGTGTATCCGCAGCGAGACCGAATCGGCTTCGATGATGTCATCCTACACGAGGAAGGCCGGTCGCAGTTCGAGGCTGTCGATGACTACGAGCTGTATCTGGGAGATCAGGGATTTGCTGGCAAGATGTTCGCAAGCGGGATGAACAATAACGATTATCTAAATCGTCCCTGGCATCTTCCGGAACACTGTCACGTCACGAACTGGACCACACAGCAGATGGCGAGGTTGATCCAGCGCAGAGACCCGACGAAGCCCAGCTTCTACTACCTCTCATACTGCCACCCACACCCGCCCCTTACACCCCTCGGTTGCTACATCGACATGTATCGCGATATCGAGCCGCCACAGCCCTACATTGGAAAGTGGGCGCAGGACCTCAACGCGCTTCCGTGGGCACTTCGTACGCGTCAGTCATCCTGGGAGGACTTTACCGACCATCAGATCCGATCCGCCCGGCGTGCCTTCTACGCAATGTGCACACACATCGATCATCAACTCAGGATCGTGATCGGCACGCTTCGGGAAGAGCGTCTTCTCGACGATACGATCATCCTGTTCACGTCTGATCACGGTGACATGCTTGGCAATCACCATCAATGGGCGAAACGGCTTTTCTACGAAGACTCCGCTCGTGTCCCGATGATTTTGGTCGGATCCACAAACGACGATCGTGTCGGCCACCACAAAGTCGACAACCGGCTGGTCGGATGGCAGGACATCATGCCGACCCTGCTCGATCTGGCTGGAGTCGAGATCCCCGAGTCGGCCGAAGGGATCTCGATGGTCAGCGAGGGATCGCGTCCACATTTGTATGGCGAGTGCAGCGACGGGGCGACAGCAACGCGAATGATTCACGATGGCCGGCACAAGCTCATCTATTACCCCGTCGGAAACCACACC
>DPVD01000313.1:12387-12578 GCA_003526745.1 Candidatus Latescibacterota bacterium
TCTTCGATCTCGACGAGGATCCAAACGAGCTCGTGAATCTGTCCGGTCAATCGAGTCACGCCAAGATCGAGAAGCGCTTGAAGGACCTAATGGCACAGGAGCTCTATGGCGGGGATGAAGAGTGGATCCAAGAGGGGAAATGGGGAGGTCTCCCGGACAAGGAGTACGAGCCACCGCCAAATCGTGGGCTG
>DPVD01000499.1:0-3711 GCA_003526745.1 Candidatus Latescibacterota bacterium
CGACCAGACCAGTCCTACGCACACAGCGATCCCTACCGCCTTTCTCATACTGTTGATATCCTCCAAACAAAATGTGGTGCTTCGCGGCCAAGCGAATCCCTTGTCCCTTATTCAATGTCCGGAAAAGGTAAATGTTCCGGCAACATAGTTTTTATGACACCTATAACGAATATCTTAGCCGCTGTTGCGGGGAGGCACAGCAGGCGGCGGTTTGAGGCAGGTGGATTCCTGGCAGGTTCCTAGGTGGAAATAATAAATTGCATAAGTCCAGATTCATCATCCGACACATCAGAAACCACTTCCCACAGTTGGATAAAATTCTGTTTTAGTGCGCACGGGACCGGGAAAATGGATTCGCAGAGGGCGCCAGAAGCGTGGCTGGACCCTGGCGCAGTTGGTATGCCAACTGGAGCCACTCGTCGCTCACCAACAGATTCAGAAATGGGAAAACTCCGACAACTTGGAAATACGGACGCTCCGCCGCATCCACAACGCCATTCCGATCCCTGAAGTGGGCCTTCTGATCGGCATCGACAACCCGACCGGAAAGGTCGAGATTGCGCACGGTGTCACAATTTCCGTCGTTCTCAATAGGGATTTGGCAGAGATTACCTTGACCGAAGAAGGTAGGGGCGTTCTCACCAAATGATTTCGACTATGTGCCCAAAGTGCTCGCTCAGACTCATTAGTGTAATGATGGCGCTGATGCCGCTTGAATCCAGCCCCAGTTCTCGTTGATCGACAGCGGTGCACTCCACCCGTATTCATTGACTCCCACCAAGCAACTCTTCGGCGTGTCTCTTGTCTGGGAGAGCCGAACGCTCTCCACTCGCAACAGACGGTCAGTACACCCTTTAGACTTGCAGGTACAGGTGAAGTTCGCCCGGATCGTGCCCACAGGGACGTCCGGCAAAGAGCCCCAGATCGAACACGCTCGAGAACCTTTCGAACTCAAGCTGCGACGTGTAGGGTACCTTCAACTCTTCAATTGTCTTATACGGACAGGCAAGAACAGGGGCAAAGAGTTCACGATAGCGATGGTTGAATCTGGAGACGAACACAGTCAACTACAGTAAAAAACGTGGGGATGAGATGTTGCGGTGTTTTTGGAGAGCTGGTCGACGGCGAAGTGGACGAATTCCGCAGACCTGGCTACTCGCTCTCGTCTCGTTCGTGCTAGCTATGGAGGTAGCAGGCGGAGTCTGGACCAATCATTACTAGTATTCGCGCTTGCGAGGATCTCGGCATCCCAAATCTTCTTTAGGTTCTAGTGGAGGCCGCCAGCTGGGCTATGGAAACAGAACCATACATTCGAAGCTGTTTGTAAACCAGCCTTCCGATTGCGTAAATTACAGTTGCTACAGAATTTAGACATTTACATTCGGGTGACAAAGCCCATCAATTGCGCATCGCAACGAGGTCTTTCATGGCGGACGTAGCCTTCGAGCAGGAGTGCAATGTCCTGACACGTGACGAGGTGTCATTCTTCCACGAACACGGTTACCTGAGGGTTCCTGAGGTCTTCGCCGAAGACGAAATCGGCGAGATGGCCGACGAGCTAGACTGGCAGATCGAAACTTGGGCCAGCAAGTCACAGGGATGGAGCGGATCTTGGCGACGTGTCTACATGGATGAGGAGACAGAGCAGCAGTCTAAGCTGATAGCGCTGCACGACCTGCACCGCTATTCCAAGGCTTGGTGCGACGCCGTCACGAATCCAAGGCTCACAGGGGCGATCTCCGACCTGATCGGCCAGAACGTGGAGCTTCATCACACAACGCTCCACGCCAAGCCGCCAGAAACGGGACACCCCTTTCCTATGCATCAGGATTGGGCATTCTACAAGCACGCGGACGATCGGTATGTCGACTGCCTCGTCCACCTCGACGACACGGACGACCAAAACGGTTGCATCCGATTCCTCGACGGATCGCACAAACAAGGTGCGCTCGAACACGTGACCCAGAACCCGGACGGGACGACCTGCACGCCGCATCTCCCGACGGACGACTGGGACCTAGAGGACACTGTTCCTGTACCCGCAAAGCGTGGGGATGTTGTCGTCTTCTCGATCCACACGATCCACGGATCCAGGATCAACCAGAGCAATCAGATACGCAGAATGGTTCGTGTCGGATACCGTGACCCTGAGAACGAGCAGACCGGTGGCCAGTCTCAGGGCCGACCCGGGCTGATGGTCTGGGGAAAGCGAAGAAGGGAACCCGGTCAAGACGCATATCCGACAAGTATCTAGACAGTCTCCAAAACGCGGAAACACAAAGACACGAAGGGAACGAGGCGATCGTGAAGACGAATGGCAGTGAGGGACGAGCGATATACCGGGTCATCATTGTTACCAATGAGTAGCGATTGATCGACGTCGCGTTCACACGGTGGGACGCTGTTCTCGTCGTCGTCGTCACGTTACAGTCGCTCGCGATGGCTTACGCGGAATCTCCTAAGTGGAAGCGGCTCTTTCTAACATTGCCGTTACCATTTACGGTCATCGTGCTTTCCGTGGGGAGACCGATCGACGGAAGCAACTTCCTATCGATACTCGTACTTTTTGCGTATACGCAGTTGTGTCGTGTCCTGCACGCAAGACTAGGCACACCGATAGTATTCACGATCGCCCTCGGGGTCGCCTTCTACACCGTGACGGGTTTTGTGCTCGCCGATCTCGTCCCGACGGGTGACCGAGCCTTCTGGATCGGGTCCATCATCATCGTCGCGATTGGGTTCGCACTTCACTTCGCACTGAAGCGCGTGGACGAAACACCAATCCGCACGACACTCCCGCTTCGGGCCAAGCTCCCGATCCTGCTCGCCGTATCGACGCTCCTCGTCCTGCTCAAAAACGGTCTGCAGGGCTTTGCGGGATTCTTTCCGCTTGTATCTGTCATTGCCGCTTACGAAACGAGAACGACGCTCTGGACGCTTGCCAAGCCGGCCCCGATCCTGATGATCACGCTCACCCCCATGCTGATCGTCGCGCGGCTTGTACAGGAGCCCTACGGGCTCGGAACGGGTATGGCTGCCGGATGGATCGCGTTCTTGTTTGCCCTGCTGCCTTTCTGGCTGTCTGAGAAGAATACGATTGAGCAAAACAAGATGTGAGAACCTTCTAGAGTCGACACCACGAGGAAACATTGGACATTCAGCGATCATCAAGCACAATTGGTGCAACAATCCATGGAGTGGACGTATCGCAGCCCCTCGGACCGGCAGCTGTGGACGAGATCTACCAGACGATCGTCGATCATTGCGTCGTTATCTTTCGCGAGCACCAGCTCACCCAGCGACAACTCGTAGATTTCACGAACAACTTCGGCGTCGCCGTCGAGCACGTTCGCAAGCAGCCTCCCCGAGACGTCCACGAAATCTTCATCATCTCGAACGTCAAGCAGGACGGGGTCGAGATCGGTGCTCTCGGGAACGCGGAACTCACGTTCCATTCGGACCTGTCCTACATGCCGAAACCGGGAACGCTTTCGATGCTCTACGCTCTCGAACTCCCATCTTCCGGGGGGGCAACAACGTGGTGCGACTGTCGCGCAGCATACGATGCGCTGTCAGACGAGCATAAGGCCTCCCTCGTCGGGCTCCGTGCCGTTCATCGCCATTATGTCGAGGCCCAGAACCAACCCGAACTCGTGGACCATCCTGTCGTGATCACACATCCGGATTCGGGCAGAAAGTCCCTCTACGTGG
>DPVD01000307.1:0-6784 GCA_003526745.1 Candidatus Latescibacterota bacterium
CCCGCTCTTCACGGCGACCCGAACCTTCGAACCATTGTCGAGAATCTGTCTTCGCACCCGGGTTCGCTCCCCCGTCTGGGGATCGATCGGCATCAGTTTCGACATATGGACGGCCGCTTCCTTCTCGACAATCCCGCCCTGCTGGTTGTTCGCGTTTGGACGCTCGTGGCGCTTGATGAAGTTGACGCCTTCTACGAGTGCCCGTGACCGCGCCGCATCGACATCCAGAACCGTACCCCGCTTCCCAGCGTCAACTCCGCTGATTACCTCAACCGTATCGCCCTTCTTGATTCGCTGTTTCACGTCGTCTGTCCTATATCACTTCCGGAGCCAGCGACACGATGCGCATGAAGCGCTTGTCTCTGAGCTCTCGGGCAACAGGGCCGAAGATACGCGTCCCCCGGGGTTCACCCTCAGGACTGATAAGCACGGCGGCATTGTCGTCGAAACGCACGTAGGATCCATCAGCGCGTCGAACCTCCTTCTTGGTTCGAACGATCACCGCCCGCGCCACTTCACCCTTCTTAACCGCGGCATTCGGCTGCGCGCTCTTCACCGACACCACGATCGTGTCTCCGATCCCGGCGTAGCGCCGCTTGGTTCCGCCGAGCACCCGGAAACACATCACCTTTCTCGCGCCGGAATTGTCCGCGCAGTTCAGAACTGTATACTCCCTGACCATCTATTCTCCTGATCCTGCTTAGCGGGCCCGTACGACGACCTCGGCAACGCGCCAGCGCTTTGTCTTGCTGATCGGCCGTGTCTCGACGATCCGCACGGTATCTCCGACGTGAGCGTCGTTCGTTTCATCGTGAGCGGCGAACTTCGTCGACCTCTGCACGACCTTCCCATAGAGAGGATGCGACACCTTCCGAGAAACTCGGACGACGACCGTCTTGTCCGCTTGATCCTTTACCACTTCTCCAACTCGGCTCTTACGCCGTCCACGCGGTTTGGCTTCCGCCATCAATCCTCTCCTTAGCCCTGACCGGGCAGGCTTCTAATTCCCAATTCGTGTTCACGCAAAACTGTCTTCAGGCGAGCGATTTCCCGCTTAGCGTCCGGGACGATCAGTGGGTTCTCAAGCTGGTGTGTCGACAACTGAAGCTTGAGGTTCGCCAGCTCCTCTTCACGCTCATCAAGCTGAGCTCGGATCTCTTCAACGCTGAGTCCTCTGATTTCGGATGCTTTCACGACACCTCGCTTCGCTCTACAAAACGCACCTTCACCGGGAGCTTTCGACTCGCAAGCTTCACGGCGTGAGCAGCCGCCTCTCTGTCGACGCCTTCGATTTCGAACATCATACGACCCGGCTTGATCACGGTTACCCAGTACTCAGGGTTACCTTTACCCTTACCCATCCGAGTTTCGGCCGGCTTGATTGTGATTGGTTTATCGGGAAAAATCCGAATCCAGATCTTTCCGCCACGACCGAGCGAACGGGTAATCGCGATACGGGCGGCCTCAATCTGCCGACTCGTGATCCAACCCGGTTCAAGCGCCTGCAGACCATACTCCCCGAAGGAGATCGCGCTACCCCCCTTCGCCATTCCCCGCATCCGGCCTCGCTGGACCTTGCGCCACTTGACCCTCTTCGGCATCAGCATAACGTAATGACCCTCTTCTCTAGCTTGCGAGACCCTCTTCCCGCTCGGGAACGACTTCGCCGTGGCAGATCCAAACTTTGACGCCCACCGTACCGGACGTCGTATAGCCTGTGGAGCGGGCATAGTCGATGTCGGCACGAAGCGTGTGCAGCGGGACTCGACCGGCGGGCTCCGTCATCTCGCGACGAGCCATCTCTGAGCCTCCCAGACGCCCTGCGCAAATGACCTTGATTCCTTCGGCACCCATTCGTAGTGCCGAAGCAACAGCCTTCTTCATCGCGCGTCTGAAGGACACACGCTGCTCGAGCTGGCGGGCGATGTTGTCCGCGACCAACTGGGCATTCAGCTCCGGCCGCTTAATCTCCTGGATGTTGATATAGATCTCCTTGCCCGTGATGTGCTTCAACTCGTCACGGAGCTTGTCCACCTCGGCGCCCTTGCGACCGATCACAATCCCGGGACGGGCCGTGTGGATGGAAATCGTCACACGCTTAGGAGCGCGTTCGATCTCGACTTTTGCCAGACTCGCACGCTGCAGACGACTGTTGATATAGCGGCGAAGCATCAGGTCTTCCTGCAGCAGCGCAGGGAAGTCAGCCTTTCCTGCATACCACCGGGACGACCAGTCCTTCGACACACCGAGTCGGAATCCAATAGGATGGGTCTTCTGCCCCAAAGGTGCCTCCTTAGGCCTCGTCTGACACGACGAGTGTGATGTGGCTCATGCGCTTCAGTATATGACCGGCCGCGCCACGAGGCATCGGTCTTATGCGCTTGAACGAGATCCCGCCGTCCACAAAGGCCGTCTTCACGTAGAGATCCTCTTCGCGCGCCGGATTTTCTTCGCGGTTGATGGCGTTCGCGATCGCCGAGCGTAGCGTCCTTTCAACCAGACGCGCCGCTTTCTTCGGAGTAAACTGCAGGATGTTCAGTGCCTCCTCTACTCCCTTACCACGGACCAGATCGACGACCTGTCGCGATTTCCGAGGGGAGATCTTGGCGTATCTGAGAACGGCCCGTGCTTCCATCAATCGTGCCTATTTGAGTGCGGAGGACCGCTCTGTGAGCTGGCCGCCGTGCCCTCGGTAGGTCCGCGTGGGTGCGAATTCACCCAGCTTGTGTCCCACCATATTCTCCGTCACGTAAACGGGGATAAACTTGTTGCCGTTGTGCACGGCAAGTGTATGTCCTACGAAATCCGGGGAGATCGTCGAACGCCTTGCCCAGGTCTGGATCACGCGCTTCTCGCCAGACTTGTTCATGGCCTCAATCTTCTTGGCCAGGCTGGGCTCGATATAAGGGCCCTTCTTGATTGAGCGGGACATATCCGTTCCTTAATGAGCGCTACCGCTTGCGACGGTCGCGCACGATAAACTTGGACGACTTGTTCTTCTTCTTCCGAGTCTTGTAGCCGCGCGTCGGCTTACCCCACGGGGTGACGGGATGACCGCCTCCAGTCGCGCGGCCCTCACCACCACCGTGTGGGTGATCGATCGGGTTCATTGCGACACCGCGAACCGACGGACGTTTACCGAGCCAGCGCGAGCGACCAGCTTTTCCGATCACGATATTCTCGTGATCCGTATTCCCGACCTGGCCGATCGTGGCGAAGCACTCCTTGCGGACCAACCGCATCTCACCTGAGGGTAGCCTTAACTGAGCATACTCCCCTTCCTTCGCCATGATCTGGATCATTGCACCTGCCGACCGTCCCATCTGGCCGCCCTTTCCGGGCTGAAGTTCGACGCAGTGGACACTCGTGCCGTCCGGAATCTGCTCCAGAGGCAGCGCGTTTCCGACCTGGATGTCAGCATCGGGACCAGAAACTACCGACAATCCGACCTCCAGACCAATCGGTGCCAAGATGTAGCGTTTCTCACCGTCTGCGTAGTGCAGGAGAGCGATCCGGGCCGACCGATTCGGATCGTACTCGACCGCGGCGACCTTCGCGGGGATCCCAAACTTGTTCCGCTTGAAGTCGATCCGGCGATAGTGCTTCCGGTGACCACCGCCCCGGTGACGGACAGTGATACGGCCCTTGTTATTCCGGCCGTTCGTCCTGCGTTTCCGCTCAAGCAGCGACTTCTCGGGTGTCGACTTGGTGACATCCTCAAAAGTAGAAACCGTCTTGAAGCGAAGTGACGGTGTTCTTGGTCTGAATGACTTTGCCATTTCTAGCTCTCGAAGTAATCGATGCTCTGACCGTCCGCAAGGGTCACGATCGCCTTCTTCCAGTTGCTTCGACGACCAACGAAACGCCCCATGCGTTTGACCTTACCGTGGACGGATGTCGTGTTCACTTTGACGACATGCACATCGAACATCGACTCGACTGCGCGTTTCACGTCGATCTTGTTCGCACGCTTGTCGACTTCAAACGAATACTTGCCGACCGACTCCTGCAACTGTGTTGCCTTCTCCGTGATCAGAGGGCGTCGGATGACTTCTCTCAGGTTCTTCACGATGCCCCCCACAGACCTTGAGCGCGCCCGAGGGCACTCTCCGTAAAAACGACGCGATCCGCGTGCATCACATCGTAGGTGCAGACCTGCCCGACAGAGAGGACGCTAAGACCGGGAATGTTACGGCAAGACTTCGCGATGTTCCCGTCGTGCTCATCGATAAGCATCAGAGTTTTGTCACCATCCACCTCCATCGCCTTCATGATCTCGGCGATGGTCTTCGTCTTCGGGACCTCCATTTCAAAATCCTGGAGCACCTTCACACCGTCTGACGAGGCCTTCAGGGAGAATGCAGAGCGAAGAGCTAAAACTCGAACCTTCTGCGGAACACGCTCCTTGTAGAACCGTGGTTGCGGCCCGTGCGCGATACCGCCACCAACCCGGATCGGTGAACTTGCCTTACCCGCCCGAGCTCGCCCCGTACCCTTCTGACGATACATCTTCCTCTTCGTCAGGAAGACCTCGGCTCGAGTCTTCGTCGCCGCCGTGCCCTGACGCTTGTTCGTCTGGTGGGCCTTGATTGTCTGGTAGATGGCCCCTTCTGACGGCTCTATCCCGAAGAGCGCGTCATCCAAGTCCGCCTTGCCGACCGCCTTGCCCTGAACGTCGTATACGTCAACAGTTGCCATAGCCAGACTACTTCCGCTTTCTGATAACGACCGTTGACCCATTTCCACCGGGAACGGCCCCCCTGATCAGCAGGAGGTTCTTCTCTTCATCGATACCGAATACCGTCAGGCCACGGACCGTCACATTACGATCCCCCATATGCCCAGACATCCGAATCCCTTTCATGACCTTCGATGGCGTCGAGCTTTGACCGATCGATCCCGGTGCACGGTGCCGGTCGGACTGACCGTGCGTCTTCGGCCCACCCTTGAAACCATGTCGCTTCACAGTTCCGGCGAAGCCGCGTCCCTTCGATCGGCCCGACACATCGATAACCTCTCCAGCCTCGAACAACGAAACGTTTAAGACATCACCGACGCCCTGCTCCGGATCCCCTTCGACGCGAAACTCTTTTAAGGTCCGCTGAACGGGCACACCGCTCTTCTCGAAGATCCCCAGTTCGGGCTTGGTCATCCGCCCGGCTTTTACATCTCCAAAGGCCACCTTCAACGCCGTATATCCGTCGGAATCTTCGGTCTTCACCTGGACGACCGGGCAAGGCCCAGCCTCGACAAGAGTCAGCGGAATGAGTCGTTCGCTCTCGTCGAAGACCTGCGTCATACCGACTTTTTTACCGATCAATCCAAGCACGATTCAGACCTTGATCTCGATGTCGATACCGGCCGGCAGGTCGAGCTTCATCAGCGCGTCCACCGTCTGCGGTGTCGAATTGTGGATGTCGATGAGGCGTTTGTGGATCCTCATCTCGAACTGCTCCCGCGACTTCTTGTCGACGTGCGGCGACCGCAACACGGTATACAACGAGCGTTTCGTCGGGAGCGGAATGGGTCCTGAGATCAGGGCTCCAGTTCGTTTCGCCGTCCGAACGATATCTTCGGCCGAGCGATCGAGTGCCTGATGGTCATAGGCCTTCAGGCGAATGCGGATCTTCTGCGCGGGCAAGTTCGGCCTCCGTCTTACTCGATGATTTCCGTTACGACGCCGGCACCGATCGTGCGCCCACCCTCGCGGACAGCGAAGCGGAGCTCTTTCTCAATGGCAATCGGCTGAATCAGTTCGACGTTCATCGTGATGTTGTCGCCTGGCATAACCATCTCAACGCCATCGGGCAGTGCGACGGCACCTGTAACGTCCGTTGTGCGGAAGTAGAATTGCGGACGATAGCCGGTGAAGAACGGCTTGCTGCGTCCGCCTTCCTTCTCCGTCAGGATGTAAACCTCGCCGACAAACTTGGTGTGCGGCGTTATCGAACCCGGCTTAGCAATCACCATACCGCGTTCCAGGTCCTCCTTGTCGATGCCGCGGAGCAGGAGGCCGACGTTGTCACCGGCCTGACCTTGATCGAGCAGCTTGCGGAACATCTCGACGCCCGTCACGACTGACTTCTGCGTCTCCTTCAAACCAATGATCTCGATCTCTTCGTTAATGTTGATGATACCGCGTTCGATGCGACCCGTACCGACCGTTCCTCGACCAGTGATCGTAAAGACATCCTCGACCGGCATAAGGAATTCACGGTCAACGTCGCGCTCCGGCATCGGCACGTAGCTGTCGACGGCCTCCATCAACTCCCAGATGGCTTTGCACTCTTCCGAATCTGGATCGTCGGACTCTAGGGCTTTCAAACCGGAACCGCGGATAATCGGCACCTCGTCGCCATCATATTCGTACTGGCTCAGGAGCTCACGAACTTCGAGCTCGACCAGGTCGAGTAGCTCGGGATCATCGACCATGTCACATTTGTTCATAAAAACAACCATCGACGGGACGTTCACCTGATGCGAAAGCAGGATATGCTCGCGCGTCTGGATCATCGGACCGTCGGCGGCGCTCACGACCAGAATAGCACCGTCCATCTGGGCAGCACCCGTGATCATGTTCTTGACATAGTCGGCGTGACCCGGACAGTCGACGTGAGCGTAGTGACGGGCATCCGTCATATACTCGACGTGAGAGGTGTTGATCGTGATACCGCGCTCTTTCTCTTCGGGAGCCTTGTCGATATCATCGAAGGGTGTGAAATCGGCGAGGCCTTTGGCCGCAAGCGTCTTCGTGATCGCAGCCGTGAGCGTCGTCTTGCCGTGG
>DPVD01000307.1:7083-9082 GCA_003526745.1 Candidatus Latescibacterota bacterium
GTCTTACCGTGGTCAACGTGACCGATCGTTCCGATGTTCACGTGCGGCTTGTCTCTCTCAAATTTCTCCTTCGCCATCGATGCATCCTCCTGTAGAGTAAGGCCTTTTGTTTAGGCACTCACTGGTCGTCTAGTTTCTTCGATTTCTAGGCAGTCCCTTAGGCGCCTGTCCGCGCCATGATCTCTTCCTTGATGCTGTTCGGAACTTCCAGATACTTCGAAAACTCCATCGAATAAATCGCACGTCCCTGCGTTACCGAACGCAACGTCGTAGCATATCCGAACATCTCGCTGAGCGGAACTGTCGACGAGATCACTTGTGCGTCTCCACGGTTCGTCATACCAGCAACCTGACCTCGACGCGAGTTCAGATCACCAATCACGTCGCCCATATACTCCTCCGGGACCACCACCTCCACGTCCATCACGGGCTCGAGCAGGAAGGCATCAGCCTTCTGCGCTGCAGCCCGGAAACCCATTGATCCTGCGATCTGGAAGGCCATTTCCGAAGAGTCAACTTCGTGGTAGGAGCCATCTACCAGTTCACAGTAGATATCTTCGAAAGGATACCCGGCGAGGACGCCACCCGTCATCGCTTCCTCAACACCGCGACGGACCGAGTTGATATACTCCCCCGGAATCTTTCCACCTACGATCTTGTTCTCGAATACGAGGCCCGTTCCAGACTCGCCCGGGCCGACATTCATGACCACGTGTCCATACTGACCGCGACCGCCCGACTGACGGACGAACTTGCCTTCAGCCTCGACCTGCTTCCGAATCGCTTCCTTGTAGGTCACCTGCGGCTTACCGACGCTCGCGGCGACCTTGAATTCGCGCATCAGTCGGTCGACAATGATCTCAAGGTGCAGTTCTCCCATACCCGAGATGATCGTCTGCCCTGTATCCTCATCGGATGTGACTTGGAAGGTCGGATCCTCCTCAGACAGCTTGCTGAGCGCTGCGCCCAACGCATCCTGATCCGCCTTCGTCTTCGGCTCGATCGCAACCGAGATCACCGGTTTCGCAAAGTCCATCGACTCCAAGATGACCTGGCCGTCCTCGGCGCACAGCGTCTCCCCGGTCCCCGTGTCCTTCAATCCGACTACGGCTGCTATATCACCCGGACCGACCTGCTCGATCTCTTCACGCTTGTTCGCGAGCATCTGAAGCATCCGGCCGATTCTCTCTCGCTTGCCCTTGTTCGAGTTGAGCGTGTACGAGCCAGCGTGGAGCGTGCCCGAGTAGACGCGAAAGTAGGTTAGACGTCCCACGTAGGGATCCGTCATCACCTTGAAGGCCAGCGCCGCAAAAGGCTCGTCATCCCTGGCCGCCCGGGTGATAACCTCGCCATCCTTATCCGTACCCTCAACATCGGTGACATCGAGAGGGGACGGCAGATAGTCGCAGATCCCATCGAGCAGACGCTGTACTCCCTTGTTCTTGAAGGCCGATCCGCAGAACACCGGCACCGCTGTCACACTGGTCACAGCCTGCCGTAGAGCAGCGATAATCTCCGACTCTTCAATGTCCTCACCCTCGAGGAACTTCTCCATCAGAGTGTCATCGAAATCTGAAACCGACTCAAGCAACTTCTCGCGGTAAGTATTAGCCTCGTCCTCGAGGTCACGCGGGATGTCGCTCTCCGTGAACTTGATCCCAAGCGTATCTTCCTGGTAAGAGACGAGCTTCATCTTTACAAGATCAATCAGCCCGTTGAACATCTCGCCGGCCCCGACAGGAATCTGGACAGGAACGAAGTTCGACCCAAGGCGATCGTGCATCATCTCAACGACACGATAGAAATCTGCTCCCGTGCGATCCATTTTGTTTACAAAAGCGATCCGGGGCACATTGTATTTATCAGCCTGACGCCAGACAGTCTCCGACTGCGGCTCGACACCGCCGACGGCACAAAAAACGCCGACAGCACCGTCGAGAACTCGAAGCGACCGTTCGACCTCGGCAGTAAAGTCGACGTGACCGGGGGTGTCGATGAT
>DPVD01000176.1:0-4496 GCA_003526745.1 Candidatus Latescibacterota bacterium
GGGGCCACGGGTCTCCCCGGTTATGCTGTGAGCGCCATCGACCTAGCCCTCTGGGACCTCAAGGGAAAACTTCTGCAGCGTCCCGTTTATGAGCTGCTCGGGGGGCCGGCGCGCGATGAGCTTTTCTGCTATTCGACCGGCGGCGACACGGATTGGTATATGGAACTCGGGTTCAACGCAACCAAACTGCCCTGCCCGTATGGTCCTGCGGATGGGCTCGATGGTCTGAAAAAGAATGTCGATATGGTGGCAAGTACGCGTGAAATGGTCGGAGATGATGTCGAACTGATGCTGGACTGCTGGATGGCTTTCGACATCGAGTATGCGGTGCGCCTTGCCGAAGAGCTGCGGCCATACAAGCTGAAGTGGATGGAAGAAATGCTGCGATCCGAGGAAATGGACTCCCACGCACAGCTCCGGCAGCGCCTACCCTGGCAAACCCTTGCCACGGGCGAACACTGGTACACCAGTGTTCCCTACCAACACGCCGCAAGCCGTCATCTTGTTGATATTTTCCAACCCGACATTAATTGGGTTGGCGGACTGACTGCAATTACCAAAATCTGTGCCATTGCGGAAGCTGCAGGAATATCCGTCATCCCCCATGGTGGGGGCAATACCCCTTACGGCCAGCACGCCTGTTACGCCTTGGCGGCTATCCCTTGGACCGAGTGCTTCGTCGCAACACCCCCAGGAGTAGCGCCCGAAGAAGCGGCGAGACTACCAGGCATGGCCGCACCCAAAGAAGGTCGAATGGTCCCCAGCGATGGCCACGGATTCGGAGTGGAAATCAGCCAAGAGCACATCTCCCCTTTTGACTATCAGAAAGAGAAGAGCGGCTAGAAATAAACCCTATTGCGGGCACGACATCTTGGAATCTCAGTCCCTGGTATTACGGTGTAGAGATGCCCTGCATTGAGTAAAGAAGAAGTTGTAAAACCAAACTTCTGCCCCCGGAAGTTCGCTCCGTCCACCCTCATCGTCGCCGCCCTCTGGCTTATCACTTCTCAAGCCTCCTCACCCAGCGTGTGTCGCTATTAGAACCCAGACCTGTGGGCTATCTGGCAAGGTATCAGATGAGACATCCACAACCTCTTCCTTGAACCAGACAACGGACTCGGACCGAAATCGGCTGGTGAAGTCTTCCACGTCCTGCATCTTTGGGAACTTGCAGCCCGGAAGTGCGTGGTGCATTGGAATCGTTATCTTGGGTTTGATCACATCAAGAGCATCGCAGAGATCTTCCAACTCGATCGTGGGAGGTCCTCCGGTCGGGACGATGGCAACGTCTACATCCGACATTTGGTCAAGCTGCTCATCCGTAATTCTGTTTCCGACATCCCCAAAATGGAGAATTCGCACACCGTCCATTGTAAACCGATACATCGCGTTATCCCGTGGCTCGAGCTTGTGACGCATACTCTCCTTCGTGGGTATGGCCGAAATCTCAATCCCCTTGACCGTTACACCACCGTCCAGAATCCACGTAGCTGTAACAACCTCGGGATCGCCCTGGATCATGTCGGCATTCCCGTGAGCGGAGTCGTCGTGCGCACACCGCACTACTATATCAGCTGGGTCTTCGATATTTTTGAAACCAGACTTCTCGGGCGTGTAAGGATCAGCAATCATCCTTACACCGCCGCTCTCCATTCCGAAGGCCGCGTGTGCATACCACTTGATCTTCAATCTGTTCTCCTCATTCAAACACTACAATTGACTTTGTTCCCTGTCCGGTCTTTACGCGTTGGACCGCGTCGAGAATCCCGTCAAGAGTGCAACGGTCCGAGACGATGCGAGATACGCGGTTTGCCTGATTGCCTACGAACAAAAGTGCTTCACGGAAGTGGCTGAGCGACGACGCGAACGTGCCGGTCAACGTTATCTCCCCGTAATGCAGCCACCTTGGGTCAACGACAATGGTTTCTCCCCGGGGTGTTCCGCCGAAAATATTGAAGACGCCACCGCTCCGAACCAATGAGAAATAACTTTCGATAAGACTGGGGATCCCTAGCGCTGCTATGACAACGTCTGCGCCCAAAGAGGTCAACGACATAACCTCGGTGTATGGGTCCTGCTCAGTCGTATTGATGACGTCTGCCCCAAGTTCAGCTGCGATCGAAAGCCGGTCAGGATTCACATCCAGCGCAATCACTCGCGCCCCCTTGGCTATGGAAACGATCGTATGGAGTAACCCCAACGGCCCACAGCCTATCACAACTACATTATCACCGGTTTTTGTCCCACACTGCTCGGCTGCAGCCAAGCAACACGAAGTAGGTTCAATCATTGCCGCCAAATGGTAAGGCATATCACCTATGTCAACTATGCCACCCAGCCGGACAATCCGTGATGGAATCAGCACGTATTCGGCGAATCCACCGTCCAAACCTTGTCCAAGGCCTTGCTCTTCCAGGCAGAGATTATGCTTTCCTTGCTTACAATAAAAGCAAGAGCCACAGGCTGCGATCGGGTAGACAGCAACACGCTGCCCTACACTAAACTCCGTCACGTCTTGCCCAACTTCAGCAATCACACCAGCTACCTCGTGACCAAGAATGGTCGGAAGCTGGCGTGGCGCGGCAGCGCCCCCCAGGATCTTGACATCCGTAGCACAGACGCCCGACCCCTGAACTCTAACGAGGACCTCTTCCCCATCAGGACTTGGACGCGAGACCTCCTCCAATCGAATATCATCTTGCCCGTGGACTACAGCCGCTCTCAAGTCGCACTCCCTTCTATCTTCTCCGAGGTCGCTAAAACATTCCTCACCAGCGCCGCGACCTTTCTTGAGTCTCTTATTCCTCTCGAAGCCTCCACGCCGCTGCATAGATCTACACCACAGGGGCTCAGTACATCGATCGCTGCACCCACGTTATCAGGGCCTATCCCGCCAGCCACGAAGAAGGGCACTCTCACGGACGCGACAACCTGAGAAACCAAGTCCCAATCTGCGACCTTGCCCGTCCCTCCCATTCTGGAAAACCCTTCACTCGAATCCACCGTATCCACAAGAATTGCGTCAGCTCCAGCATCTACATAGGCTTCAATCGACGCTTGGCCCTCCATTGCTGGTAAATGGACTGACTTCCAGACCTCGCAATCTAGGCGTGACTTGATCTCTGTCAGCAATGAGGGCGATTCCTGGCAAAGCAACTGAATCGCAAAGGGTCGAATTTCGCACGCGACATCTTCTGCTAGCGACAGATCGGGGTTGCACAACAACACTACATTCTTCGTGCCCGATTTCGCGGCCACTTCCCGAGCCTCATTGAGGGTCAGGCTTCGCTCAGAGAAAGACACACCAACCAAGATGCCACAGAAATCAACACCTGCCTTGCCCAGCATAGTCGCGTCTCTTACGCTCGTCGTGCCACAGATCTTGATAGCTGGGCGAGGCATTTAGTTCTCCTCTGTTACAGTCAAACCAACATTATTGGCTTTGGTCAGGAAGACCTCTCCCCCACTTTGACAACTCAACCAATTCTCAGCGGTCTGCCTTAGTCCTTTCAGATCCTCTCCAAACGCAAAAAGTGCAGGCCCCCAACTGCTCATACCTACCCCCTTACCACCGTGTTCCTGCAACATGGTCCGGCAATTCCTTACCAACTCGGATTGTGTCTGAAACTCGAACCTTTTGAACCCCAAACGCTGATACGCTTCTATAGCTTCCCCGAAAGAGTCGATATTCGATTCAAGAATCGCTGGGAGCATTTTCATCAACACGATATGACACATTTCCTGCACTTCAGATAGTGGGATCGGACATCCATCCTGAAAGAGAGTGGCTTCTCCTACCCCGCTTGCCCCTTCCCCCAATGGGATCACAACAAGCACATCCCAATCAGGGAAATCGTGTCTCAGAATGATGGGGGGAGGCGCAGAGTTAGTGGAAGCCGATGATGGCGCATAGTCTTTCTTACTATTTTCTCCCTGCCTGAATCGGTGCCCACCGTCAACGATGAAACCACCAACATCGGCCGCGGCAATCCCAATGCCTGAAGTGCCACCCCGGCCGACCAGATTAGCCACCTCGGTTGCAGACGCTTTCAAATCGTAAAGCCTGCAGATCGCAAGGCTGGCACCAACAAGCATCTGGGTGGCGCTACCCAGACCCACGTGTGGCCGGGGCCGCTGGACAATTACGACCTCAACACCAGGAAAACCATAATGATTGCAAACAGACTCCGCTGCAGAATGGAGACGCGATATCTCTCCGGTATCGGTCTCACATGAAACCACAACTGAATCAGCCTTTGACAACTCCAGTGACGTATGGGGAGTGTCGAGAGCGAGACCGACTCCACCATCGATGCGACCGATCTGGCCATTCATGTCGAGAAGACCGAAATGAAGGCGTGATGGCGTAGTAACATTTAGGCTATTCATAAAAGGCCACAGCCTCGTCAGTTGAAAAATGACGGTAGACACCACCCCTGTTTTTATCAGGCTCTACCTTTCCGAAGAGCATACCTCCAATATTCGACTCGATTATC
>DPVD01000176.1:4772-9477 GCA_003526745.1 Candidatus Latescibacterota bacterium
GAAGAGCATACCTCCCATATTCGACTCGATTATCCTCGGTTGGCTACCCGCCGGAACCCAGTTTGCATCGTGATCCACCGCGTTGCGTCGAGCTCGCGACCGAAAAAGATGACTGCCTGTCACAACAATAATCGCACCATAATTCACCGTGAAGTCATTTACCATCCACAGCAATTTGCACGCTCCCGCCGGCACAACAGCTATGTTTTCGACCAAAGCGCGCGAAGACGTCAGACTGATCGAAGAGCATCATCGATCGGTGTATCTCCCTCCAGCAGGCTGAATCGCTTCCCAATCGTGTTGCCTCGATCCAGACAGCCGACCAAAACGCTGGCAAGATTGTCACGAGTCGTGATACCTTCAAGATGCGTCTCTTCGCTGACAGAAACGAGTCCGTTACCCGGATCGTCTCTCAAACCGCCGGGACATACGATTGTCCAGTCCAAGTCCGTCTGCATCAAGAATCGATCCGCACGTGCTTTCGCCTTGTGGTAGTGAGCGAGCTTAGAAGTGCTGTCCTCATCCACGTTGATCGAGCTAAGCATAATGTAGCGTTTTGTGCCCTGCACCTGCGCCGTCACCATCGATCTTATAGCACCTATATGGTCCACAAGGGCCGTCTTGTCCTTCCCCGTATGCCCACCTGAACCTGCGGCAAATATCACCGCATCACAACCTATGATCGCGTGATCGATCGGATACTCCAGATCAGCGAGTACGGTCGGAACGCCTAGGGCATCGAACTTGGATCGCTGCTCCACGTCCCGGATCATGGCCAGTGGTTCGTGCGAACTATCCGCGAGCGATTGAATTACGCGAGTTGCGGTATTTCCGTTCGCGCCTATCACAATTACTTTCACGATTATACTCCTTTAAATGTGTGGCCCTGGCCTCCCTGGATTGGGAGAAAAAATTTCGGGTTCCTCTGATGAGGATGAAGGAGCACCATGAAAACACCAAGACCCATAGTTTGCCCCTTAACGTGTGAGAGGATACTACCGGTTTCTAGCACACAGTCCGATCCAATGCTCGACAAAGAGTGGCTTGAAGAAGAAAACAGAAGGCTGTAAAAGCAGAAGACAAGAAACGAAGTGGTGGCTCTCAGACCACCTTACCCGAACAGGACGGAGTTCGTTACAGATGAAGCGTTCCCGTTTCCCAGACAATATCGGGACCACGCGCCTGCGAGTATGTGAGCCGTACGGAAAATACAGGACCCAACGCAATGCTCCTGTCAATAGTCAGTTGCGCGCCGCAATCAAAGTTGGGGGTTGTAAGCACAACGGAAGCCGAACTCAGGTCCCGACCAATTCAGACTATCTAAGCTGCGCCCTGCAGACTGTACATTGACGGCGGGGCTTCCGAAACTGCCACCACGGATTGACTTAACGCCTCCGAACTCGGGTTCAAGAGGCCCTGCCGGATTCGCTCTTGGGCTGACGGAGTAGTAGTCATCCTGGTAAAAATCATTCGTCCATTCCCAGACATTACCAGCCATATCCAAGGCTCCGTATGGACTCGCACCCTCGGGATAGCTGCCTACATCGACCGTTCGATTCAGGTTAGCATTGAAGTTAAGTAGGTCGCGATCAGGAGTCGCATTGCCCCAAGGATACCTACGCTGGTCATCACCGCGTGCGGCTTTTTCCCACTCCGCTTCGGTTGGCAGGCGTCCTCCGATCCAAGCACAGTAATCTCTCGCTCCCCACCAAGTGATCTCAACCATAGGCCGCAGTTCCAACCCTGGTTGAGTTTGATAGGTTTGGTTTCGCAGGAAAATTTGGATGTCTGGATTCTCCAGATAGACATAATTATCCCCTGTAAGGGACGTGTGTCTTTGAATCGCGTTAAGGAAAAGGACATACTGGCCGTTTGATACCTCCACCTTGTCGATGAGGTACTCAGACAGCGAGACTGTGTGAATTGGTGACTCATCTGGTCCCCCCGTTGCCGACCCCATTAAGAATTCGCCCTCGGGCACGATTACCATGACGTGTTCGGCTCCCGCAGGCGTTTTGATAACAACCTCATCGAGGGGCTGCGTCGGGCCAGAACTGCATCCGGGCATCAGTAAGTACGCGAACACAACAAACGGCGTGTGGGGCAGTCTCAGGTTGGCAATGTTCCACATGGATAATTCTCGTTCCCCATTAGGCTTATTGCCCTAGCCATCTTCCTGGTCACCATCCACTCGCCCTTCTGCGTAGCCCATTCCTGTCTGCCCAAACCCGTTTCCCGTGAACCAGCAGCGGTACTGGTCTTCAAACTTAAGCACAGATACATAACACCTTTGATGGTCGTCGAAACATCCCTTTTTGCCGACACCGAACTCACCATCGAAACCGCTGTCTTGCCATTCCCAATTCGATCCGTCGTATCCGAAAAGACTCCTAACACGATACGCAGTTCCGAAAGTGTTCAGCCACATCCGAAATCCGGAATCCTCTCTGATCAAGAAAGGCTTAGAGGTGATGTATTCGTAAGGTTCCGTGTCGAAACCCCTAGGCGAAACCATTAGATCATTCAGTGGTTTTTCCCAGCTCACACCGTCGTCGGAAACCGCATAACCTATGCCAATTTTTGGAATCACATCACCGTGACCCGTTTCTACTCCGTTGGGCTTTTCGTAGTAGTGACCGATAGACGTGTAGTACATCTTCAAACAGTCTTCTTCCGGAATAACGAATACACTGCCAGTGCCTTCCTGATCATATGGCTGATCCGTTCCCAGTATCGGCGCTTTGTGATTGTAGTAGAAGCTTAAGCCAGCATCATCACTGAATGCGATGCCAGTGGTATTGGGTAGTTTTCCGTCAGAACGAAGGGCTCCCCAACCACAGAAATACATCAGCCAAGGGCCATTGTCGCGAGGTAGAACGACTGGAAATCCGGGCCCTTGACAGTTGTACACCGTACTCGCCTGGCGGTCTAGGACACTGCCACACGCTTTCCACTCGTTTGGGTTATCTATGGATGTTTCCGCCAAGCAGATGTGATGGTATCCATCCGCTCCCGTTGCCCAATAATACATTCGGTATGTGTCACCGACTTGAATAACGTGCGCGGCACCCGAGCGTCTAGCATCTAGGTGTCCATGCAGTCTGCCCGGCTCAATCACGGCTTCCGAATACGGAAATGTCCAGGTGACCTTCCTCAGGGTAGTACCTCGTTTTTAATTAGATCTTTGCACGGAGCAGTGAAGTAGTGAATGACTAGAATATGGCTGGAGTGTCTTCCTGGCTGTGGGCATCTATGGTGCGCCACCAGCTCTCATAGATGTGTGCACAGGGATGTGGTGATCCGTGCAGCGCTGTAGCTTACTTTTGGTCGCTCCTACCTTCAGTAAACCGGTTCGGGCTCACTAAAATCCATATTCATTTCATACGGCAATCGCCACACTTGGTCTCCCGCCCGATTCGTGAAGTACAAGTGCGCGGGGCTCATCTCATCGGGATTGCCGTCCGACCAAAGTGCCCAAAAGTCGGGGTGCGCATTGACGGGGCGTCGGGCATACGTGTGGTTCAGGGGGCTATTGCGCGTGATATCCCTATCCTTCGTCCAAGTCTGCCCCTCGTCAGCACTGAGCCAAAGCGCCATTTCTCCGCCAGTCCCATGGAACTGTGGACCGGGTTCTGTGGGCGCCACGATCCGCCACTGATCCTCTTCGATATAGAGTGAACCCATGTCGTAGTTGTGTGTTGACCGAGTCACTTCGTGAAAAACCCATTCCGCCCCCAACCAATGTGCAATGGTCCAACTCCGGGGATCACCACTTGGTCCCGGTGCGTGGTTCGCGCTGGAAACGATCAGAATAACTGGTCGGCCTTGGGTATCGAAGCTGATATCCTTCATATAGCACAACCGCTCCTCCGACCGGTAGTCTCGAACAAGCGCCGCGCAGTTCCAATCTGTCAGTGGCGGGTCCAGCCTCGTACCGTCTGCCGCAAGCCACGTCTCCCCCATGTCCGAGGTTTCTGCATAGTACAGATTCGTGCGCAAGTCGACGTCCCCGTCCGGGTGTGCGTTGAACCCAGTAATTACACGTTCCCCAAATTGCCGGCTCGTCTGATAATGCCCACCCATCCCCGCCAGCTTCTGGTGGGGCGTCCAGGTCAGGCCGTCGTCGCTGCGATTCCAGTATAGCTCTCTCACTCCTGTATACTTCGTGAACAGGTGCAGAAATCCTTTTCCCTGAACCCACCAAGGCTGTGGATATGTCATCTCCTCTTCGCTGATCAGCTCAAAGTTGTCCACACTATAGGGTTCCACGCTGCGATATTTGAACCCGGGTCGCCGCTGACCCCGCCCACTAACGAAAACCCAGAGATGTCCGGACTCATCCAGCGCCAAGCTCGGGTTGTCGTGGGGATCATCCACCCCACCCTTGTCGTGAACAATAGTGGGGCGCGGAACCACCCCTCGGTCGTGGTCATAGTAAGCTGCCAACGCCAGTAGATGTCGCTCACCGCTATTTGCCCCTCCATACACGAAGAACGTCCGGTTCACCTCAGGCGCATAGATCGCCAACGGCACGTGTTTCGCCGTATACGTGCCCAGCCCTCCTGAATACTTGTCCCCATACTCTGAAAACTGGCCCAGTGTAAACCAGATCCCTTGATACCCGTTATACTTCGGAAACCCGCCCAACAGCTCCTCCTTTTCGTCTCTTCATTGAGCAGCCCATTCTAGATGTGGTTCTGGAAGG
>DPVD01000176.1:9868-10917 GCA_003526745.1 Candidatus Latescibacterota bacterium
GTAATTGGAGAGAGACGTCTCGACCTAACGGAGAGGACCGAGGCCTTACCCGACCGTGTATGGTTTTCTAATCTTATTCCATGGGTTTCGGCGAGATTAAAATTCGGCTGATCTTCACGTCCTCAAACTAGACAATAGTCGTACGGATACCTTTAGGGCCTCTGAGTGAGAGAACCTGAAGATCGCCCGATCCATCACGAAAAGGATAAAGATAGTCGAAAAATTCAGTGCGACAAAGAGGTTGGAAATCGCTGTATTTGCAAGGGAAGGAGCAAAAAATGATACGATGTCAGGACCCTCGGAAATTTCCTGAGGGTGAATGGCTTATTCAAAAAACGGAGACAGTAGGATAGACACTAGGCAAAGCACGAAGCAACAGGCTCATCGTCACCTTCTTCCTCAAACGGCATTTGTCTGAATCATTCGTTTTCAGATTTAACCATTTCCAGGTGAATGCTCTCATCGTGGTCCCAGATTGCGCCTGTCAAAAAATCGATTGCATAGCTATAGGCTGGCACGACAAGGAATTGTTGTGGCCCACCGTCAGCTGGGACAATGGCAACCAGACCAAGTGGCAGTAGACTCCAAAGCGTTTTCATATTCGCTTTTCTAATTAGTTGCACAGTGACGTCCTCGTAGCCCTCCTTTTTAAAAGTCAGCTTGGGAGTATCCCTTCTCTTGATGGTTATGTAACCAGGTGTGGTTGTGAGAAGGACACCGGACTCGTCAGTAACCTTCGCACCCGAAGGCGTTGTTTCCAGCTTTACTCGGTCCCACATCCCGGATGTTAAGGTGGCACAACCCGTGAAGACGAATAAAGAGAGGGAAAGGGCGAATACCTTTAGTCCCACGCTAATCCTTTCGACTCATTTCGTATGTATGTCGCTCTGTCGTCTCGCTCCATGCCTTAAAGCGCCCAACAGGGCCTCACCAAGAAACGCCCCTTATTCTTCGGTCACACCCTCCGGGGCTATCCACCCCCATCACCGCCACCGCCACCGAAATCTCCGCCGCCTCCACCAAAATCACCGCTCCAAAAACTGCCGCCA
>DPVD01000080.1:0-6657 GCA_003526745.1 Candidatus Latescibacterota bacterium
CGTCGGCATCTCACGTCGTCACGGATTGCCAATCGATCGTCGACTCAGTCACCTTACGGACGCCCTCCGCGGGTGTATCGAACGCGTAGCCTTCCACGTTCGACAGCTTGCCGTTTTCGACCCGTAGCCCCCCGTTCCACCTAACGAGTCGATTTCTCGCCCGTATCCTCTGACCGGACCACGCAACCCGAACACGGTCACTCGTGCGTTCGGGATCCTCTGGGTACTGATACAGTTCCTCCAAACCACGAACGACATCGATACGTTCGATCGCCTCAGTCCCGACCACGTGCACCGAAATCTCGGGCCCTTCGGATGTCGTAAAGGCGGACCCCATCGGGTGTCCATCAGCGGCCGCATTGATCAGGATTCGCTGTCCGGACGTCCCATAGCATCGACGGGCCTTGATGGCCTCCCATATCCCTTTCCGCGACAGTTCTTCTGTCTGTATACACGTCAGACCGCCGTATACACCGAAGGAACCGCTGCCGGAGTAGGCGGCGCCCGGACGTCCTTTGTGATCGTCGCTGCCGGCCGTGAACCCGACTCGATAGCCTCGTTCGATCGCCTCCTTCAGGAACCACTCGAACTCACCCCATTCAGAGTAGACCTCGACCACGGCCTCCAAATCCGGATCGTGCCACTCGAGGTTCGCATACCGCCCGCCCACGTGCGGTACTAGCATCGCCTCTTGGCCTTTTAGTGCCTTGTAGAGATCATTCACGTGCAGGCAGTCTGTCTGAAGATCCGACTTGTCTGGAATCAACACGTGACTTGACCGATGCAGCGGGCCATCGTCGTCTAGATAGTAGACGTTGTGATCGCCCCCAACGGGAGTGTTCCCCGACCATTCCCATCCAACGAACGAGACAAACCGCCCCGGATCGTTATGCGCGTTCGCTTGGTGCTTGATCTCATCCCAGATCGCCGACGTGATCTGGAAATCGTTCCCTTGGTGTCCGGCGAAGTCAACGAGGGCCGAGTCTCGCGCAAACGCGAAGTAGGAAGACACCGGGTTCGTGCCAACCGTCTCCTCGCTCTGACCATGCAGGTCTCCCCAGAACGGCCGTGCACCCCCCAACGTCTCAGAACAGACCAACGGGTTGCTCTCTGATCGAAGCTTTCCATCCTGAGTCTGTGCGTGCACCGTGTGGATACCGGGCTCGGAGACAGTCAGCCCCTCGAACCGATGGACACCCTGATCGCTATCCGAGAACGTGTACGTATTCGGCAACCCCTGAACCTTACCCTCATGGATCGAGACCTCGCCACGGTAATCGCGGCACGGGTTGCCCCATCGGTCCTCGAGCTTCACGCCGCACCAGACAGATTCATCGGGGGTGGCTACAGATGGAGCGATCACAACCAGCTTTTCGGGAGGACCGTTGACGATCGGAAAAACCGGCGACGGGACCTCCGTATAAACCCACGTCCCACACCAGTCGACGGAAACCCGAAACTCGAACGCTTCCTTGCAGAAGGTCTGTGACCGGCTCCCTTCGCTCCCTCCAGAACGATCGCCCAGAGTCAGCGTGATCGTATCGCCTTCCCGAAGCGAATCGTCAAACACGTCGACCGTCACGCAGAGCCTCCACGGGCGAACGTATCGCTGCTTGTCGAACCGGGGTCGCAAAGTTGCGGGTCCGCCCGTTTCGACGCTTGCAAAAGCGGGTGCTGTCGGGTCGTCAAACTGCGGGTATGCCCAATCACTTACGTCTCGCCAGGCGAACTTGATCACACCGCCATCATCGATCCCGTATTTTCCCGCATGGTAGACGATCCGCCAAGTTGATGTCTCTCCGGCCACCACAGGACCAGGCGGATCCATCTCTGCCCACCCATACCGTTCTCTGACCAGTTCTTCTGAAGCGTGTTGCTCAATCAAGTGTCCCTCCGCTGTCTGGCAAGTCTTCAAGCGGCTAAGATACGTCCTTACGCGATCCGCACAATGCCGCAACAGGATTGACCGTCTGTGCGATCTCACATTACTTGCGTCTATGAAAACCGTAACTATCTATTCCAAGCCGGACTGCCACCTTTGCGACATCGCTAAGGAGCGAGTCCTAAAAGTGCAGAAGAAAATTCCTTTCGATCTCAAGTTCGTAGACATTCGGGGAACACAGGCCCTCTTTGATCAGTATTGCGAGAAAATCCCGGTCGTCAGCGTGGATCAAGAGGAAGTATTCGTCTATCGCGTCAGCGAGAAACTTCTGGCGAAAAAACTCCTCGAATCCACAAGTTGACTATGAACGAGATAGAAAAAGTCGCCGTGCTTCTGATCGCTCTGGGCCCGGAGCATTCCAAGAGAATCCTTGACCGGCTGGGTCCGGACGATCTGATCCCGATCGTACAGGCGATGAAGAGGTTGAACAAGGTGTCACCCGACCAGCGTGCTTCAGTTCTGGAAGAAGTCAACGGGATCCTCGAAGATCTCGCTGCCCAGTCCTTATCGGAATCGGGATTCGATCCAGCTTCACCGGAGCCTGAGATCCCGTTGCCGGAGCTTCCGGACTCGCCGAGTGCGCGCGACATCATCCAGCAGGTCCACGACGAGCTCCCTGAACGCATCGAGCCCGACTCTCTTCCCGACATCGACTGGGGTGCAGCCGGCTTCGACTTCGGGAGCGGTAACCGCGGCAAGAGAGACGATGAAGACCCGCCGACCGACAAGGGAGGACGACAATGAGTGCGGGCGATCTGTTCGCTCAGGAGAGATCGGCTCCCGAGCCACTAGCCGAACGCGTCCGGCCTCAGGCGCTTGATGATGTGCTCGGCCAGAAGCATCTTGTAGGCCCAACGGCCCCACTTCGAAAGCTGATTGAAACCGATCAAATTCCGTCAATGATCCTATGGGGTCCGCCCGGATCCGGAAAGACCACACTCGCCCGTGTCATTGCGAACACCACACAGTCTCGGTTCGTCTTCTTCAGCGCCGTCATTTCGGGTGTTAAAGAGGTGCGCGCGATCATCGCACGAGCGGCGGAAGAGAAGAATCTCGGCCGACGAACAATCCTCTTCATCGATGAAATTCATCGGTTCAACAAGGCACAGCAGGACGCCTTCCTCCCCCACGTCGAGAACGGCACGATCATCCTGATCGGTGCTACGACGGAAAATCCGTCATTCGAAGTGAACGCCGCCCTGCTGTCCAGAGCGCGGGTCTTCGTCCTCAATACACTGGACGCCGCAGTGATACACGATCTTCTGATCGGGGTTGCGGAGACCATCGGCGTTCAAGTGGATCAGATCGGCAGAGATGCGCTGGAGCTGATCGCGCGTAATTCGGAGGGAGATGCAAGACGAGCAATCAACACGCTCGAAACGGTGGCGGCTGCGGCACAGGCGAAGGGCGCACCACTCACACCCGAACTGATCTTGGAGGTCTTGGGCTCAAAGTCGCTGCTCTACGACAAGACGGGCGAAGAGCATTACAACCTGATCTCTGCTCTGCACAAGAGTTTGAGGGGAAGCGATCCTCACGCCGCACTCTATTGGGTCGCCCGGATGCTTGCCTCTGGTGAACACCCACACTACGTCTTGCGGCGGCTTATCCGTTTTGCATCCGAGGACATAGGAAACGCGGACCCTCGAGCGCTTTCGATCTCGCTCGCCGCACGTGATTCGCATGACTTTCTCGGCAGCCCGGAAGGCGATCTCGCGATCGCGCAGGCGACCGTGTATCTGGCAACTGCTCCGAAAAGCAACGCCGTCCACAGGGCCTATGCCGAAGCGATAGACGACGTCCAGAAAAAACCCAACCTGCCGGTGCCGATGCACATCCGGAATGCGCCTACGGATCTGATGAAAGACCTTGGATATGGCAAGGAATACGCATACGATCACGACTCTGAGAACGCATATGCCCCGCAGGACTACCTGCCCGACAACCTGCTGGGACGGGAGTACTACAGGCCGACCGACCGAGGTTACGAGAAGAATATCAAGGCGTTGATGGATTGGTGGCGGGAACTTCGCGAGTCGAACCCGACCAACGGATCCGACTCCCCGTCTGAGAGCTGACGTCTTGGTCTATATCATCCTGCTTCTGGGGATCGTAGTATCCTCGTCTGCTGCGATCCTGATCAAGCTGTGTTCCGCCCATCCCTTCGTGATTGCAGCCTACCGGATGGTCATCGCGGCTACTGTCATGATGCCCTTGGCAATCAGGCACCACCGGGCCGCGACAAAAGAGCTATTCCGCTCGCAAAGGCTACCCGTCCTCGCAAGCGGTCTATTGCTTGCCGCTCACTTCACAAGCTGGATCAGTTCCCTCTCCCATACCTCCGTGGCAAGCTCCGCCTTTCTTGTCACCACAAACCCGATTTTCGTCGCCATCGGGGGCTGGATATTCCTGAAGGAACGTCTGAAATCCCGGTTGGCGATCGGTACAGTTGTCGCACTCGCTGGGGCTTTCTGGATCTCGTATGGGGACGTTAACGGTGAATCCAATGCGCTCCTCGGCGACGTTCTGGCAATCTGTGGTGCGATCGGAATGTCAGGTCACCTCCTGATCGGACGTCAGCTCAGACAGCACATCGCCCTCACGCCATACATCGCCACGGTCTACTCAATTGCCGCAGTGACACTTGTTGCGATCGCCTTCGCCTCCGGTCAGAGTCTGACCGGCCACACCGTCACGAATTACGCTCTTTTCCTAGCTCTCGCCGCTGGCCCTCAACTCGTTGGGCATACCTCTTTCAACTTCGCTCTCAAACGAATCTCCCCATCCGTGCTGGTGCTCCTCTTGCTGCTCGAGCCCATCTCCTCCTCCGCCCTCGCTCTAGTCATCCTATCGGAGACGCCCTCGACTGCAACATTCGCGGGAGGGGGGATCATCCTGACCGGTATCGTCTTTGCCCTCGCAAGACAGTCAAAATAGATGTAATTTACTGAATAACAATTACTTAGGTTTTTACTTAGCAATGGGAAAAAACTTTTATGTTGACGGAACCCGTTCTTGGAGGAACTCCAGAATCCTTCGATGCCGTTAATTGGCTCTCTACCCTTCTTTCTTGGAACGCCATCGTTCTTCTGAACAACAACGTGTTGGCCTTTGACTGGTAGCCAAGTGTAAGTCTGCCAGTTGTCAGTGTAGTGGAGGCTTCCGGCTTGGGTCTCAGACGTAATCAACGAGATGAGTTCACTGGCTCGACGATGAGGGGGGAAATACCGTGTAGAATATCTCTGCGATCCTAGGCGTGTGTCCTCGCATCGCGAGTCAGTACATATTCGAGATCACGCGCAATGGCACGTGCGTCGTCGACGCGGTCAAAAAGATGCGGACCGCGTGCGACAAATCGGGGATCTCGATCAAATGATTGGCCAATACATCCGCGGAACCGTTACTATGTCGGCTCTGCTAGCAGCCAGCTGATCTTGCTCAACTCCCCAAGGCCCGGTTCAGAAGGCGTAACCTCTGAAGCCTAGGCCCATCGAAAAGAGATTCATATGGCAACAAAAATTAGAGGGACTGTCGCCTGACAACAGGGGCGACCTCCCACTAAGGCAAGGGCCGGTGGTCCTTGAGGGATACCCACCCTCTTTCTTGCCTGCATCTTCCTCTGATTACAACGCCGAATCGACCCCACCCATTACCTGCAAGATCATCATCAGGAGAACACCGACGATCAGGCTCAACGCCAAAACGATCCCTGCAGGCATCAGCTTCCTTGTCTTCGCGAGCCGGTTGATAAACACGCCGGCAAGCAGGAAGGCAACAAGACTGCCGATCGTAAAGCCCTGCTCCGGCTGATCCAGGCTCAGCCAGGCCGCTCCGACGCAAAGCCCGCCTGTGATCGCACCCATGAACAGGGACACTTTGCTTTGCGATTTGATGTACCCCATCACGCCCCCGACGATCAGTAGCACGCCGTAAAAACCAAGGACATATTGACCTGTAGCAACGCTGTCCAAGAATTCCCCCCCTACTTTTCTCTGGTTTCCAGAATATCGATCAATGTAAACACCAGCTTTTTTTTGTTATACTCGGCATAGTGGATCGCCGCGTTGACCGCGTTGAAGGACCCCACCACGACCCACAGGAGAACCTTGTAGTCCGAGACGGTCTGCGTCATCACGACGACCGCAGTGAGAACGACACAGAAATAAAGGGCTGAGAAGATAACCATTCGACGCTTGTTGACAGCCATTCTGGTCACTGCGAGCCTGACAAAGTCCGGATCCAGATATCGCGTCAATCTTTTCTGCCCGGCTGCTCTGGCTGACCCAGCCAGTTGATCGACCAAGACGTTCTTAATTTCCTGCTCACGTTCACTCAGCATACTTCCCTCGATACTCCCGCCTACTACCGGGACGTCAAAATTCCGCTAAATCCAGACACACACATGAAGGTAGGCAAACACGCCTTCCGGTCAACGCGGGTCCCCCAATTCATTTGAACTCCGACCTTCGACCCTTATATTCGACGGGCCAACAACCAACGGTTACCCCATACGGAGAAACGACTTGAAACTCGCGACATACGAACACAACGGCCAAGTCAGATGCGGAGCGGTCAAAAACGGTAGGCTTGTCGATCTGACGGACGAGTTCGGTTCCGTCAAAGCTATACTCGAAGGTGGTGATTCGGCTATCCAGAGGGCGGAAGCCGCCGTTGCTGAAGCATCCGATACGACACCCGAATCCAAAGTCCGGTAT
>DPVD01000008.1:0-2008 GCA_003526745.1 Candidatus Latescibacterota bacterium
TGAACCACCAAGAGGAAGCTGCCGACAAGGGTCGGCGGGGCGGGTCACATGTACGAGAGCACCTGACGTGGCGTCAGGCCGCAGACCGCGCCGTCGAAAGGCTCGAGTCGGTCTGCGGCCAGCCCATTCGCCGGACGATCACGCTTGTGGGGCAATCCGGCTCGCTTACCGGACATACTGAGACGACACTACCTGTTTCTCAGGTGGACTGTCTGATACTGAACTCTCATTCGGACGATCGCAGCCTTGCCAGTAACGCCCTAGAACGAAACACGGACGTCCGTCTGAATAAGGTTCCGATCGAAGAAGCCGCTACACCGGGCGAGCGTCTGAATTCTGCCGTCGCGGGGCTGACATCGGACTATGTCCTGCTGCTGCAGGATCGGACGATCGTGACAGCGGGTTGGTTCGATCTGCTTACTGCCCAGCTCGATGTGGATCCAACGGTCGGACTTGTTGTGCCTTCCGCATCGAACGGAAGGAGCGACCAATCCGTTCGGTCGAAGTATCGGAGCAAGAAGAAAGAGCTGCAGAAGTTCACTCGTCGGCACCGGAACCGGTTTGCGGGTCAGGTTGTTAAGATCGAATCAGTCAGCGCAGCCTGCGTCCTGATACGCCGAGATGTACTGCTTGAGCTGGGTGGGTTCGAAGTCACCTTCCAGACAGACGCCTTTATAGACGACCTCGTGAGACGGGCAGAACAGAGGGGCTACCGTACGGTGTGTGCTCGCGAAGCCTATGTGCATTGCGAGGAGGAGGACAGCTCGATTGAGGAGGCGCGTGAGCGGAAAGCGATCGCCTGTCTTGCACAGGGTGACAGGCATCGCCTGTCCGGCGCGCACGACGAGGCGCTTGCCCAGTATCGAGAAGCGCTGGCTCTGAAGGACGACTACGTGGAGGCTGCGCTCGTCTGTTCGGCAACCCTACTCGAGATGGACAAACCGGAAGAGGCAGCTAAGCTGTTCCTGCCACTTGTAGAGAAGTATCCGGAATCCGGCCGCATCCAGAACTATCTCGGACGCTGTCTGTTCCGCGCTGGTCAGATCGAGGAAGCAAAAAGCCGGTTTGAGCGTGCCTTGACTCTGATGCCCGGGTTCTCGGAGGCGCACGGGAACCTGGCCGTGCTGCTCTGGGAACAGGGGCGTCTCGACGAGGCGGTCGAGTACATGAGCACGGCAGCCGAGCTGGCCCCGAGCGATCCCGACACGCTCTTCAATATTGGCATGATCTACGCACAGCTGGGACAGGGTCTCGAGGCCATCGATGCGATCACCGGCTATCTGACTGTTTCACCTGAGGACAATGACACACGCGCACATCTGGCTGCTCTGCTGATCGACAACGGTCGCGAGAGCGATGGACTTGCGGAACTCGAGCGTGTGCTCGGTGAAGATCCCGGGCACACCGACGCCACGCGTGTGTTGCGTCAGCTAGAGACCCTCGTCGCTTCGAACGAGGGCCAGCAGGATACCCCATGAAGGTCCCGATGGTCGATCTGCACGTGCAGTATGAATCGCTTAAGGAAGAGGTCGATGCAGCGATCGGCAATGTTCTCGACTCGACGACATTCATTCTGGGACCCGAGGTCGAGCGCTTTGAGCGGGCTTACGCCGCCTACCACGGAATCGGGCACTGTATCGCCGTGAGCAACGGGACAGATGCACTGACCCTGACGCTTCGGGCGCTCGGTATCGGTGAGGACGACGAAGTCATCACCACGTGTCACACCTTTAGCGCGACGCTCGAGGCGATCTGCCACGTTGGTGCGCGACCTGTGCTCGTCGATATCGATCCCGATCTCTACACGATGCGTGTCGATCAGGTGGAACGTCTCGTAACCGCACGAACCCGTGCGATCCTGCCCGTGCACCTTTATGGTCACCCGGTGGATATGGATCCGTTACTGGATGTTGCCAATCGCCGCGACCTGTATGTCGTGGAAGACGCTGCGCAGGCACACGGTGCGGTCTATCGGGAACGTCTTGCGGGGACGATCGGCGACGCAGGC
>DPVD01000008.1:2279-8866 GCA_003526745.1 Candidatus Latescibacterota bacterium
GGTCTACCGGGAACGTCTCGCAGGGACGATCGGCGACGCAGGCTGCTTCAGTTTCTACCCCGGCAAGAATCTCGGAGCCTACGGCGACGCGGGCGGGATCCTAACAGACGATGCCGACCTTGCGGGACGTCTGAGACAGCTTCGGAATCATGGTCAGCAGGCGGGTGTGAAGTTTTACTACCACAGCGTGGGGTACAACAACCGCATGGATGCGATTCAGGGCGCCGTCCTGAACGTCAAGCTACCGCACCTTCAGAAATGGAACGAGGCCCGGCAAGATCACGCTGAATACTACCGACGTGGACTCGACGATGTCGAAGGCGTCAAGGTTCCGAAGGCATCGGACGACGTCACACACGTGTATCACCTGTTTGTGATTGAAGTCGACGACCGGGACCACGTGAACGAAGCTCTCCAGAACGAGGGCATTGCGAGCGGTATCCAGTATCCCTTCGCACTGCATTTATCTCCCGCCTACTCGCACTTGGGATACAGGCGGGGTGACTTCCCTACATACGAGGCGGCCTCCCGCCGGATCGTGTCGCTCCCAATGTATCCTGAACTGACTTCGAAGCAGCTCGACCACGTGGTCACGCACGTTCGTGGTGCCGTGATCGCCGGATCACGACGAACCGGTCTACGCGTGACATGCTCCGATTCGAGGCAGGCCCCGGCGGCTGCATAAACGATGGCGAACGGAACAGAGGTCCAGAGAGGCCGCATCACACTCTGTCCGTTCGGTGAAGATTTCTGGTCGAACAGCCGGGCGTGGTATAACGACCCCGAGATCATCGCCCTTACGTCCGACGACCAGTCCCAGCTGACGGAAACAGAGTTCCGTCTGACGATCGAGGGAGATCTGAACGCTGACCAGTCGGTCGTGTTCGGAATTCGCGACGAAGCGGGTCTGCCGATCGGTATTGGAATCCTCAGGAACGTGGACCCGGTCCATCGTTGCTGCGAACTGCACATCACGATTGGAGAGCGGCGCTGCTGGGACAAAGGATACGGGGCCGAAGCGATCTCGGCGATGCGCGATTATGCCTTCGACACGCTCCGCTGCCACAAGGTCCTGTCCACACCTTTTGCGAAGAACCCGCGAATGGTTCGGTGTCTCGAGAAATGTGGTTTTGAACGTGAGGGGGTGCTCCGTGATGCTCTCCTCCAAGGTGACACCTTTATCGACGTTGTGTTGATGGGTGTGATTAATCTATCCCATACCGAATGAGAAAAATGCCAGAGCCCAACACCTTGTCTCTCTGCATAATCGCACGCGACGAGGCTCGCTTTCTTGAGCGATGTCTGGAGAGCGCGAAAGACCGAGTCGATCAGATCGTCGTTGTCGACACGGGATCATCTGACGACACGCTAGATGTCGCCCGGAAGGCCGGAGCGATCGTGGCCGAGTTCGAATGGATAGACGACTTCTCGGCGGCTCGAAACTGCAGCCTCGACATCGCTACAGGGGACTGGATATTGGTCTTGGATTGCGACGAGGTCGTGTCGCCTTCGGGCTGGTCTCGTCTGCACGAGGTGATCGCCTCGCAGAGGGCTGACGCGTACCGGATCACGACGCGCAACTACTCACAGAAGTCCGACCGGGTGGGCTGGCAGGCAAACAGCGGCGACTACCCCGAGGAGGAGGGTGCCTACGCCGGCTGGTTCCCGACGACCAAAGTCAGGCTGTTCCGGAATCATCCCGATGTCAGGTTTGAAGGTGTGCTTCACGAGCTCGTAGAACGACGCGCGGAGTCTGCCGGATGGCAGGTGGAAGATTGCAGTATCCCCGTGCATCATTACGGGTATGTGGCCAAGGATCGTCAGGCTTCAACCTACGCGAAGCTTGCGGAGCAGAAGGCGGAGACGGATCCGGTCGATGTGATGGCGAATTACGAACTTGCACTGGCCTACCGGGACTGCGAGCGATATGAGGAGGCCCGTCAGGCGATGAAGGCATGCATTGCACTGCTCGAATCCGGCGGCACGGGTGCGTATCTCCAGCCTGCTCTTGTCCACCTCGTCGCGGGCGAGATCGAGGGAAAGCTCGGTGATCGACAGTCGGAACTCGCGGCATACGAGCGTGCTCTGTCAGTCGAACCGGGAAGTTTCCAGGCGATGAATAACCTCGGAACAGCCCTGATGCGTCGAGGTGACCTGGACGGCGCACTTGATCTTTACACTCGGGCGAATACGATCGCGCCGAACACGCCGACGATTCAGGAGAATATCAGAAGGGTAAAGCGGCGTATGGACGACAGAGAACAGGGAGCGGACAACCTAGAAGGAGGACGGCTGACACTCTGCATGATCGCGAAGAACGAGGAAGAGCGACTCGGACGCTGTCTCGAGAGTGTGCAAGGTCTCGTTGACGAGATCGTCGTCGTCGACACGGGGTCGGACGATCGGACGGTCGAGATCGCGGAGTCCTATGGTGCGACTCTTGGCTACTTCCCATGGAAGAACAACTGGTCTGAGGCCCGGAACGAGTCGCTTAAGCTCGCCACGGGTGATTGGATCATGTGGCTCGATCCGGACGATCTACTACCGCCGGAGATGTTCTGCAAGATCCGAGAGGCGATGAAGCGCGGTCTTGGAAAGAAGAAGGCCTATTTCTGGATACTAGATGATCAGGGGTATGAGCCGGTTACCTGTCTGCAGATGAGGCTGTTCCCAAACATCGAGGGTGTCGAGTTCAGGCAGCCGATTCACGAGCAACTGACGCCGTCGCTTGCCGAGCTCGGTGTGACGTGTGAGCCGACGAATATTCGCGTGATCCATACCGGCTACACCACGCCCGAAGTGGTTCGTGACAAGCAGGAGCGGTATCTGGCGATCATGCAGGAGTGGCTGAAGACGCATCCCGAGGACTATATCGTCCGGACACACGCGGCCCAGACGCTTTATATCCACGGTCGCCTAGATGAGGCGATCTCATATTACCATCAGATCATCGACGACAGTGCGTGCGTTGCGGATCACAATCTGATCATCGAAACGATGGCTCGTCTGTTCCTCGGACGGTGCTACATGCGGCAGGAAGAGTATGAACTGGCGCTCGACAACCTGCTTAAGGCCCGCGAACTGGACGACGAGTATGCACTGACGAACCTGACACTGGGCGAGTGCTACACCCGGATGGGCCGGCACGACGAGGCCCTTGAGGTTCTCGGTCTGGCGAAGACACACGAGGGTAAAGTCACGTTTTCGGCGACGGATCCCATCGCGACGCGGTTTTCGATCCGGTATGCGATCGGTGAGAATTTGGAGGCGAAAGGGCTTCTAGACCAGGCGCTGTCAGCGTATAAGGAGGCGGCAGCATCGGATCCGAACCGGTCAACGGCTCTGGGTGCGATGTCGACGGTCTACCGTAAGTCAGGGAATCGCGACGAGGCAACCGCGTGTTTGGACAAGGCACTAGAGATGGATCCGGACAACCTGCAGCACGCGTTCAATCGAGGCACGTTCTACCTGGAGGATGGTGAGGAGGACAAGGCTCGGGCCCTGTTCGAGCAGGTTGTCGAAGGGGACGTCGATCTGTATGAGCCGTACCTGAACCTAGGATATCTCGCCCGTCGTTGCGGGAAAGCGGTGGTGGCAGAAGCTTATTACAGGAAAGCAGCGACGTACGAGGCTGGTCGGTTCGATGCGAACTGTAATCTCGGTCATCTGTTGCTTGCGGAGGCCCGATACCAGGACGCATACACGGCGTTTACAGAAGCGAGAGCGATTCGCGACGAGGTGCTTGATGTAAACCTCGGCCAGTGTGTCGCCGCTTGCGGCGCCGATCGCATCGCAGAGGCTGTAGATCCATTCAAGGCGGTCCTTGCCGCTCTGTATAATCCGCAGCTGGCAAAAAGCCTGCCAGATGAGCTCACTGTTAAGGGAATGAGTCAGCTTCTTTCAGAGTCGGGTCGCATGCTGATCGAGAAGAACCTGATCGCATGCTCTCTGCTTGCATTCCTCGGGGCCTATCTACTAGAACCGGATAGCCTGCAGTACGGGCTTCAGCTCGCGGAGCTCTACCGGGCAGCAAGTGAGCCATGGAAAGCAGTACAGGTCTATGAGGAGCAGATCAAAGCCTACCCGACAGAGCCGGAACTCTTTCGAAAGCTTCGGGAGGTCTACGTGGATCTGGGTGCCCAGGAAGCTGTGCAGCTCTGCGATGAGCATCTGGCGCAGCTGAGTGGTGCTAGAGGTGCGTCGGTCCAGCAGGCCTGCTGACAGGAATCAGCAAGCGAAACACAAAGAGCGCGGCTCCACGTAGGTGCCGCGCTCTTTGTGTTTTCAGGGCTGAGAGGCCGGCTACTCGGTGATGATGTCGTCGAAGGTCATCCCCGACGGTATCATCGGCAGCACGTGTTCTTGGTAGGGTGTGACCACATCGAGCAAATATGGTCCATCCGCGTCGATCATCCGCTGAAGAGCGGCGTCTAGATCCTGTTTGTGCTCGACGCGCTCGGCGGGGACCTTGAACCCCTGAGCGATCGTGACGAAGTCGGGGAACATCAGGTGTCCCGGAGGCACCTTCATATCGGTGGGCGCACCGGACGCTTCGGGGTCGCCGATGTAGGTATGCGCTCGGTTCCCCTTGTAGAAGCGATCTTCCCACTGAACGACCATCCCGAGATGCTGGTTGTTGAGGACGATTATTTTGACCGGGATGCTCTCTGCGTGGAGTGTCGCGAGCTCTTGGATGTTCATCACAAAAGAACCGTCGCCATCGATGTCGACTACGAGCTCATCGGGGCGCGCGAGCGCGGCGCCTATCGCCGAGGGTAGACCGAAGCCCATTGCGCCGAGGCCGCCGCTCGTGAGCCAGTTGCGAGGCTTGTCGAACTGGTAGAACTGCGCGGCCCACATCTGATGCTGGCCCACACCCGTCGAGACGATCGCCTTGCCGTCCGTCTTCTTGTAGAGCAGATCGATTGCATACTGCGGGAGGATGGCATCGTCCAGATCCTGGTAGCTGAAAGGATGCTTCTCCTTCCAGGCCTGGATCTCATCTCGCCAGGCCGTGTAGTCGCTGGGCTCGACGATACCGTTCAGTTCCTGCAGTGCATACCTAATGTCGCTCTCGATTGGAAGATGTGCCTCTTTGTTCTTGTTGAGCTCGGACGGATCGATGTCGATGTGAACGATCTGCCCGTGTTTTGCGAACTCTTCGAGTTTCCCCGTCACGCGGTCGTCGAATCGAACACCGAAAGCCAGAAGCAGGTCTGCGTGGTTGACGGCGTAGTTGGCGTAGACCGACCCGTGCATGCCGAGCATCTGGAGCGAAAGCGGATCTGTTTCGGGGAATGCACCGAGTCCCATGAGTGTCTGCGCCACGGGGATCTGTGTTTTCTCGACAAACTCTCTCAACTCACCCGAAGCTTCGCCCGTGATGATTCCACCGCCCGAATACACGATCGGTTTGGTGCTGTTTCTGATCAGGCCGGCGACTCTCTGGAGCTCGTCTCGGGGCGCTTGGATCGTAGGGGTGTAACTCGTGATTTCGATTTTCTCCGGGAAGTCCGGGACAGCACAGGCCTGTTGAAGGTCCTTCGGGATGTCGATCAGGACTGGACCTGGTCTCCCGCTCGATGCGAGGTAGAAGGCCTCCTTGACGATCCTAGGAATGTCCTCGATTCGCTCGATCAGGTAGTTGTGTTTCGTGATCTGTCGGGTAATCTCGATGATCGGTGTTTCTTGGAAGGCGTCTCGCCCTATATTTTCACTTGGCACCTGACCGGTGATGGCGACGAGCGGTACGGAGTCCATCTTTGCGTCGGCCAAACCCGTCACGAGATTTGTCGCACCGGGACCGGAAGTGGCGACGCAGACACCGACCCTGCCGCTTGATTTGGCATATCCCTCCGCGGCGAAGATCTCACCCTGTTCGTGACGGCAGAGCACGTTACGAAGTTTCGAGCGTGTGATTGCTTGGTGGATCTCCATGCTTGCGCCACCAGGGTATCCGAAAACGACGTTGACGCCCTCTCGCACGACTGACGCAATCAGGATATCGGCGCCGTTCATCTCCTTCGTTTTGTCCCGTATACCGGTATACCCGTTCCCATCGGTCATCGTCTCCGCTGTAGCCATCCTCTCATCTCCTTGCATTTCCCGCGCACACCTGTGCTCGGGTGGGGGGCCTCACGCCCCGTGAGGGTCTAATTAGTCAGTTCAAAAAAAGTAGCTGAGTAGTGGTATCTGGTCATGCTGGGATACTGCAAATACCAAACCCCGTTTCATTGTGAACCAATTGCACGGAAGGTGAGGGTCATTTCCGTGCAGCTCGATGGTGTGGTAAGCGACGCTGTCCGGACTATGGATTGCAGCGAACAGGCTCTATCAATTACTTAGGCATACCCCGAAGCCATCTTCCGCTGCAATTGAAGGTAACTGAATTCCGGTTCAACTACAGAGATCGCGACTGTTCGAACTGCTGACTGACTTGATCACAAGGGACCTATCAAACGCCTGAAATCAAGTAGTAACTACTTACCAAAACAAAAATCCCGCTGCGAGCAACGCTCGGCAGCGGGTCATCGAGGCAACGCCCTTTGGAAGCGTCTACCGACGTGCCCACCGCCGTCCGGTTACAG
>DPVD01000008.1:9250-12887 GCA_003526745.1 Candidatus Latescibacterota bacterium
AGTTTCGACTTCAAGTTAGGGAGCACATTACAATCGTTAACGATCAGTGTTTGAACACTAGGACGCGGGCTGGTAAGAGTCAAGCGTATTTCAGTCCTCGCCAGGGTTGAAATCGTCAGCGTCTCCGACGCTCAGCTCCTCGAGCTCACGGATACGATCCCGGAGTTTTGCTGCCTTCTCGAATGCTTCTTGGTCGATCGCATCACCGAGCTCTTTCTTGAGTCGATCGATCAGGTTGAGCGGTCGCTTGCTCAGCAGCTCTTGCTCGAGGTCGTCCAAAGCCTGTATGGACCGACGCTTCTCGATGCGGAACTCCTCGGCGTCAAACTTGTCGAGCGCCTTGATCTTGTCACGCGCGTCGTCGATAATTTCGTTAGCAGTTTCGAAATCATCATTCTGCATGGCGACCATAACCCGTGCGACGCCGTGTATCCGGATGATGTAAGGCCACCACTTCTCGAGGTTATTCTGGTCTTCATTCCGCTCCGCATACGTGTTGACGAAGCGAAAGAGCTCCATGTTCTGCTCGGTGTCCCGGATCACTCGGTCGTAGTCCTGGATTTGTAGGAGAAAGACGTAGCGTTCGTAGATCCGCCGACACTCGTCGAAGAGCTCTTGGCACTCCTCCTCGCTCAACTGAAACTCGTCGAGAGAGCCTTCCGTCTCCAAGACGTTTTGCTGCGACTCGCGGTAGTGGTCGAAGGCGAAGTCCGAATTGTGCGGGCGCCGGCCGTCGGGGCGGCCATCTAGGTTCATCTGCAGCACACCCTGAAACGCGCCTTGATCGACTCGGACCTGGATCTTCTCGACACCCGAAGAATCGATGACTTTCCGGATGCTGTTCTCCGGGTCGAATGGCCAATTCTCCAGTATCTGTCCGATATCTTCGTTCATCAGAAACCCAAATTACAAAGGGTTCAATACTTCTTCCTTTGTAGCGAGGAATCTAATGCAGCGCACATACACTGGCAAGCGAAAGCCATTTCGGTCTGTTGACATGTGAACGGGAGAAGGTTACTGTAAGTTCCATATTTGTTAGTGTTTAGAACGCGTTTCGCCAGAAGATCGCGGTGACACACCTATGACAAATGTGTCGAGCGCAGCCTACGCCCGACTGTCGATAATGATGTTCATCCAGTTTGCCGTCTGGGGATCATGGGTGGTGCTGATAGCAGGGCATCTAGCCGATCTCGGCTTCTTGGGCAAGGAGATCAGCTATGTCGTTGGCACCACCGCTTTCGGATCGCTGATCTTGCTGGTGATAGCCGGATGGGTCGCCGACCGCGTGTTGCCGAGTCAGGTGTTCAGGGCGCTCAGTCACTTTACCTGTGGGTCGATTTCGTATGTGGCCTAACAGCAGACGGAATTCCTGCCGCTGTGGTTGGCCGTTCTGGCGTATGCTGTAATCCTACGCGCGGACGATCGCCTTTTACGCGCAATTAAACGAAGCAGACTACATACTCGATTTCGAAGAGACCGCTGCTGCCTGGAATACATAACAAAGAGGAGACACTCCTATGGTGTCTCCACCAGAATTTCATCCGCGACATCTGTCGAACGTTTGAGGGACATTGCGGTGGGGCAAGCTGATTCAGCGCGATAACCAGACAAAATATCCCCGTGATGGACAACATCCTGACCGTTCAGAACAAGAATCCTCTACCCATTGGCTCCTCCGATTTGATGGCAATGCTCTCATCTGTGGTATCAGCGGTATTCGGGGATGGTTGAGCTCTTTTTTTACACTTTATTTGTGATGTAAGTGGCTGTTATTAAATATTATATGGCGTATTCGTTTTTGGCCCTGGCGGTATCGCCCGTCCAGGCGTCTGATGACGATATCCGGGATGCTCTGCTCCGGATAAACGAAGACTCCATGATGGCGGATGTGGAGCAGTTGGTCGCATTCGATACGCGTTTCACGGGGAGCGATTCGAACTGGGCAGCTGTCGCTTGGATCGTCGAGCGTTTCGAATCCATGGGTTATTCGGCCCGCCTCGACTCCTTCGAGGTGAACATCAGCAGACGCGCGAACGAGAATGACTACATCTTTTCTGGGCTTACGCAGGTAAACGTCGTCGCGACCCGGACGGGTATCCTCTCCCCGCAAAGGAAAATTGTCCTCGGTGCCCACTACGATTCAATTTCTATTGATCGTCCCCAGTCGGGTCAGGGGGTCGCGCCGGGCGCGGACGACAATGCCTCAGGTGTGGCGGCCATTCTCGAGATCGCGAGGGTGATGAAGGACCTGCCGCTCGGGATGAGTGTGGATTTCGTGATGTTCGGTGCCGAGGAGTTGGGGCTGATCGGGAGCTCGGCATATGCGCATGACGCACGTGAGGCGGGGGAAGAGATTGTCCTGATGATGGGGATAGACGTAATCGGGACTCGGTCGACGGTCTTCCCAAACGCCTTTACACTGGATACATCAAACCCGAACGTATCTCTCGCGGAGCAGTTTGCCGATGCTGCAGAGACGTTTACGACAGTCTTCTCACGAGATGGAACATCGAATGCGCGATTGATGGTCTCCCCTGTCGGCTGCAGGTGCTCGGATCACCAGTCCTTTCTGGATCGAGGATATCCGGCGATCGGCGTGTTTCAGTTCTTTACGAACCCGGCCGAACATATCAATATGAGCTTCGACACGATTGATAAGGTCGATATCGTTTATGCGGTTGAGATCACTCGGGCTATTATGGCCGGCGCTCTTAAAATCGCAGGTTTCCCGAGCCAGTCACCTGACTTCGATGGCAGCGGTACAGTCGACTTCTCGGATTTCTTGATTTTTGCAGATGTCTTCGGCTCAGATTTCCTGGAACCTGACGAGGAACGCTTCGATCTTGACGGAGACGGAGCAGTCGGATTCTCGGATTTCCTTCTGTTCTCCGAAAGCTTCGGACGCACCCTGTAGGTCCAGCGAGTATGAACGCAATTGCCAGATTCTTCGAGTTCGAGAAAGTCGATACTTCCGTGCGTGCGGAGGTCGTCGGTGGTGCAACGACTTTTGTGACGATGGCGTATATCATCGCTGTCAACCCGGGGATCCTGTCCCAGGCGATGGGGCAGGAACTCTTCCCGGAACTGGTCGCGGCTACCTGTCTGTCTGCTGCTCTCGCCACCCTGATTATGGGGATTGGCGCAAACTACCCGTTCGCTCTTGCACCAGGCATGGGGTTGAATGCTTTTTTCACCTTCTCTGTAGTGCTGGGGATGGGGGTGCGCTGGGATCTGGCGCTCTCCGTTGTTCTTGCCGCTGGGCTGCTGTTCGTGGTCCTCTCGGTGGTGCGTGTCCGAGAAGTGCTTATCCACGCGGTCCCGACAGGGCTCAAGCACGCGACGGCAGCGGGGATCGGATTGTTCATTGCCTTTATCGGGCTCAAAAACGCAGGCGTGATTGTCAGCAACGAGGCGACGCTGGTATCGCTGGGCAATCTGCACTCAGGATCTGCGGCACTGTCGCTGGTCGGTCTCGTCGCGACGGCCGTCCTGATGACCCGCGGCTTCAAAGGGGCTATCCTCATAGGTGTGCTCGGTGTGACGGCGGCGGCCATAGTGGTTGGTGTCTCCGAAGCGCCATTGGCGATTGTCGGCATGCCTGTCTGGCCCGACCACCTATTCGGCAAGGCGATTGAGA
>DPVD01000008.1:13181-22414 GCA_003526745.1 Candidatus Latescibacterota bacterium
ATTGAGAATCTTCACCTGGCTTTCAATCCGGCCTTGATCACCGTGGTGTTCGCCTTCCTGTTTGTCGATCTTTTCGACACGATGGGGACTCTTGTTGGGTTGTCTCAGCGATCCGGTTTTCTTGATCATCAAGGCAGACTGCCTCGGGCAAATCGGACACTGCTGGCGGATTCGCTGGGTACGGTCGGAGGCGCGCTCTTCGGCACCTCGCCGGTGACGACATACATTGAAAGTGCATCGGGAATCGCAGAGGGCGCGCGCACGGGGCTCTCGAGTGTTGTGGTTGCGGTCCTGTTCCTGGTGTCCCTGTTTCTGACACCTCTTATCGAGGCCATCCCCGTTTTTGCGACAGCGCCAGCGTTGATCGTGGTTGGAGTTCTGATGGCGTCGTCGGTCACTCGCATTCATTGGGATGACATGTCCGACGCGGTACCCGCCTTCATGACGATACTCGTGATGCCACTGACGTTCAGCATCGCTCACGGTGTTGCCGCAGGTATCGTCACCTATCCGATCGTCAAACGTCTCAGCGGAAAAGGAAACGATGTCCATATCTTGATCGATGTGTTGGCGGTCGTGTTCATCGGCCGATACATCTTCCTTGCGCCCTAAAGAGCATCTCTGAAAGGACTCAAATGAACAGCCCAGCCAAACGTGCAATTGTCGTCGGTATGGACGGCGCAAGCATGGAGATCGTGAAGAATTTGGCGGATCAGGGTCATTGTCCGAATATCGCCGCGCTGATGAAGCAGGGCGCTTGGCGCCCGATGGTTGGTGTATTCCCGACACTGACTCCGCCCGGATGGACTGGGCTTTCAACAGGATCGTGGCCAGGGACGCATCGGGTTATGGATTTCAATATCCACAAGCCCGGGAAGCGATTGACGGATACAGAGTGGGGAATCAACACAGAGTTGTCTCAATCCGAGTATGTATGGAACACCTTCGAGCGCGCTGGGAAGTTTCCCATCCTTGTGAAGTGGGAGATGTCGTGGCCGCCGACGGTGAAGAAGGGGATCCAGGTCGAAGGAACGGGACCAGGCGTGTCGAACCATCATCAGCTCGCCGGATACCATCTGTTTGTCGGAGGGAAGTGGGCACCGAGGCGTTTGGTGGCGCAACGAGATCCGGAGACACTCGATCCGAGTGCGCTGCAAACGGTTCGTGAGTTTGATCCGGTCGAGATCCGTGAGGCAGAAGGATGGCGGAACGCGCCACCGTCCAAAAGGCCTATGAAGGAAGTCGAGCTGACGATCCAGCCGCTGATCCGTGGCCGCAAGGACATGAATCAGGGAAAGAAGGGCACGCCGCAGACGTGGTACGCCCTGATCTACGCGAAGGGGTCAGGATATGATCGCGTGCGGATCTGCAAGTCTCGGAATGCATCGAAGTATGTGGCTGACCTCGGACAGGGTGACTGGAGTGACTGGTGGCTGGATCGTTTCGAGATCGACGGCAAGAAGCGGGCTGGCTATGTGCGGACGAAGTTGATTACGCTGACACGGAATGCAGATGCCTTCGAGCTGTTCTTCCCGCAGATCTGGCCGAACGCCGGCTATACGAAGCCTCTGAGCGTGGCCAAGGAGATCGACGAGAACGTCGGGAATTTTCTGCAGAATCCGATGCGTGATGCGCTTGGACTGATCGATGATGATACTTATTTCGAGTTACTCGAGTTCCACCACCAGCGGTTGGCAGACGTGGCCGAGTATCTGACGTCGACACGTAAATGGGATCTCCTGATGACGGAGACGCACGCGTCCGACTACACGAGCCATTTTTACCTGCGTGCGGCAGACCCGCACTCGGGAGCCGACCGATTCGTCCTGAAGCGGTGTCGGGAGGGAGTCCAGCGGACGTATGCGTCTATCGATCGATGGATCGGTCGACTACGCAAGATCGCGGACAAGAATACTGTGTTCGTCGTTGTGTCCGACCACGGTGGGACGAGTCAGGAGCACCAGGTGGTCGACATCGCGAAGGTGCTTGAGGAGACGGGCTTCCTAGAGTACAAGGGGCGCGGAAGGAACCGTGAGATCGACTGGAGCCGGACGAAGGCGGCGAACGTTGGGCTCGTGCACATCTTTATCAACCTGAAGGGTCGGCAACCGGGTGGCATCGTGAGGAAGAGCGACTACGAGAAGGTTCGCCGGGATCTGATCGCAGCACTGTACGACTACAAAGATCCGGATACAGGTTACCGTCCGTTTGCACTCGCGTTGACACGTGAAGACGCAGAAATGGTGAATCTGTGGAGCGATTTGGTCGGGGATGTGGTTTATGCGTTGCGAGCCGAATTCGACGGAGCACACGGTAAGCAGCTGCCGTCGGTCAGCTTTGGGATGGCGGGACAGCATTCGACGTTTATTGCGGCAGGTGCGGGAATTCGGCGGGCTGGGAAGCTCGATGGTCAGGTACGTGTCGTGGATGTTGCGCCGACGGTCTGCTACATCACGGGCACACCGATGCCCAGGAATGCGGAAGGAGGTGTTGTGTATGAGGCCATGAAGAACCCTGATTGGCATTTGGACGCGTAGGGGAAGAAGAACGTGGCTTCCGGAGGGTCCAACTACGTGGATTCCCACACCCCGTCCACGAATACCGCTTCATCATCGCCGGGCCAGGGGGGCATTGTAACGGCGACGAACGACAGCCCGTCATTTCTGGCCCTGAACTGGAAGTGTGTTCCCACGGGTATTGTCAGACACGTTCCTGGTCTTATCGCAGTAACAGATTCTTCCTCTTCAGTCTTCCGCCACATCTGACCATCACCATCGACACAATACCAGATCTCTTCGACTGTCCGGTGCACGATCGCCTTCGAGGTCCGACCAGCCTCAAGATGGAAGTGCGACATACTCCCGCATTCAAGTTTGAGCAATATCCTGACGGCGCTACCATCAGGCGCCGTCACATTCGGTTGATCAGGCAGTTGCTTGGTTGCGGGCTTCACGCCTTAACCATCTGAACCAATAACTCTGAATTCGTCTTACCCCACAAGACGGCTGAGCTCATCTTTGTAGTTCCCTCCTTCCGGATTCGCCTCAGGCAGCCCAACTATATCCCAGAATCCCGTTCCTCCGAATGGTGCCGGTCGTAGATCTGGAATATCGAGTGGTTTCCCGCCCTGCTCTGCAGACTTATTCGCTAGAATGCCCGGTAGACAGTACTCGATGCATCTGTAGACATCGATCGGCGAAGGCTTGCCTTCACGAATCGCGTTGATGAAGGCTTTCGCGATCTTCGAGTCGGAGCCTCCGTGTCCGGTCGTTGTGTCATCTTCGCGAGCGGCGTAGCCGATGGGGATCCGTTCCCAACCACTCCTCGTCTCCTGATCTCTCGTCAAACGTCTTGCGAACTGTTCGTAGCCGAACCACTCCGCGCTCCCGTCTGTCCCAAAGAGACGATAGCGATGCTCATTGGGACATCTCGTGTTGAGTGTGACGAGAATCTTGATGATGTGTCCCTTCGCTGTCTCGAACAGCGCCATCTGACCGTCCGATCTCAGCGGGGCTTCAGGTGACTTTGATTGTGCGCTGCGACACGTGACTGAGACGCAGCGGTCGTCGAGGACCTCGAGGAGGGGACCCAGATCGTGCGTGAGATACTGGATTGGTGGCTGGTCGGCACGCCAGATCGGTACTGCGTCGGTTCGGGTCTCAAGTTTGACCTGTGTGGGTGTCAGCCGATCGCCCTCGGGTGTCTGGAGGGTGTTCGGGAGGTAGTGAAGATACTCGCCCTCGGCCAGCGAGATGTAACCGAACAGGTCGTCTGTAATCCACTTCCGGAAATAGCGAAAAAAGTCCCAGAAGCAGGTGTTCTCGGCGAGCATGTATGTCTTGCCGGTACGCTCGACAGTATCACGAAGTTGAACGACTTCATCGTATGTGTAGGCGCCGGGGACTTCCGAAACCACGTGACATCCGGCTTCCATCGCGAGACACGCGTGTTCGACCTGCACCTTGCCGTGGCTCGCGATGACCATTGCGTCCAGCCCGAGCTCTAGGAGTTGCTCCGGCTCCTTGAACAGCTTGGTCTGCTTTTCAACGACTGTCAGGTGCTCTTTTGCCCTCTCGTGGCGAGACTCATACCAGTCGCACGCTCCGACGACGTGGCAGCCCTCAGTTGCGAGGAAATTACGGAGGTGGGCGAAGCCGCGTCCGAGTCCCAGTATTCCGACTCTTACATCTGACATCATCACAGTGTCCTCAATTAGGCCGCCTTGACCGGCCGCATCGTGTCTTTGTTTATAAGTCTGGTTCCCAGGGTGTCAGTAGAGAAGCGCCTTGTAACTGATATTGGAAGGGCCCCGCGATACAGCTTCAAGCTGCGTCGGAAGCCACTTGGGGTGAACGGTTAAATTCCGTGCTCATTACAGCTAGTATACGATCGGCTGAGTGCAAGTGAGTTTGGCTGCAGTGCTCTCTTCTGCTGGCTTCTGTCCATTGGGACATACAACGACCCAGTCATCGTAGTCTGTGTCTTTCACAGCCGAAAGGAACGCGGATAGTCACACATCAGACCTTCGCCGATGTCGGCGCCTTCGCCGTCTTTTTCGTAGTGCAGGTGAAGGAGAGAGACGTGGTCTGCTTAGTTGACAGTTGCCTCGGTCGGGTCGTAGCCCCAACGCACGGTTGTCCGGATGCTCAGTTTTTCGAGCGTGTTTTGTCGCGGGGTCTGCACGGTCGCCTGAAAAGGATGCGAAAATGTAGCGAAAAGTTGGTGCGTATCGCAATGCGCGCGCTGGCTAGGTGCTGAGGGCGTCCAACTCCTCCCATCTCTCCAGAGCAGCGTCGAGCTCGATGTCGATTTCGGCGAGTCTCGCGTTCATCGGGGGGATGTCTGCACCATTCTGATACACTGCCGGGTCTGAAAGCTTCTTGTGAAGCTTGTCACGCTCGGATTCGAGGGCGTCGATCCTGTCGGGCATCTCATCGAGCTCTATGCGTTCCTTGTTCGAGAGCTTGTGGTTCGAGCTTTGAGGCTTGGTCACCTTCTCCTTTGGCGTTGGAGCTGGCGCGGGCGATCGTTCCGGACGCTGACGCAGGTAGTCGTTGTAGCCTCCGACATACTCGGTTGTTTTACCCTCGTCGAGGACGATCGTGCTGGTGACCACGTTGTCCAAGAAGGTGCGGTCGTGGCTGACGACGAGTACAGTTCCCGAGAACTCGACGAGGGTAGCCTCCAGAATTTCGAGTGTTTCCGTGTCGAGATCGTTGGTTGGCTCATCGAGGGCAAGGACGTTTGCGGGAGTGGCAAAGAGCTTCGCGAGAAGAAGTCTGTTTCGTTCTCCGCCTGACAGGACCCGAACCAGGCTTCGTGATCGAGACCTCGGGAAAAGGAAGTCTTCGAGATAGGCATAGACGTGCCTGATCTTGCCGTTGACGGAAAGCCGATCGCTGCCATTGGCAACGGAATCGAAAACGGTCTTCGAGTCGTCGAGCTGTGCACGCGTCTGGTCGAAGTAGGCGACCTCGAGACGAAGTCCGTGGCTAACCGAGCCCGCCTGTGGTGAGAGATCGCCGAGGAGCAGTCTTAGAAGGGTCGTCTTGCCCGATCCGTTAGGCCCGATCAGGCCAATCTTGTCCCCTCGAAGAATCGTGGTTCCGAAGTCCTCGATGACGGGTTCGTATCCATACGAGAAGGTGAGGTTTTTCGCCTCGATAATACGCCGGCTGGTTTTCTCGGCTTCTTGGAGTTGGATCCGTGCCTCACCGACACGCTTCCGTCTGCGACGTTGCTCTTCTCGCGCCCGCTCCAGGGCCCGGACACGTCCCTGGTTCCGAGTGCGACGTGCTTGGATACCCCGCCGAATCCAGGCTTCCTCCTCGCTCAGCTTGCGCGCGAACTGCTCGGACTGAGCTACGTCTGCTTCCTGTTGTGCTTCCCGGCGGTGCAGATACGTGCGGTAGTCACAGTTCCAGCTTTTGAGGTGACCCATTTCGATCTCGACGATCCGGGTTGCCAGTCGCTGAGTGAGAGATCGATCGTGTGTGATGAAGAGGAGCGCACCGCGCCGTTTTCGAAGGAAGTCCTCGAGCCAGAGAATGGCGTCGATGTCGAGGTGGTTTGTCGGTTCGTCGAGGAGGAGCAGATCAGGTTGTGTGGCCAGGGCGCGAGTCAGAAGTGTACGTCGCTTCATGCCGACCGAGAGAGACTCGAATGGTGCACGGCCGTCGAGACCCATCTGGCTCAGAACGGTATCCACGACCGGTGGACCCGATAGAGTTTCTGGTGCGTGTTCGGAGACAGCGTCACGAATCGTCGGTCCGATGCCATCAGGGATATCCTGCCCGAGGAGTGCCACACGGATGCCCTCTTTGAGAGAGACCGTACCGAAGTCCGGGTTGAGATCACCAGTGATTATCTTCAAGAGGGTAGACTTGCCCGCGCCGTTCCGCCCAAGAAGACAGACACGTTCATTCTTCTGAATCTGGAGTCGGGCGCCCTCAAGCAGGGGAGGGCCGCCGAATCCGATAGACAGGTCGCTGAGCGTTGCTAGGGCCATAGGTTCAAAGAAGAAGCCCCTGAGTCAAAACTCAAGGGCTTCCGATTTATTAGGGTGAACCAGAGCCGACTGGAAGTTGGCGGTTACGTCAAACCTTTGTGACGAGTTCCCACTGTTTTGATTCGTTCGATTTGTAGCAGGCTTCCATTATGGCGACGGCGTCGACGGCACAGGCCAGGTCGGCGTCGAGTTCTTCTGCTGTGAGTTCGCCGTTGATCGCGGCTACAAGTCGATCGACGCGAGTGGGGCGTTCGGTGCCGGTTGCGATGTCTTCGGGTTCTTCGCGTGGCTTCTGTGTGACAAAGCCACGACCACTCTTTTCGAAGAGTGTTGCGTCGGAGCCGATGACCTCGAGCGATCTCGGTCCGCCGGTTTGGACCCACGATCCTTCGACGGTTGCCACAACACCATTCTCGAATCTGAACATGGCCACACCGTTGTCATCGACGTCGTTGTAGATGCCTGAGACATTCGAGATCGTGGCGAGTACTTCCTTGACCGGCCCGAGGATCGTTCGCATCAGGTGAACGGCGTGTGTGCCCATATCCATGAACGCCCCGCCGCCTGCAAGCGCGGGGTTGTGGAACCAGGCAAGCTCGTCGGAATCGAACCAGCGGCCGTATGCGGCGTGGTGTGCGTTCCGGTAGCGTGCGTGGGTGAGGTTCCCGAGTGCGCCGGAATCGACGTGCGCAATCACGCCCTGCATCTCAGCAGAGAAGGGCTGGAAGTAGCCCATGTGCACGATCGTCCCGTGTTCACGAATCAAGGAGACGGCCTTTAGCGCGTCCTCGACGGTTGTCATGAACGGCTTTTCACAGAAGATGGGTTTCTTTGTCGGGATCGCCGCCTCAAGCAGCGGAAGATGCTTGGTGTTCTCGACACAGACGATGAACCCGTCTACATCGTCGCGTCCGACGACTGCGTCTAGGTCTGCAGAGAATTCGGCACCGTATTCGTTCGCGAAATTTTGCCCGCGGTTCTCCATATCGTCCCAGATGGCGACGATGTCGCTGCCGTCCCGTTCGCTGACAGCCTTGAGAAAGCCCTTTGTGTGGGTGTGAGCAGTGGATAGAAAAGCAATGTTAGGCATGGATCTTCAATCCTTCTGTTTGATGTTGACGTCCTTCTCAGGGAACGATTCGCAGGTCGACCTCAAACACGCTGACGGGCACGGACAAGTTCCAGGCTTCGAGCACTTCGGGATGCAATTCGCCTATCAACCCGTACGTCTTCCCGTCCCTGACCACCTCGCCGACACGGCCGGACAGGTATGACGGGTTGTCGATTCCTCTTACCTCGTATTCGAACTTTAGGTAATAGGCGAGTGCCTCCAGGTAGCTCTGCACACCCGACAGGTTCGCCTCTTCCGATGCAATCATCGCGGCGACACGCGTGTCCGTACGTGTGCCGTAGTGCTCGGAAGGATCCTGAAGCGCGACTTCTCCGACTTCGAACAGGTGATGAGGGTAGGTCGCCCTTCTGCTCGTTTCTTCGACGCTGAGCAGACCCGGGATCAGCGAACACCGGGCGCAGCCGTAGTGCTCCGACATCGGGTTGGAAATCAGGATGACGGGCGCATCCTCGTTTCGCATCCGCGTGGTCTGATTTTCACGAGATCCCAGAACGGGCAGAAACGCCTCCTGAAATCCGGATCCCACCAGAAGATCCCGCACACAATCGGACAAATCTTCGACGGCCGCTGACTTCCCGATCGTGAAGTCTTCGGGCATCACGGGATCGAAGGTCTCGTAGCCAACACCCACGATGATGTCCTCGATCACGTCGACCGGGTGCAGCAGATCGTCCCGATAAGGGGCTGAGGAAATGGTCAGGTTTCCGTCGGAAAGCGTGATGTCGCGGTAGCCCATACGGATCAGGGCGGTCGTGATGTCGTTCTCGGTTAGATCGGTTCCCGCTACCTTCCGAATACCAGCCAAGTCGGTTGTGATTGGCTCGGTGACGTCATATGGACAACGGATCTCACGTCCTCGCGGGGTGTCATAGGAGTACTGGACGGTGGCCGGAGTGATTTTTGCACCACGATCGGCCAGATTGACTGCGAAGATGGCGATCGTGTGGAGCACGTGATCTAGGACCGTTCCCGTTGCCTCGATGAAGAGATGTGAGTCGCCGACTTCGACACGACCGAGCGATGCGCTGTTGATAATCGGCGGCATCGACAGGACTGCGTCACGGGAGTCACGGAGGAGGGGATACTGCTGATACCCCTCCAGCAGATGCGCGTAGGTCTGCCCAGTCGGGTGGTCTGTCAGGATCTGGCTCAGAGACATCTCGGTCTCCGACTCCAGAGGGGTGAATCGTGTATTGGGTGAGACGGCCTCATATCGGACCGGATAAACGATGTCTGACGCGTCGTAGATCCCGACGGCGATCGAGCTGCGACCGCGTCCGTAGTTGTCGCACAAACGCTCCTGCATTTCGATGAGCTGGGTCAGCGCGTGATCGCCTATTTCGACACCTGAGCATTCGAAGCCCGCGACGAAGGGGCGGATGTGTTCGAGACGGGGGTCGACGGTGATCGTAAGGTCTGAATCGCCCTCCGTGAAGAAGGCATAGGCGTCGAACTGCGTTTCGCGGTATCCCTTGATTGCTCGGGCGAGTCCCTCAGTACACCAGAGATCGGGACGGTTTGTGTCCTTGAGCTGGATCCTGAGCTCGTCACCCTCTGCCTTCACTTCGGCCTTTGCATACTCGAGCGCTTCTT
>DPVD01000008.1:22689-25479 GCA_003526745.1 Candidatus Latescibacterota bacterium
CTTCACTTCGGCCTTTGCATATTCGAGCGCTTCTTCGAGCTCAGGCAGCTTGTAGGTTTGCCCCGCGAGTCTCTCCAGGTCCGACTTTATGACTGAAATGGTTGGCATTCTTCGTCCCTATCGCTGGTTCCTAAGATACTCGAGATCGGTGCTGAACAGATCACGGATGTCGTTTACGCCCAAAGAGACCATTGCCATCCGGTCCACGCCTAAGCCCCACGCGATGACTGGTACGTTGACACCGAGAGGATTTGTGAGCTCAGGACGGAAGAGCCCCGCGCCACCGAGTTCGATCCAGCCGAGATCGGGGTGCTTTGCCTGGAGTTCCACTGACGGCTCGGTGAACGGGAAGTAATCTGGCACGTATCGCACTTCCTCGGATTCGGCGACCTCGAGAGCAAAAAGCTTGAGCAGACCGAGAAGCGAACGGAAGTTGATCGAGTCGCCCAGCACGATTCCCTCGACCTGGTTGAACTCGGCGCCGTGTGTTGCGTCGATTTCGTCCGGTCGGAAGCATCGGGCGATGGCGAAATACTTACCAGGGATGTTTGGACCCGACCCCAGGGTGCGCGCAGACAACGCCGTGCCCTGTGTTCGCATCAGAAGGCGGCGGGATCGCTCCGGATCGAAGAGGTAACGCCAGCCGCGAGAGCCCGTATCCCCACCGTCGCGATGCGACTGTCCGACACTGCTGAAATGTGGTTCTTCGGGACCCTTTGATTCCGAAGGCTCGCTGATGAAGTAGGCGTCGTGGATGTTCCGGGCTGCGTGGAACTGCGGCATAAACAGCGCGTCCATGTTCCAGAACTCGGTCTCGATGAGGGGCCCCTTCATCTCTTCGAACCCAAGCGAAAGAAGCTTCTTGCGCACCTGGTCCAGATAGGACCTGTACGCATGGTGCCGCCCGATCTGGATCCGTGGCGGTTTGATAGATAGATCGTATCGACGGAACCCGACACTCTTCCAACCGCCAGACTGAATCATGTCCGGTGTGAGCTGAGAGACTTCTTCACCGGTCATGTTATCTGCCAGCACGCCTTGGAGGGCGGACACGCCATCCGGTGTCAGCGAGTAGTCACGCACAACCTGTTCGACGAGTCTGACGGGTGACTTACTTTTCCCCGGACCGGTGGCAGCCTCTCGTGCGTGCGCCTGCATCGCCTCCGAGAACGACTTGATGGTCAGTGCGCCTTCGGGGTCGTCCGAGAAGCGTCCGATCAGGTCGTCGAACAGTGCTTTGGTGTAGAACGCGGACTGCTCCGCGTCCTTGATCACGATGTTCGGACCGTCGGTGTCGATCACACCTTCCTTCATCAGACCGCCGAAGGCGCTCCCCCAGTCACCCTTTCCAAAGCGATCGTCTCCTTGAAGATTCTTGAGTGTGACCGGTCCTTTACCGGCACGGGTCAAGAGCGCCGATTCGGGTGATGTACCCGCCTTGAGCTGGATCTTCCCGATATCGGTCAACGCGACGCTAGTGTCGTTCGATTCGTTGGCTACCTCCATCAAAGATTTGGAGATCAGCCACTCGACCGCTCGGCGAACCTGTCCTGCGCCCAGTCCCGTTGCTTCGGCGAGCACCCCGTCGGAGAGAGTTACCTCTCGATCGGATTCGAACGCACGGAGTGTCTTGATCTCGAGCGCGTGTAGTGATGATAGATCTATGTGTGGCATCGTGATCCTTTGGTAGTCATCTCGTTTCGTGTTGAGAGACCATGGTGAAGCGGTTGTGTATTCAGATGATAGATTGGGTTTGTTCTTGGGCGCAGGGGAATACGGAATGGCTTCCCCGCTCCTACACAGCGGCGCCTGCGTGTGTCTTGCGTCTATCCAGGGGCTTTCTCCTGCAGGCTCGTCGGCTATTTGCGCCACGCCCCTTCGGGGCTCCCGACCCCAGTCCCAGGCATTCTTGGTGCCTTTATGTCTTCGTGGTTATCCTTGGGTCGCTTTTCTTTTCGACTTAGCGTTCCCGCCTCAAAATAGAAAAAGCCCCTTCATCCAAAGGGACGAAAGAGCTCGAAGGCTTCCGCGGTACCACCCTAATTCCGGTCGCTTGACCAGCGCTTGTGGGCAGCTATCACTGCCCCTCTCGATTACGGGAGACGTCCGGCAGCACCTACACACTTCGATTGCTTCAGCACTGCAGCTCGGGAGGGAACTTCAGCCGCTCATCACGTACGGGCGCTCTCAGTCTTGGACACCCGCTCCCTTTGCGCGTGGGCGCGGCCTACTTTTCTCCGTCTTTGCCGTTGAGAGGAAAATAGACGAGGGGACTTTCCAAGTCAAGGTTGACAGGCGTCGGGAGGCGCCGATCACGGCAATTTCCTTGCCTGAAAAGGGCATATCGCCGTTCTTCATAACCGCTATCAAAAGGTGTCCACACAAACCGAATTAGATCGAATATGAGCAAACTAGACCGAGACATCGCCGATGCCATGACAACGGCTGATCTGTGGAAGATGATGCGGCGGCGAGTCCCGCCGATCGTATCGGAATACTTCCGCGGGGGAGCCGACTCCGAGACAACATTGCGGGGAAACGTCCGAGCCTTCCAGCAGTCTGTGACCACCGCATATGGGGCGTTGAAGTTCGATTCGATCGACACAACTACGTCGGTGGTCGGCCACGATCTGGCAATTCCCTGGTTCATCACACCTGTCGGGAGCCTGCGAACGCTCTATCCGATGGGGGATGCCGTCGCCTCACAAGTGGCGGGAGAGTTCGGGACTGTGATGGCCCAGTCAACTCTGTCGGGTACGCCGCTTGAGGATGTGGCGGTCGCGTCGAAGG
>DPVD01000008.1:25763-28690 GCA_003526745.1 Candidatus Latescibacterota bacterium
CCGCTTGAGGATGTGGCGGCCGCGTCGAAGGGCAGCTGTTGGTTCCAGCTCTACCTTTGCGGCGGTCGTGACACGGCGTTGCGGGGGATCGAACGTGCGAAGAACGCCGGATTTACCGCGCTCGTGTTGACAATGGACACTGGTGTCTCGGGGTTGCGAATCCTCCATGCCAAGATGAAGCCGATGCAGTCGATGGGTCCCTACCGTGGATTGAGCTTTGGTGCAGCGATCGCAAAAGCCTTCAGGAAGCTGGCGCTGGCTCCGCAGATGCTCGGACGTTTACCCTGGCTGTTGGATTACTACCGAGATGGCGGACTGATGGAGTTCGTGAACATCATCGACGATGAGGGCAAGCCGATGCCCTACACCGATATCGGAACACAGCTGGCTGCATCAGCCGTGACATGGGACGATCTGAAGTGGATCAAGGAGGCTTGGGGAAGCAGACCGCTGATCGTGAAGGGTGTGCATTGTGCCTACGATGCCCGGATGGCGGAGGAGATGGGTGCATCCGGTGTGATCTGGTCAAACCACGGTGGTCGCCAGCAGGATCGTGTACCGCCCGTCATCCATATGGTCGCGCAGGAGATGCCGCTGGTTGGGGACACGCAGCTGGACTTCATGATGGACGGTGGGATCCGAAATGGCACGGACATTCTGATTGCACTTTCCTACGGGCTCAAGGCCGTCGGAATCGGTCGTGTGACGGCAGCCGGTATCGGTGCCGGCGGGCCGACGGGTCTGCGGAGAGCGTTTGAAATCATCCAAGAAGATCTGGATCGGGCGATGCGCCTCGTAGGTGTGCAAAGCGTGGACGAGCTCAGAAATCGGGGAGCAGAGATCCGGCGAGAAAGCCAGCTCCCCGGCGACGATCACCTGCCACCCTTCGTGTTCTAACTCTCGTTGGCCACGCAAATTCTGAACTCAGTGTAGGGAATACTGGTCCCGCTTTAGCCCAAATAGAACCCGCTGGTGTCTATTTCGCCCCCCACCTCGATATCCCGGAAGTCTCTCCTCAGATTCAGCTCGAACGCACGCTTATTTGCGTCCGGATCAACCGAGAGTCCCAAGTGTGTGTGACCGAGTTTACGCGCAAAGCTTGCGGCCTCTGCGATGATTCTGGATCAGATCCCCTTCTATCCGAAGGGTTTGGTAGTGCAGAGCGCAGCAAGATTCGCTAGCCATCCATCGATCGGCCTGTCGATCTGTCAAGCGCAAGGACGATCATGACGGCTGTGATAATCAGCAGCCTTGATGTTGTCATTGAAAAGCGCAAGAGCTCAGAGCGCCAGAGCCGATTGGGAGTCAGTACTCCTTATCAGGGATATATCGGTTCGCAAGCTCGACGTAGTCTTCTCGGATCGGGCTGAAGATGTCAAGGGAGCGGCTCGGTCCGTTCACGGCCACTGCTCGGTGGGGCGTATTCGGAGGGATTATGAAGGCATCTCCAGGTTTGCAGATGCGTGTCTCGTCACCTATGGTGAGCTCCATCTGTCCATCTAGCTGGAAGCCGGACTGCTCGTGCGGATGGTGATGACGGTTCACGATCGCGTCCTCGTCCATCTCGAGCAGTGAAAGCATGATCTTCTCACCACAGGGCGTCCGGATTCGTACGCCAGGTGCGACCTCGTTGACAGGAACCTCATCCCAGTTGATAAACGGCATACATACACCTCTTCTTGAGGTTGACAACGTTTAAGCAGATTTGGCCCAAAAGATAGGGGTGGGTGATCGACGACGAAAACTGAAACCGAGCAAGGATGTCGCACTGATCGGAAATCCTGTCCGCCGGGAAAGCAGGATCAGCACCCCATTGACACGTCTTGTCAGCAAGTAAAGCAAACAAAAATAGCGTTTTATGCTTCATTTGAGGTGCTAAGTGTCGACCTCCAGATACGGGCATAGCGATTGCTAATAATTACTAAGATCTAGACCATATTGCGAAGATTCCGATAACCCCGATGTCATTATCTAGGAGCCGCACCGTGAGCGAAGAGCCCGAAGAGGATATCACCGAGGAGTTGAGTGCTCGGGCCAGGGTTGCGATCCTTATGATCGCCCTCGGCCAGGAGACGACGGCCGAAGTGATGAAGTATATGAACGACTACGAGATCGAGGAGATTGCTCAGTCGATCAGCGAGCTTGAGGTTGTCACGGCGGAGCAGGAAGACCACGTCCTCGAGGAGTTCGAGCAGGTCCTGCTGGCGGGCAATTATGCCTCCCAAGGCGGGATAGACTTCGCAAGAGGTGCCCTGGAACGAGCGATTGGTCCGCGTCGGGCAGGACAGCTTCTCGATCGCGTCAATTCGACGCAGGCGAGTGGGTTCTACATGCTTAAGAACGTCGACCCCAATCAAATTATTCCGCTTATCTGCAAAGAGCATCCTCAGACGATCGCCCTGATCTTGTCACAGCTGGATTCGCATCAGGCGGCCGACGTGCTGAATGGACTGAGCGAGGAGCAGCAGTCCGACGTGGCCGTGCGCATCGCGGCGATGGACAACATTTCACCTCACGTGCTGCGCGAGCTCGAAGCCAGTCTGGCCAGCGAACTCGAGACGATTTTGTCCGGGCAGGTGACAGAGATCGGAGGTCCGAAGGCCGTAGCCGAGATTTTGAACCGCACAGGCCGATCGACGGAGAAAGCCGTGCTTGAAAGGCTCGACGCTGCGGATCCCGAACTGGCCGAGGGTGTACGCAACCAGATGTTCACCTTCGACGATATCGCGATCCTGACCGACCGGGAGGTTCAGTTGATCCTTCGTGAGGTTGACGCCAAAGATCTGGCCGTGGCACTGCGTGCGTCGGGACCTGAAATGCAGAAAAAGATCTTCTCGAATGTCTCTGAACGTGTGGGTGAGATGATGCGGGAGGAGATGGATTTCTCCGGTCCGATCCGACTCAGCGATGTGGAAGAGGTCCAGCTC
>DPVD01000008.1:28989-33267 GCA_003526745.1 Candidatus Latescibacterota bacterium
CGATGTGGAAGAGGTCCAGCTCCGCGTCGTCCAGACCGTCAGACGGCTCGAAGAGGCCGGACAAATCACGATCGTGCGAGGCGATGTGCACGAACAGTTCGTGTAGACGAACCAACCACGGTCGTCTTCACCAAAGCTACGGCAGGACGAGGCGGACGCCGAGGGGAGGGTGTGGGAAGTTGTGGAGAGTCGAGCTACTTCCTCGAGAGTGCGCACTATAAAGGGAATTGAGTCACCCCAAGCCATCCGGCATTAAGTCGGCTGGCTTTTCTGCTTTGTGAAAACGTGGCGCCTAGTGGTGCAGAGAGTGTCTAGACAGGTTCCTGGCACCAAACTGGTTTAGGGCATCCTGGCCCTGAACTCTGATTCTTCCTGAACCCTTCTGTTGAAGGCATCAAACTTCTCTTTGACGACTGTCATTTATAAATGCGAGTCAGGATATCGGTTGTAGTCCAGTGGGCTTCCGCGTAGCTTGCTCGTATGACCGAACTGATCTACGTAGCCGACCCGATGTGCTCGTGGTGCTGGGGTTTTCAACCCGTTCTCGAAAAGGTTCTAAACGTTGCCGGGGATATACCGGTCCAGTATGTCATGGGGGGACTTGCCAGAGATTCAGATGAGCCAATGTCCGAGGAGACCCGGCACTATATTCAAGGACAATGGAATCTCGTGACCGAGACAACTGGTGCGAACTTCAATTGGGACTTTTGGGAGGCGTGCGAGCCGCGCCGGTCTACGTATCCGGCTTGCAGGGCAGTGATCGCGGCCGGTCTGCAGGGTCGGACTCGGGCGATGTTCGAAGCCATCCAGCGGGCATACTACCAGGAAGCCCGCAACCCATCCGATGCGTCAACTCTTGTGAAAATTGCCGGAGAGATCGGGCTGAACAGGGAGTGCTTCGCGTCGGATATCGCGTCGGAATCAGTCGAGGGGGCATTGCTGGATGGTTTCAACATTCGGCGGTCGATCAACGCCAACCAGTTTCCGAGTCTGATTGCACGTTCCCTTGCGGACGAACTGACTTGGCTAACGAAAGGATATGTGGACTCTTCTGAGGTGCTTGGTCGTCTAGACTCAGTAATGGCGTAGCCGTTGGACCGACCCGGCCTGTCGGAGATACTTTTGTGCGATTTATAAAGCTAGAGAATTAGCGGAGGGAAAGATGATCAGGTGGATGGAGATGGTCGCCGTATTCTGTCTTCTGGGGGCCGCACACGCAGACGAGTGGCCCGGAAAGAGCGGAGGAGACCTTCGTTTCTTTGTCGATCAGGCAGCTTTCAAGGGATCGGGCGTCACGACACTAGTCGAGTTCTACGTGCTTTTGGAAGCATCTCAGCTCCAGTATGTGCCTGAAGGCGGGCAGTTCGTTAGCGAGATGGATCTCTCGGTCGAGTTGACCGATTCAATGGGGACGACGGTTGGGGAGAGTTCGTGGACAAGACGCCTGTCCGTCGCGGATTTGTCCAAGCTGGAAGAGGGTGGTGTCCCGTATCGCGATGTGACGGGTATCCAAGTCGCACCGGGTCGATACGATGCGCTGATTTCTGTAGAGGATATGTTCGGTGACAGGTCTGGAGCGTTGCGGCTCCCTGTCGAGATCCCGGACCTTGGGAGCGATCGATTTGCAGCCAGCGATCTGATTCCCGCCTCAAGCTTGAGTAAGGCTGACAAGGAATCTAAGTTCACGAAGTCCGGGTTGGACGTCGTGCCGAATACGACCCGCCGACACCTCCTCGGGCAACCTCTAAGTGCGTATGTGGAGCTTTACAACCTGTCGAAGGGCGAAGACGAAAGGTCCAAAACGTTTGTGCTGGGCTACAGTCTGACAGACAGCGGAGGCGTGAAGGTAAAGTCTTTCCCTGCGAGCAGGATTCAGAAGCCGGGAGTCAGTGCAGTCAAGACCATCACAGCGGAAACTGAAGGACTCGATCCCGGTCGCTACTTCCTGGAGATCGAAGCGTTCGACACGGGGAGCCGACAACACGTTCGTCAGCGCCGGTCGGTCTTGCTCGCATCCGGCCAGTCATCGCCTGGGGAAGAAGAGCTTTCGGAGGATCAACTGCGTCAGTTGCGTTACTACCGATCAATATCAACTCTGGCCAGTAAAGAGGATCTGAAGGTCTACGAGAAGCTTACCGGTGACGATCAGGGCCAGATGCGTTTCCTGAGACAATTCTGGAAGAAGGTCGACCCTACTCCGGGAACGGATATCAACGAGCGTCTCATAGAACACATTCGCCGGATGCGGCATTGCGATGATTACTTCTCTGGACGGGCAGGCCAGCTCGGGTCCGACACCCCAATGGGCCGGGTCTATGTCCAGTATGGTCCACCTGATGATATCGAGCGTGATGTATCAGGAACTGGGACAAAGCCTTTCGAGATCTGGTATTACGGGAGGTATGAATTCGTGTTCCAAGACCGAAACGCGCTGGGTCACTATGAGCTGGCTCACTCGACGTATCCGGGAGAGCTGAACAACCCGATGTGGCGGGCTCAGACGTTCTGAGGCGAGGGTCAAAGGCGATGAACCGCGGAGGATGCAGAGGGTGAAGCTGGTGGAGCGTCGGAAGGGGGCTTCAGATAGGAGCCTGCGGTGTCACCCTGAGGTCATGCAAAGATAGTCCTAAGCACGAGAACATTCAGTTCTTTAAGAGCTCTTCCGGTAGCCGGAGGACCTCTTTCTTTTTTAGGTCATCCGGGGGAGAGTCGAAGCGGGTGGGTTTGAGGCGATTCTGGGTGAACAGGACGTCGGCCTGATCCCAGCTGTGCGGAGAGTTGGCCACGTCGGACTGACCGTAGGGCACGGCTGAAAAAGATCGGATTCCCTTCGGGTCGAAAACGATGACCGTCGGAGCGGATTGGCCTCCGGTCGCATAGTGGACGACCCTGTCGGTTCTGGCCCAGATTCGGCGGATGCTCTTTGCTGCGGGGGAGGCGATGCCGGGCTGGCCCCACGACTGACCACCCCGCCTCGTCCTGTGGATCTCCTTCCAACGCACATGCAGGTGGCCGTAGCGTTCTACGTGAGATTTGACCGCCTTTCTGAACGCCCGGACCAGCGCTTTACGCGTTTCAGGCAGGAGATCACTGAAGGTTTCGATGTTGCGTGTGTCAATATCGGATTCGCCGCAAGCCGCACGCCAAGCCGCATAGAGCGCCGGTCCGTAGCGATCGGGCTCGGCTCGCCCATCCCAAGACATGAGAATGTCGAACGCTGTTTTCTCCTGATCGGTCCAACCTGCATTCAACGTGGAATCGGCGAGTCTCAGGGCTCGAATCCACGCTTCACTCCCGATTACATACGAATCCAAGACGATCTTGAAAGTCTCGTTGACAGTAAGACGGCTGTTCGAACGGATTAGCCGATGCAAACGACGGGACAAAATGCTCTGACGCCCGGGATTATCGTAGTAGAGGTAGCCGGGATGACGGTCGGGAATTAGTGGTGAATATGGAGAGACGAGATCAGGGGGTGTTCCTGCGTCGGCAACCCATCCTGCGTGCGGGTCGACGAGCTGAATCAGGTCTTCCTGGATGTGACGACCTAGCCAGTCCGCGTTTTGATCGAAGATCGGACGGTCCCAGTTGACGAACTCCGTTCGGATCGGTATCTGACCTGACCGTATGTAGAAGAGTGTGCCGGTCGTGTCTCCGAACAGGAGAGTACTCGATCCGATTTGCGAAGGCTTGATCGCGTCATAGAACGAACGGAAGCTCTTGGCGCCGAGCATCGCGTGCAGTTGCGCGAGCGGACCCTGTTCGGTCTGGTCGAGGATACGGTAGGAGTAGCCCAGCCGCCCTGTCCTGTGGATAAGGGGACCAAGGTGAGACCGCTGACCGGTCAGGATATGGGTCTTCGCGCCCTTGACGCCAATATGGAATGTGTCCGTCGTCGCTGCGCGTGTCGTTCCGGCCCAAAGATACTGGTTCGAGCCATCTTTTAGGAAACGAAGCTTGTAGACGTCCCCCACGTCGGCGCCTCCGCCGATCCATCCCCAGCCTGCCCGGCGGTTGTGACCGTACACAGGGAAAGGCAGTCCGGGGTATGTGAATCCCCAGGCGTGGAGAGTGTCCCCGTGCAGGTGTGCCTCATACCAGCGACGTCCGGGTGCCCAGGACTCGGTTGGATCGGCGACCAGAACAGCCGCATCATCGATCGATCTTTCGGGGCCGACAGCCCAGAGAATGCCGTTATCCCTGCGCGGAGAACCCGATTGTCTGTATTCCGCGTCCAGCTGATCGACTGCCGCACGCCAGAATAGAAAGCGTGCGAGT
>DPVD01000156.1:0-2705 GCA_003526745.1 Candidatus Latescibacterota bacterium
AACTTTTTGCGAACTTAAACATAATTTTCCCTTTTTTCTCTCACACTTCAGTTAAGGATGCATGGAGAACACAATTTGTCGAAGCTAGACCGGTTTCTGGGATTTATGGCGGTCTCTAAGCTGAATTCTTAAAGATTTGCCGCCGTTCAATATAGACGTTCATCTAAAAAACGTTACGCAAAAAACCTCTTTGTTTCGGTGATTAGAGTCACCGAAACGACCACAAAGGGTCCAAAATGCTGGTATTCCATGATCTCTCGACTAGCCACCAACGGAACCTCCAGTTGACTACCTTCAATGTTACGAGGTAGCGCTCAAGGCTGTCGGGTGAACCGCCTACTTTTTCTTTTCTTTCTTCCACGCTTCGAATTCTATGAGGGTGTTCTCGTCTGCCGGATATGTGCCGACGATGCTGGCACCATCCTTGATCTTCTCTGTGATAAATTCCTCGCGTAGCTCCATTCCGGCCGATTGCTCCGCAATTTCTGAGGCGAGATGGCGTGGCACAACGATGACACCCTCGCTATCTCCGACGATGATATCGCCTGGGTAAACAGCCACGCCTCCACAAGCGACAGGTAGTTGCAGATCGACAGGGCTGTGGACCGTCTTGTTTGTCCGTGCATTCATCGAACGAGCGTATGCGGCGATGCCCAGGTCAGCGATTGCTGGACTGTCCCTATATGCCCCATCTGTCACGATTCCCAGACACCCCCTAACGTGGAGACGCGTTGCGAGGATCGAACCCATCGTGCCCGCACTGTCGTCGCCACGTGCGTCGATCACGAATACCTCTCCAGCACTGATCTGTTCGATCGCGATACGCTGGATGTCGACGAGGTTGTCGACAGGAATCCGGTCGACGTCTTCTCGTGCCGGAATGTAACGCATCGTGAAAGCAGGACCGGCCATCTTCATTCCCGGCTTGAGCGGCGCCACGTTGTACATAAACGTGTTCCAGAGACCGTGATTATTCAGGATCGACGTCAGCGTAGCCGTGCTGGGAACCATCAGCTGATCAAGGGTCTCCTGGGATACGGGGATGTCCTGCGGATCGTTGGGCATTACATACTCCTTGCGTATTTAGATGACTTCGCGCTCGAACTGCCTCGATTTAAAGGGTCGGAGCAGACGATGTCGAGAGAAATATGGATGAATACTGACATCGGTTGTTACTTCGACCCGTTAGCCGCATCCGCCCACTGCAAGGGCGTCTTTCCCTCATAATGCTTGAATGTACGGTAGAAGTGAGCCAGGTCACCGAACCCACAGGTATATGCAGCTCCCGCTATCGTGTATCCTCCCGACCGAAGCAGTTCCTTGGCACGCTGCAGGCGAACTCCGGTTAGATGCTCGACGAAAGTGCGCCCTGTGGCACTCCTGAAAGTTTTCGTGAACTGGCGTCTCGAGACACCGGCCCAACTTGCGGCCCTGTCGATGGTCCAGGGCTCGAATGAAGTGCGCTCGAGTTCTGATACCAGCTCTGAGATGCGGCTGGTTTGCCTAACCGTTGAGCTGTCATCAGACCGAGCAAGTCGGACAAGAAGTTTCAAGGACTCTGCCTTCAAGAGCGCCCGGCTGCCGAGGTCGCTTCGTTCCTGCTCCGCAAGAAGTCGACGCCACAGGGTAAGAAGAGTCGACTCCAGTGGAGGGTCGGACCACATTCTGACCACGTCTCCAAGCTCAACTCGAATGGACTCCCATTCGTCGAAGCCTTGCCCTAGGGCGTCCGAAAAGCAGAGAAGAAAGAGCGTAGATGCCTCGATATCTTCGATCTTATGCTCCAACCCTCGGGGTACGAAGACGGCGCTTCCCTCAGTGGCCCGAAGCCGATTCGCCGATGACGAGGCAATTTCGATCGATCCCCTGCCGACCAGGAAGAGCTTGTCGAACGCGTCGGTCCTGAGCCTCATCATGAATGTCGGTTCGTGGATGCTCTCGACGACACGGATGCCATCTTCGGGTAGTGTAACTTCGACCGGTGCCGCGTGTTTGGTCATAGCCCGATTCTCCAGTTCTTATTTGCCCGATATGCAAACACGTTTGGTGCTGTTAATGATACTCTATTCATGTTGTAAACCTATAGCGCAATTCCAAACAGGTGCCTGAATGGGTAGAGAGAGCAGATATATCCTGCGCGTCGAATGCCCCGATGCGAAGGGGCTGATCTACGGGATTACAGGCGTGATCTTTGGACACGGGATGAACATCGTGTCCAACGGCGAGTTCGTTGATGAAAAGAGGTCGCGGTTCTTTCTGCGTGCTGAGCTCGAAGGTGAGTGCGATCCCGAGAAAGTGATCTCGGATCTCCAAGCTGAGCTGCCGCCCGAGGCATCCGTTCAGCTTGGCCTGTCGAGACCTAAGGATATCGTCATCCTTGCGACTCGCGAAGCACATTGTCTTGGCGACCTGCTAGTGCGCCAGGCGGCGGGGGAGTTCGACGCGCGCTTACACGCGGTCATCAGTAATCGTCCGGACCTGGAATCCCTGGTGAGTCGGTTCGACGTCCCGTTCCACTGTGTCCCGCATCAGGACGTCGACCGAGACGAACACGAGGCGCAGATGCTCGCGGCAGTCGAGCAATACCCAGCAGACATTCTGGTTCTGGCCAAATATATGCGGATCCTGAGCGGCGCTTTCGTCTCTCGCTTTCCAAGAAGGATAGTGAACATTCACCACTCCTTCTTGCCTGCGTTCGTCGGAGC
>DPVD01000181.1:0-3487 GCA_003526745.1 Candidatus Latescibacterota bacterium
CGTCCTGCCGGTCTTCCTCAATGCAGGTGACGGACTCGTTATCAACATCTCTTCAATGGCGGGAAAACGAGCTGGGACGATTGCTGGCGTCGCCTACAGCGCTTCCAAGCACGCTATGGGTTCCTTGACCCAATCGATTAACGCCGAATTCCGTGAAGAGGGCATCCGTGCAACCTGTATCTACCCAGGTGAAGTCGATACACCCATACTCGACAAACGCCCGACACCCGTGACCGACGAAAAGCGTGCCGCTGCGCTTCAGCCGGGGGATATAGCCGCCGCTGCTCTGATGGCCGCGAATCAGCCGGATCGATCGATCGTCGAAGAGATCACAATTTTTCCCCGGCAACAGGTCAGCTGACCACAATTTCGGGCTCAAACTTGCCCATTCGCGGCAGTTGACTTAGTTTATGTAACTAGTTGAATTTTTAGCAATTTATGGCCTTGAGGCCACTCGGACGCAGTAAGGGAAAAATGGTTTGAAGACAGAAATCATTATCAACGTTGCTTCTCAGGAGTCGAGAATCGCGATTCTCGAGGAAGGGCGACTGGCGGAAATCCTCGTCGAGCGCTCCGAAAGCGAGCGCATTTTAGGAGACATCCACAAAGGGACGGTCACAGCCGTCCTACCGGGCATGCAGGCGGCTTTCGTCGACATCGGCTTGGAAAAAAGTGCATTTCTCCATGTTTCTGACCTTCCCGGTTCTCCGGGTTCCATGGTCGAACTCGATGAGGAAACGCTCGAAGAGATCGAGTATCAGACGAACCGACGCGGGCAACCCGTCTTTCAGATCGACGAAATCCTGAAGAAGGGCCAGAGCATCGTCGTCCAGATCAAGAAGGAGCCGATTAGCACGAAGGGAGCGCGGGTCACAGCTGTTCCCTCGCTCGCAGGTCGATTCATGGTTCTCGTTCCCAACGGAGACAAGGTCGGCGTGTCCCGGAAGATCACGAACTGGGGCGAGAAACGCCGTCTCAAGGACCTGGCGCGAAATTTGAAACCCAGCGGCTTTGGCGTCATCGTACGCACAGAAGCGGAAGGCAAGGGCGACCGGGAGTTCCGCCGCGACCTCAAGGACCTGATCAACACGTGGAAGCGGATTCAGCGAGGGGGTCAGAAGCAGCAAGAGGACGGGCTTCTCCACAAGGAAATGGCAATGACCTCGAGCCTGATTCGTGACCTCTTCACAGACGAAGTCACCCGGCTCGTAACCGACTCCAAGCAGGAATACAAGAAGATCATCAGCTACCTAAAAGGCGTCTCACCTCATCTGCGCGACAAGGTGGAGTATCACAGCGATAAGACGCCGATCTTCGACGCCTTCGGGATCGAGGAGGAGATTCAGAAGGCTGCCGACCGCCAGGCTTGGCTTAGAGGAGGTGGATACCTCGTCCTAGACCAGACCGAGGCCCTTCTCGCGATCGACGTCAACAGCGGCCGCTATGTCGGACGCGACAACCAGGAAGAAACGGTCCTCAAGATCAACCTCGAGGCCGCCCGTGAGGTTGCCCGGCAGATCCGGCTCCGTGACATGGGGGGGCTCATCGTCATCGACTTCATCGACATGATGTTCCCCCAGAACCGGCGCAAAGTCGAAGAGGAGTTCAGTCAAGCGCTTCGACGCGACAGATCCAGACCCCGAACCTCCGAAATCAGCGAATTCGGCCTGATGGAAATGACGCGTCAACGCGTACGGCCAAGCCTGCTGTTCACCTACAGCGAGCAGTGCTCTACCTGCGGCGGGACCGGTCGCATCCTCAGCAAGGAAACAACCCTCTCCTCGATCGAGCGCTGGCTGAAACGAAGCCGTGCGGCAGCGATCGAGCGACGTTTGACGGTCATGGTCCACCCGGAGATGGGCGCATACCTGCTCGAGAATCGAAAAGAACGACTCAAGAGTATGCGGAAATCCACGCGGGTGTGGCTCAACGTCGAGACGGACGATTCACTTAAACCGAACACGTATAGAATCTTCTCCCGGAAGAGGAAGCAGGACATCACAAACGAATTTAAAACTTGACATAAAATGGTGTTCTCGATACTCTTACCGCTCTATTTTCATATTTTCTGAGCCGGTTCGGATGACCCGAATCGCAAGCTCCAAGAGGTTTTCGGAGGAAGTATGTTCGCAGTCGTGGATCTTGGCGGAAGCCAGGTCAAAGTTGAGGAAGGCGATACGATCCGTGTCAACACGATCGAAGGTGAGCCCGGGGACAAGGTGACACTGGAGAAGGTAATCCTGATAGGTCAGGATGGTGACACGAAGGTCGGAACGCCTCGGGTCGAGGGTGCATCAGTAGAAGCCAGCATCGTCGAGCAGGGAAAAGCCAAAAAAATTCGTGTTTTCAGGATGAAGCGACGTAAGGGATATCGCCGGACGAATGGACACCGTCAGCCCTTCACAGACCTGCAGATAAACAAAATCTCAGCGTAACGGATCGCGAGGATACAATGGCGCATAAGAAAGGTGTCGGGAGTTCACGGAACGGGCGCGACAGTCAAGGTCAACGACTCGGTGTCAAGGCCTACGGTGGCGAGTTCGTCTCAGCCGGCAGCATCATCATCCGTCAGCGCGGGACCCGGATCCATCCGGGCACGAACGTCAGGCGAGCAAAGGATGACACACTTTTCTCCGTCATCGATGGCATCGTGACCTTCGAGCGACTCGGAAAAAGCAAGAAGAAGGTCTCCGTCTACACTGAGTCTTAATAACGGACTCTCCCCTGAATCGGCATTGCTTTTTGAGCGCCTTCGGACGAGATTCCGAGGGCGCTTTTCGTTATTTAACGGTAACCGGAGTGGTGACGTGAAGATCGGAGTGGTGGGAGCAGGAAACGTCGGTGCAACGACTGCGCAGCTGATCGCACAGCAGGAACTGGGACGGGAAATTGTTCTCCTCGATGTAGCTGAGGGCATCCCTCAGGGCAAAGGGCTCGACATCGCGGAATCATCACCCGTGGACCGTTTCGACACCCTGATCAAGGGTACGAACGATCCGGAAGACCTCTGCAACTGTGGGATTACCGTCGTGACTGCGGGCATTGCCCGGAAACCCGGTATGAGCCGAGATGACCTTCTCGCCACAAACGCCGAAGTCGTTGGATCAGTCTGCGAGCACATCGCACGCGTCGCCCCGAACGCGATCGTCATCACGGTCACCAATCCGCTCGACGCAATGACCCATGTCGCCTTCAAGAAGACGGGTTTCCCACCTGAGCGTGTTGTCGGCATGGCCGGCATCTTGGACACCGCTCGCTACCGCTATTTCCTCGCGTGCGAACTCGACGTCTCTGTCGAAGACGTCACCGCGTTCGTGCTCGGAGGACACGGTGACTCTATGGTCCCGCTCCCCCGATACACAACAGTTGCCGGTATCCCTGTCTCAGAGCTTCTCGATCAGTGCGCGATCGACCGGATCGTTCAGCGGACTCGTGACGGCGGTGCCGAAATTGTCGGTCATCTGAAAACGGGCAGCGCCTATTACGC
>DPVD01000181.1:3792-4857 GCA_003526745.1 Candidatus Latescibacterota bacterium
TTACGCCCCCGCCGCAGCCGTCGCCGAAATGGTCAAAGCCATCGTTCGTGACAAGAAGCGTATCCTCCCTTGTGCCGCCTATCTCTCGGGCCAGTACGGCATCCACGACCTGTTCGTCGGCGTCCCCGTCAAGCTTGGTGGAGCCGGTGTCGAAGGCATTATCGAAATAGGCCTGACACCCGACGAATCCAAAGCCCTCCACGCATCCGCCGCCGAAGTCCAAGAGGCCGTCCTCTCCCTCGACCTCTAGGTCTCCAACAAATCTCGGTTTCGACCCGCATCAATGACTTTCACTTCTCAATCTTCTATCCCCCATTCTCGATCCTCAATCCACCAAACCTTCCATTGACATCAAGCGTGTAAGAGTTATCAAACGCTGCCTGTTCCTCGAAATCACAAGGGAGGGTCCTCTGACACGTCGAAAGACGATCGACACGCTGTTGGCGATCACAGGGCTGACTACGCTGACCGGATTGCTTGCTCCGATCTTGGCATTCCTGTCGCCGCTGAACCCAAACCAGTTGGGTTCACCCGAATTCCAGACAGCCGACGGAACACCGATATCGCCCGCAGACATCACTGAAGGTATCGGCAAAGTCGGTAGCCTCTTCGGTAAACCCACACTCATCGTCAGAAAGAACGGACAGCTCTTCGGCTACGAGGCTGTCTGTTCGCATCTCGGCTGCATCATTCGCTGGAACGACTCACTTAGTGCGATCGAGTGCCCTTGCCACGGCGGGGTCTTCGACCTCGAAGGGACAGTAGTCGCCGGTCCGCCGCCAGACGGTCTCGAACGCGTCTCAGTTCGTGTCGATGTAGACAGGATTTACAAGGCATGATACGTCCGACTCAACTCATCGGATGGGTTCAGGAGCGGATTGATGTCCAAAGTGCCATTGCGTTCGTCGCAGACAATCTCCGGAAGCCCATCCCCAAGCACGTGAACTTCCTCTACACCTTCGGCTCGATCGCGCTGTTTCTCTTCGTACTCCAAGCGATCACAGGAACGCTGATGCTGGTCTATTACAAGCCGACGGTCAAGGAGGCTTACGGCAGCGTCCAGTG
>DPVD01000170.1:0-5953 GCA_003526745.1 Candidatus Latescibacterota bacterium
CAGCGACCCACCGGCCTTACTCGGCACCCAACTCGACCTTCAGGCTTAGTCCTTTCAAGACAAAACAATCATGCGCAAACACATCCTGATTTCGGCCGCAATTACCATCGTCTCAAGCGAGTCCGGTGCAAACGAATCGCCTTCTGTGGCCGACCAGCTCAACTACTACAGCGCGCGCGCCGTCATGGCTCGAAGCAGCCAGCACGACACCTTCCGTCACATCGTCTACAAGAGCACGGGGCGCAAGATCCCGGCCCAGCTCAGCCCATCGGTGGAAAAGATCACGATCTCGCATACACCGTTCGTACGCGAGCAGGATCCGCTCAAGGGTTTCGTACCCGGCCAGGAAGCCCTTGAGTTCGCCAACAGCAACCGCAAGGGCCTGAGTGACGTCATCCTGGACCGCATCGCCACATACGACCCGTTGATCGACACCTATAGCAAAATGAACGGTCTAGAACCGAACCTCGTTCGCGCGGTCATCTATGTCGAATCTGCAGGAGACAAGGATGCGGTGTCGAACAAGGGCGCTGAAGGCCTGATGCAGCTGATGCCCGGGACAGCATCCGACATCGGTGTCAGCAACAGCTTCGATCCGGCACAGAACATCTACGGGGGGACCCAGTACCTCAGCAAATTGCTAAAGAGGTTCCAGCGAATCGACCTCGCGCTCTGGGGTTACAACGCAGGTCCAGGATCCGTTAAACGAAGGAAGTTGCCCCTGCAGACCAAGCTCTACATCCCAAACGTTCTTCGGATCAAGTCGATCCTCGATGGAAAGGGAGCCTGACGTGGCCTTGGGCGGAAGCATCATCTCGAGTGTCTCCAGCGGACACGGAGGCACACAGTCGTTCGGACAGCTTGAGCAATCCGGACAGATCATCAGGTCCGGAGAAAACCGGACGCTCGGTGTCGACAAACCGCAGGACGATCAGCAGTTCCTCGGGCTAGTCCAGGACTTCCTTGGCGACGTCAACCACCTCCAGCATCGGTCGGGAAGCGCGCTCAAGGCATTTGTCGCCGGTGAGATCACGGATCTGCATCAGGTCATGGTGGCGAGCAAAGAGGCAGGTGTCGCGCTCGACCTGCTAATCGAGATTCGAAACAGGGTAATGGAATCTTACCAGGAAATCATGCGAATCCAGGTCTAGTGGCCTGACACGTAAAACCAAAACGCGCCAACACACACCACACACACAAGACGCGTATCGATGGATGCCTTAAAGGAATACTTAGAAAAGATTAACCAGATGTTCGGCGAGATGGACCGAACGAAGAAGATGGTCGTCGGCGGAGGCGCCGGCGCTCTCGTTCTCGTCCTCCTATTGCTGACCATGTCAGGCGACCAGAGCAGCAACACCGAATATCTCCCGCTCTACGCCGACATTGACATGAAGGAAGCAGGCGAACTGGCCTCGCGACTCCGGGAAATGAACCAGGACTTCAAGATCGGCGGAGACGGCTCGATCGTGCTGGTTCCTGAAAAGGATCGCCTCACACTGAGGAACGCGCTTGCCACGGAAGGATTTCCGAAAACAGGCTTCATCGGATACGAAGTCTTCGACGAAATACCGCTAGGAATGACCGAGTTTTTGCAGGAGGTCAAGCACCAGCAGGCACTCGAGGGCGAGCTTAGCCGTACGATCATCCAACTCAAGCAGGTGGACGACGTCAGACTGCACGTAGTTCTGCCTAAGGCGAGTCTATTTACCGACGAGGAAAAGCCTGCTACCGCTTCGATTATCTTGACGCTGCGCCATAACATGAAGCTCTCCCGCGCGCAGATTCAAGGCATACAGCGACTGGTGGCAAGCAGCGTGGAAGGGCTGGATCCGAACCGGATCACAGTTGTCGACAACCTCGGGAACATGCTCTCTGAGGAGATGGACCCGCTCGCACGCGTCACAGCCAAACAGCTTGAAATTCAGCGCGATGTCGAGGCATATTTGGAAAAGCGGACCCAGGACATCCTGAACCGTGTTCTCGGCCCCGATCAGGCATTTGTTCGTATTACTACGGAGCTCGACTTCGATCAGCGGGAAGAAACGACGGAAAGCTACGATCCAGAACAGTCCGTCACCCGAAGCGAGCAGCGGAGCGAAGAGAGTTCCGCCGAAGCGGGCACCAAGGAAAACACGGTGTCGAACTATGAAATCAACTCCTCGATCCGGCGGATTACCGGTTCCGTTGGCGGTCTGAAGCGCATGACTGCTGCTCTCATGATCAACGAGCAGAAGCCCGTCATCGGGCTGGATCCTGGAGAGTTCCAAACCGAGCCCAGAACACAGGACGATATCACGAACATCACAGGAATCGTCAGGGGCGCCATCGGGTTCGATCAGAGCAGAAACGACCTGATCACGGTCAGCACCTTCCAGTTCGCCACCCAGGACCTGAAGAGGGCCGCGGCACAGGAGCAGCAGGACGAAGAGACACAGGAACTGATCATGACGATCGTGTTCCAAGTCGCCAAGGGTATCGCCATCGTCGTTGCCCTCCTGATTCTGCGCGCGATCATCGGCGCCATCGGCCGCGGTGTGGCACGCGAGGAAGAGATTGCGATGGAGGCTCAACGCGAGCTCGAAGAGGACGATGCAGGCGAAGAGTTGCCTGAGACCCCGCACGAAATCATCCTAGGCCGTATCGCTCAGCTCATATCCGATCGACCGGAGGATGCAGCCAAGCTGATCCGCACGATGCTAATCGAGGAGTCACAGCGCGACCGCGGTGCAACCTGATGAACCATCCGCGTGAGCAGGCAGAGGAATCGCTGAGCGGTGCCTTGGGTGTGGTTTCCCAAAAGGGTTAACGATCGATGAATCGCGTTCTACGTTCACCTGAAGTATCCGAAAGAAGCGTCGTCATTTCGGTTCAGACATCCCAGTATCCGAGTGAGGCGGTCGTCGAGGAAGACGATGCCTTTGAGCAAGATGGCATCGCTCAGAATGAGGGCACTGAGGTGTCTTCCAAAGACACAGACGCAGAGGATGAACCGACGGTCAGCTCAGTCGGTGGCGAATCAGGCGACGCAGAGAAAGGCGGGACGCCTGACTCCGCGGACGAACACAAAAGCGGGTCCGCTAGCGAGGAATCGCAAGGAACGGCCGACGAGGGCACGGAAGAATCCGACCCAGAAGGCGCGATCAGTCTCGAGAACGTTGCCGACCTTGACCAAGCTGACGCGGGTCTCAGCCCTTTTCCGGAGCAAACGGATCAGGACACGCAGGAGGACGCCACCCTGCCTGCACCCGCAATAGAGATCGAGTCAATCGTCGAATCTCGGCTCAAAGAATTCGAGGAGCGCTTCCAGCAGGAAAAAGAAGACGCGTATCACGCCGGATTCGAAGACGGCACGAACGAGGGCATGAAGCAGGGCCTCAACCAGAGTGAGGATGAGGTCGTTCGGTTTCAGGAACTCTTCGACACGCTCACCGGTCAGTGGAAGGACACACTCCGGACGTATGACTCGACCGTCACGAATCTTGCGGTTCGGATCGCACAGAAGATCATCAACGTCGAGATCAAACAGAACAACGAGGTTGTTCTCCAGGCGGTCCACGACTGCCTCGCATACGTAGAAGACAAGACAAAAATCATCATTCGGGTCAACCCCAATGACCTGGACGCAGTACGCCGTCACAGGAATGACTGGCTCGAATCGCTCGAGAGCATCGACCACCTGCTCATCGAGGCCGAACCGACCGTGACTCAAGGCGGATGCGTCGTCGACACACCGATCGGCGACGTGGATGCACAGATCGAGGAGCGGCTGGAGCGACTACACACTGCACTGATCGAAGAGATCAACAGACCGCACGAGGATTCAACGGACGCGTGAACGCTCATCGACTGAACCAGCGACTCGACAACACGGACACGGTCCGGATACGCGGGAAGGTCAACCAGGTTGTCGGTCTGGTAATCGAGTCAGACGGACCGCCCGTGTCGGTCGGAGAACTCTGCACGATCACGAACGCGGCCAGCGGTCCGCCCGTCCTCGCGGAAGTCGTAGGCTTCAAACAGAGCCGCGTCCTTCTGATGCCACTCGGCCCGATGGAAGGCATCGCTCCGGGCAGCAAGGTCACAGCGCACGACAAGGCCTTCCGAGTGAGCATCGGAAAAAACCTCTTGGGACGCGTTCTGAACGGTCTGGGTGAGCCGATCGACGGAAAGGGACCGATCTGGTCTACGGACAAGCGGTCGGTTATCGCTCCCCCACCCGATCCCCTGGGGCGACAGCGGATCACGGAGCCGCTGGGCACGGGGATCCGGGCTATCGACAGCCTAGTCACGTGCGGAAAGGGTCAACGAGCGGGCATCTTCGCTGGTAGCGGCGTCGGAAAAAGCGTTCTGCTCGGCATGCTAGCCCGTAACGCTGACGCGGATATCAACGTCATCGCCCTGATCGGCGAGCGTGGACGCGAGGTCAGAGATTTCATAGAGCGTGACCTTGGACCGGAAGGTCTTGACCGTTCGGTCATCATCGTCGCAACAAGCGATCAGCCGGCTCTGGTCAGGATCAAGGGAGCGCAGGTCGCAACCGCAATCGCTGAGTACTTCCGCGATGAGGGCAAAAACGTGATGCTTATGATGGATTCCGTCACACGGGTAGCGATGGCTCAACGCGAGGTGGGGTTAGCCATTGGTGAACCACCGACGACGCGAGGCTACACACCGTCTACCTTCGCCATGTTACCCCGACTTCTCGAACGTGCAGGGATGGGCGAGACCGGCAGCATCACGGGTCTGTATACCGTGCTCGTCGAGGGTGACGACATGGACGAGCCCGTCGCCGACACGGTTCGGTCGATCCTCGACGGTCACATCGTCCTCTCACGCAGGCTGCAGTCGCAGGGACACTACCCGGCAATAGACGTTCTCGAAAGCGTCAGCCGAGTGATGGTCGACGTCGTCTCAGACGCCCATTTCAAAACGTCGAACAGGATTAAAGAGATCTTGGTCAACTACCGTGAAGCAGAGGACCTCATCAACGTCGGCGCCTACCAGGAAGGCAGTAACTCCGAGATCGACTATGCAATCCGGTATGTCGCCGACATCAACGGCTTCCTCAGACAAGACATCGACGAAAACACACCGTTCCAGAAAACCTTCGAACAGATGGTCGGGCTGCTGGCAGAGTAACCAATCGGCGGTTGGTTACTCCACCCCCTGCACCGCCGCCAGGAATAGAAATGAGCCACGAGGCAAGATCATTACGGGGTGACAGAAGCAGTCCAGCAATGAGCGAGTGGTGCGAACCGATCGCGCCCCTGCCGGCGTCGGACAGGACAGGAAACCGCATTGGCTAAGCGCTTCACGTGGCGTCTCGACTCGGTCAGGAAGGCCAGGGAACGCCACGAAGACCTGAAGAAGCAGGCTCTCGGTGAGGCGCAGGGCGCGCAGAACATCGAGGAAGGCAAACTCTCTGATCTGCAAAATCATAAGCAGCGGCAGACGGATCGTCTCAGGTCGAATCAGTCGGGCAAGCTCAACCCGCGCGACCTTCAGGCGGCCCACGAGTATATCAGCGACTTGGACAAGAAGATTGAGGAACAGCAGGAGCGCGTAGATCAGGCGAAACAGGTAACGGAGGATCGCCACGAGAACCTGGTCAAAGCCGTCCAAGAAAACAAGGTCCTGGAGAACCTCAGGACCCGAGACCACGCGTCGTTCAAGAAGGAAGGGCGCAGACGCGAGCAGGCCGAGAGCGATGAGACCGCGAACCGGACCGCTCACAGGAGCAGACAGGAAAACTCGGAACCGTGAAAAAAATAGCCCTCGTCCTACTGCTAGTCATCGGCATGACGCTGTCGTTCTTGGCGATCGGTCTGATGATCATGTTCACCACGGGAGCCGTCAAGAGCATCGATGAAGCCAAACAGCTGCTCAGCGGCCAGCTCCCCGGAGGTGAAAGCGCATACCTCAAGCCCGATGAAGTCGTGCAGGCCCAGAA
>DPVD01000131.1:0-5183 GCA_003526745.1 Candidatus Latescibacterota bacterium
GCTCTCCTCGTCTACGAGCCCAGAAGATCTTGGTGGTCTGACCGTGTCAATGCTTGAGTGGAAGGCGGGCCCTCAAGCAAAAGAGCTCGACAAGCTGATTCATTGGCTTCGGGAGTTCCGTCCGGATATTGTTCAGCTGACGAATTCGATTTTCCTGGGGCTCGCAGATCCGATCCAGCAGGCGCTCGGGGTCCCGGTTATCGTTGCGTTCCAGGGTGAGGATATCTTCCTCGATGCCCTGGTCGAGCCCTATAGGACACGGGCTCGAGAGCTGATGGTCCAACACGCCGCCAGAGCGATGGGCTTTGTGGCGACCTCCGACTACTGCGCGAGTGCGATGTCCGCGTATGTCGAGGTCGATCGTGAGAAGGTTGACGTGGTTCCGCTGGGCATCGATCTCCGCGGCTACCCGGAGTCGAGAGCCCGCAACGCTCTCGACGAGATCCGCATTGGGTATCTGGCGCGCATCTGTCCCGAAAAGGGATTACATATCTTGGTCGAAGCATTCTATCAGCTCGTGCAGAATAGCGATCGAGACCTCACGCTTCACGTGGCTGGATGGCTCGGGAAGAAGGACGAAACTTACTGCGAGGGCGTGAAGCGCCAGGCAGCATCCTGGGGTATCGAGGACCGGATAGAATACACCCACGACTTCTCGAGAAAAGAGAAGGTCGCGTTTCTAAGGGATCTGGATATCCTGTCAGTGCCAACGCCCTATCAGGAAGCGAAGGGTTTGTTTGCGCTCGAGTCGATGGCCTGTGGTGTGCCGGTCGTGCTTCCCAACCACGGATCTTACCCGGAGTATATCGCGAAGACCGAGGGTGGGATTCTAGTGGACACACTGAAGCCGGCGGATGTGGCAACCGGGATCTTGAGACTGATCGACGATCCTGATCTGCGGATGGATCTGTCGGCCAAAGGTGCAGCTGGTGTGCGTGCATACTACAACGACGACAGGATGGCTGAAGATGCAATAAAGGTATACGAACGACATATCGGTATCTCATCGAGATAGACAAATAGGAGGGATTATGCCGAACGAACAGCTGGCAGGGGGGATGACCTGGCTGAGCTTTTCGATGATCACCGTTGCTTCCTGGGGATGCTACGGTATTCTGCTGCACACAGGACAGATGGGCATGCAGGACCCCGTGAACGGACGCTACAAGGCGTTCCTGTTCGTAGGTGTTGCTTATCTGCTGACGGCAGTGATCGGGTCCCTGGTCGTGCTGAAGGTGGGCGGAGTCGAATGGACTTTCCCGGGCAAGGGCACTTGGTGGTCGCTGATCGCTGGGTGTGCGGGTGCTTTGGGAGCGTTCGGGATCCTCCTCGCCTTCGGAGCCAAAGGTACGCCACCGGTGGTGATGACAATCGTGTTTGCCGGCGCACCGATAGTGAATGCGATCGTCTCGATGGTCGTGCATCCTCCCTCCGCAGGGCTGGCCGCGATTAACTGGCAGTTTGTCGTCGGAATCCTGATGGCAGCCGGTGGCGCGTCTCTCGTGACTTTGTTCAGGCCGCACTAGGTGGGACAGGTCTACAGCACCTACACGACGACGCGTCGCGTCGAGTTCTCCGACACCGATCTGGCAGGGATCGTGCATTTTTCGAGATTTTTTATCTACATGGAATCGGTCGAGCACGAGTTCCTGAGACTGCTCGGTACGTCCGTACTGTCCGAGCGAGACGGCGTCCATATTGGTTGGCCCCGAATGAGTGCTTCGTGCGACTATAAATCGCCAGCCTTCTTTGAAGACGAGCTCACGATCACCTTGTGGGTGAAGAGGAAGAGTAACCGGTCGCTGACCTATGCGCACACGATAATGAGAGGAGATACGCTAATTGCAGAAGGCGAGATAGGGGTTGCTTGCTGCGTGTGTAATCCGGGGGAGAAGATGAGGGCGGTTGAGATTCCGAGGGAGGTAGCTGGGAAGATCAAAGAGTACGGATAGAGCGAAAGTAGGCAAGGTAATGGGGGAACGATATGTGGCAGGCGAGGCTGAAGGGCAGGGGGCAGGGTTACTGCAGACTTTGCGAGGACATCCAGAGCGATGTGGGCCAAAAAAAGAAAGGCTTATGGACTCTGGGCGGATTTTCAGGTGGTGTAGGTTGGGATGGATCTTGTAGGTATGGCCTATCGGTTGTTGGGTACTTTTCCAAACGAGGAGAAATTCGGACTTGCGTAATAGCTCCGTCGCGCTACTGTAGCCGCTCTGGCGAAGATCGCAGAGGGATAGGGTCGTGCAAGCCAGGGTGACTACGTTCGGTTTCTCAGCAGCCCACGGTTCACTCAAGGAACTGAAGACGCTGGCTGAGCTGGCTGGCCACTATGTGACCGAAGAAGCTAAGGTGCCAACACGGCGCGCTACATCTTGCCTTGGTCGTATGCTATGGAATCTTATTATCTCAATTGAAGGGAACAGACGCAGATCCTAGCGTTTGCCGTCTTGCCGATTCATTTATGCCTGTCCTTATAACGAAAAGTCTTTCAAAATCCTACGGTTCTCTATCCATCCTGACCGACATAACTATATCTGTGCAGGCCGGCGAATCCATTTCTATCACCGGCCCCTCTGGTTCTGGAAAGAGCACCTTGCTCCACATCATCGGTACCTTGGACGAACCGACTTCGGGATTCGTTATGATCGAAGGGGAGGACCCGAGCAAGCTTGATGATGGTGCCCTTTCCCGGTTTCGTAACGAGCGAATTGGGTTCGTGTTTCAGGATGCCTATCTGTTGCCACAGTTTTCAGTGCTCGAAAACGTGCTCTTGCCGATACGGGCGTTTGGGAATGTCACGGAGAATGATCAGGCTAGAGGGCGCGATCTTCTCCAGACAGTTGGGCTGGGCGAACGGTTGACGCATCTGCCAGCACAGTTATCCGGTGGAGAGAGGCAGAGGGTGGCGATCGCGAGAAGCCTGATCATGCGACCGCGACTTCTGCTATGCGACGAGCCGACGGGAAACCTCGACCAGCAGACGGCGGATCAGGTCACCGAGACCATCTTGAAGACAAGTGATGGGGAAGATCGCGCACTGATCCTGATCACACATAGCGACACGCTCGCGAGCCGGACAAACCGACATTTTAGGTTGCGTGAAGGGCAATGCTACGAAGTCTGACCCACTACTGGAGAATCCACCTCGCAGTGCTGCTTGGCGCGGCTGTCGCGACTTCGGTCCTGACAGGCGCGCTTTTGGTTGGTGACTCTGTCGAGGAGAGCCTCAGACAGTTGACACTCGGACGTCTTGGCCGTGTTGATCAGTGCGTTGTGGCGTCTCGATATGTTCGTCAGCATTTGGCAGACGAATTGAGCAACAACGAGGCAGTCACTCGGACGGCGCCGATGATCGCCGTTCACGCATCAATCCAGGTGGCCTCATCGGGGCGACGGGCGAATAAGGTGTTGCTGTTCGGTGTTGACGAGCGATTTGGTGGGTTTTTTGAGCACTCGCCAACCGATTCGTCACGATCCAGCCGACTCCGCATACTCCATCCAAACGGTCCTCTGAAGCGCACACTCGAGATCGAAGAAGGAGATGCTCTCATCCTTTCGATAGAAACACATACGGATATACACCGGGAGTTTCTGTTCGGCGAGGATGGCGCAGAAGATCGTGTAATCCGACGCAGGGTAAGCGCCGGAGCGACGGCTGAAGATGAAGCCGGGGGACGATTCTCGTTTGAGCCCAACCAGAGCATTCCGCTTGTCGCTTTTGTACAACTTCGTGCGCTCCAGAAGTTTTTGAAGGTCGATGGACGGGTCAACCGGATCCTGATTGAATCGAGTCAGAATGAACTCGTCCGTCTCGACGGATTTGTCGACCTGGAAGACTATGGTCTCGAGCTGAAGAGGTCGGGGGAAACGTTGATCCTGGAGAGCGATCAATTCTTTCTGAAAGAGCTTGTGGCGGAGGCAGCACGGCACGCGGCCGTTCAGTACGGTGTAAGTGCAGACGGTGTCCTCACTTATTTGGCGAATCGGATGTCGACGGATCGTGGTAGCGTTCCATACTCGATGATATCGGCGATGGGACGTCTGGACGAAACCGATGACTCCGTTGATTCGTATGTGATTCTCAATGGTCACGCTGCAGCCAGGCTCGGCGCCGTGAAGGGAGATACGGTTACGATTCGATATTACGAGTTGGAACGAGATGAGGGATTCGTTGAGACGGAGATCCGTCTTCCAATGCGAGAGCCTGTTGCGATAAATGGAGTAGCAGCCGATCGGACGCTGACGCCGGAGTTTCCCGGGGTGCGCGACGCGAACAACATGGCGGACTGGGACGCGCCCTTCCCCGTTGATCTCGGCGCAATAACGACTCTGGATGAAGACTACTGGGACGAACACGGAGCTACGCCAAAGGCGTTTTTACCACTCGCTTTGGGTCAGCGGATTTGGAAGAACAGGTTTGGCAATCTGACCTCAGTTCGTTTTGTATCTGATGTGAGTCGGGACGACATAGTGCGTGGTTTGCTCGAACGGTTGAGCCCAGAGAACCAAGGTATTCGCGTACTGGCATTGAGAGCGAACGGACTCGAAGCGGCCAGAGGAACGGCTGATTTCAGAGGGCTGTTCTTCGGGTTCAGCACGTTCCTCCTTGTCGCCAGCCTGACGATGGTGTCACAGCTGTTTAAGCTGGGTGTGGAGGACCGGCGATCCGAAATCGGTCTTATGAAGGCGGTTGGTTTCAAAACCGGATCGGTCAGTCGACTCTTGATTATCGAAGGGGTCACGCTTGCAGTATTGGGCGGTTTGGCAGGATTTCTGGGTGCCGCGGCCTACGCTCGTTTGATGATTCATGGTCTCTCGACTTGGTGGATCGGCGCGGTTGGAACAAGCCTGCTTATCTACGATGGTTCGACTGTTTCGTTTCTGATCGGATGGCTACTCAGCGTTTTACTCGTGGGCCTTGTTGTTTGGCGCGCCGTCGGTCGTGAGAGTCGAGGGGTTATTGTAGATCTGCTTCGTCATCGAGGTTCGGATGTTGAACGACCTATGTCAACACGGATCCGGATGCTGGCAAGGGTATCGGGAATGCTTGCAGTACTGCTGGCAGGTGGCTCGATCATTATGAAGCCAGCGGATCGGATAGTTTTGTTCTTTGGGGTGGGAACGCTCGCACTGACCGCCCTGCTTGCTGCTGTGAGAGTGCTTGCTACAAGGAGTGGCGAGCC
>DPVD01000445.1:0-3942 GCA_003526745.1 Candidatus Latescibacterota bacterium
TTCCTGATAAGCCCGAGCCTGTTCAGGTGAATGGATCGCTTCTAGCCTGGCCCTTCTCTCTTCCTGTATCTCACGAAGGCGTTTCAGGTAGTGATTCTGGACCATGTGTCCGTATCCGTTTCGCGGCATCTCTCTCTTCCTGTATCTGGGTGGGTGCGAATCATCTATCCACAGAATGGGTAGTTTTCGTAAATGCTTTTAAATCAGTAAGTTGTTCGGGGAAGAGCATTGATTTTCGGTTGCCAGGATCCTACTAGATCCCTATATTAATAAGTCTTTGTTGGACTTGGCTTTATTGGGGATTTCTGCAGTGTCCGAATCGAATCCTGCCTTACCAGATCTCGACACTATCCGCACGCAAATAGGCCACAATCTCGAGGTCGTTCAGGCACGTGTTTCAGAGGCCTCAGGCCGATCCGGAAGGCCCTCAAGTGATGTCTTGGTTGTTGCAGTCTCCAAGACCTGGCCGGCCGAGATCGTGCAATGCGCGGTGGACTCCGGCGCCTGTACACTCGGCGAGAACCGGGTCCAAGAGGCCCAAGCGAAGGTGTCCGCGATCTCAGGGTCGTCCTCGTGGCATCTGGTCGGGCACCTGCAGCGCAACAAAGCTAGGATTGCTGTCGATTTGTTCGACGTGATCCAGTCCGTAGACAGCCTGCGTCTGGCGAAGGAGATCGGCAAGCACGCTTCGAACGCGGGTAAGGAAGTCGCGATTCATCTTCAGGTCAATACGTCGGGAGAGGCGAACAAGTTCGGTGTCGACCCATCCGATCTCAGCGAGCTGGCGGGCTCCGTTGCCGACATAGGCGGACTGAGCCTGGAGGGGTTGATGACAATCGCGGCACATACGGATGACCGAGAAGCTGTGCGCAGATGCTTCGTGATGCTCAGAGAGCTAAGAGACAATCTTGCGGCGGATCACGAGTCGATCAGCCACCTGTCGATGGGTATGACTGGCGACTTCGAGATGGCGATCGAGGAAGGTGCAACGATTGTCCGTGTCGGAACGGCAATTTTCGGTGTGAGAAGGTAGAGAAGTGTATCCCGTTTTCGACGAACTGATTCTGCAAGCAGCCAGAGGTGTCAACCTGCTGTTGCAGTTCGTCGTAATCGCCGTGATCGTCCTGATGGTGTGCCGCTGGCTTTTTCTTAAGATCAGCCCTTTTGGATGGGCTTCGTATTATGTTAGGCGGTTGACGGACCCCCTGATCTGGCCGCTGGCGCAGTCGCTTCCGATGCCGAATGCGATGAGTATCGCTCCGCTGATCGTTGTGCTGATCACGCTTCTGGGCGCCTACTTCCTTCAAGCGATGGTGGAAGAGCTCCTGTCTTCGTTGAGGATTCTGATGGGAGGCGTTGTCGCGGGAGAACCGCTAAGGATTTTAGGTGGTCTCTTGTATGGAGTGGTATCCGTCCTGATGCTACTGATTATCGTTCGGATCGTGTCCTCGTGGGTCCCGTTCCTCAGGGACAACAGGTTCGTCTGGACCTTGTTCAGCCTGACCGAACCGATCATGGCCCCATTCAGACAGATCATTCCCCCAATCGGTATGATCGATCTGTCGCCGATCATACTGATCTTTCTGATGAATATCGTGAAGGTTGCAATCGGCAGCCTTCTCCTTCAGTGATCACACCGTCTGGAGACGGTTTCCCCTAAACGCACGAGGTGCACAAGGTGAAGATCACGCCGCTGGATATACGGAAGCAGTCCTTCAAGAAAGCTTTTCGCGGTATCGACCCGGAGGAGGTACAGGCCTTCCTCGAGATGATAGCGGAAGAGTTTGAGCGCCTGAATCGGGAGAACCTCGATTTCAAGGAACGCGAACGTTCCCTCAAGTCAGAAGTGAAACGGTATCGCGACCTTGAGGATACGCTTCAGGAAACGCTGCGGACGGCGCAGAAAGCAGCAGACGACGTTCACGAGAACGCGAAGAAGGAGGCCCGTCTGATCATAAAGGAAGCGGACATCCGTGGGAATCGCGCGATCGAGAAAGCACGTAACCACGTACAGATGATCCGTAACGAGACCTTGGAGCTGAAGAATCAGCGCGATCAATTCGCGGCGCGCTTGCAGGTCTTGATCCAGACGCAGCAGGACTACCTCGCGCAACTCACCTTCTCGGATCCCCCGGTAGTCGAGGAGCTCGTTGACGAATACGACGCCAACGGTTCGAGTGAGGCGGACGGGGGATCGATCCCGGAAGATTAGACACGGAAGACGCGGAAGGGTTTCTGTCCGGAAGGAGCGGTTGGAAGTCGCCCGGGGCATTAGTCCGTGGATTGACGAGTAGCAAGACCAAGACGGCTGACAGGATCGCTTCTAAGTGAAGAAGACAACCCGCCGCCAAACCATCTCTGCAATACGAAACAACGCCGCCAATACAAACGGAACCGCATGAACGAACCCACACCCACTGCACTCGGCGTGATCGGAGGATCCGGTGTCTACGAAATGGACGGCGTCGAGGTTGTGTCAGAGCACTATGTCGACACGCCATTTGGGAAGCCCTCTGACGCGATCGTCGAGGTGAAGATCGAGGGCCGATCGGTCTTTTTCCTTCCTCGGCACGGTCGCGGACACGTGCATCTGCCGGCAGAGATTCCGAACCGGGCGAACATCTATGCTCTGAAGACTTTTGGTGTGACGCACGTTCTCGGTGTGAGCGCTGTAGGGATCATGCAGGAGCATATCGTGCCGGGTGACATGATCGTTCCGGACCAGCTGTTCGACCGGACACGGGGTCAGCGAGCATCGACCTTCTTCGGCGACGGGATCGCCGGACACGTGATGTTCGCGGATCCCTTCTGCGATGAGTTGCGGCGTCTGGCGGTCGATTCGACGAAGGATGTTGGCGCGACAGTCCACGATGGCGGCACCTACGTGTGCATGGAAGGTCCAGCGTTCTCCACTCGTGCGGAATCGCACTTCTATCGGAAGGTGCTTGAGCCATCCGTGATCGGTATGACCGCTATCCCGGAGGCGAAGCTCGCCCGTGAAGCCGAACTGTGTTACGCGATCATTGCAACGGGGACGGATTATGACTGCTGGCACGAGGCGGAAGAGGACGTCACCGTCGACGCGATAATCGAGGTGCTCCACAAGAATGCCGACACAGCCAAAGCAATCGTGAAGAACGTAGCTGTCAGATTGCCAGAAACTTCGATGTGTGAATGTTTGAGCGCAGCCCAGTTTGCGATCATCACGCATCCGGACATGATCAGCGCAGCAGCTCGCGAAAGGCTGAGGCCTTTGTACGGGAGATACTGGGAGTAGAGAGGCACTGGGGGCTTGGTGCAGTAGTTGCAGAGCCCGGACTCTGCCCAGAATTAACGGGGCGATGCTGGTGGTGCTGGTTGCGCTTTTTTAGCGGCCCCCACGCACGACACTGTAAAACTACCTCGATACGACGTTGCTAAGGGTGCTCTTGGGCCCGCTGGCAACGGGATGAATGTGATGATAGACGAGACCTGGTACACACGCCCCGAAGGGGTAGAGGGGTCTGTCGCGGCAGGCGGGGTTGTAGCCCGGGTGTCCGGCAGTGAGATTCTGATCGCCGTCGCGAAGGAGCCGGGTTACGAAACAGCCGTCCTACCGAAGGGGCACGTCGACCCGGGGGAGGATGTCGAGCAGGCAGCCCGACGCGAGATCGCCGAAGAGGTCGGGGTGGAAGATCTGCAGCTGCTGACGAAACTCGACGTCAAAGAGCGTCTCGACTTCTCGAAGACTGAGTGGAAGCGTACACATTACTACCTGTATTTTACGGACCAAGTCGATGTCAAGCCGCTGGAGGCGGACGTACACACTGAGATGGACTGGATTCCGATCGAACCGCTTCCGAACCTGTTCTGGCCCGAGCAAGTAGAACTGATCAGAGAGAATGCGGAAGAGATCAGGTCGCATCTCTTGCCGAAACAACAGAGTCAGGCACAATGAGTGAA
>DPVD01000057.1:0-1257 GCA_003526745.1 Candidatus Latescibacterota bacterium
CCACACCTCAAATCGTCGCGCAGGAAGATGTGGTCCGCGGTGGCGAGATGTTCCTGAAAGTCGGCGTCCCCATACTCGGCGTCATCGAAAACATGGCGGCCTTCTCCTGCGATTGCGGACACACGGCCAAGATCTTCGGATCCGGGGGTGGAAAAGCCATGTCTGAGCACTTCGGCGTGCCCGTTCTCGGGAGCATTGCACTGGAGTCTAGGATCCGCGAAGGGGGCGATCAGGGCGAACCGATCGTGACATCTGGCGGGTTGGCGGCAGAGACCATCAGGACTATCGCGAAGCAGCTGACCGGTTTGGTAGACGAGGCGGAGGTTTCGGACCCGGAGATAAACATCATGTAAGGCTGCATCGTCTCTTTAGGGGGTGAGGTTGCGACCCTCAATCGATTCGCCTACCTTAACCGAGTCGCATCTTGATAACGATCAGCAGATTAGGCCGGAAAGACACAAAGGAGTAGCCCTATGGGCGCAGCATTCGAAGCTCTGCTCGAAAGAGTAAAATCCGAGGTCTCGAGCATCTCCGTCGAGGTGGCGCAGACCCGCCTCAACAACGAAGCGGACCTTATCTTACTAGATGTGAGGGAGCGAGAGATCTTTGCCGAAGGATACATCCCCGGCGCCGAGAACGTACCAAGGGGATTCCTTGAACTTCAGATCGAAGGGATTTCGAACGACCGGTCTCGAGCCATCCTGCTGTATGGTGACGAGGACCAGAGTCCACTCGCGACACGCGACCTCATAAACATGGGATACGAAAACGTAGCGTACATAGAGGGCGGCGTGGATGCCTGGCAGTCAACCGGTCTCAAAACGGCAAAAGATCGCCCGCTGACAAAGGCAGAGACCTTCCGCTACGCCCGACATCTCCTAGTACCGGAAGTCGGAGAACGAGGTCAGGGAAAGCTGCTCGACGCCAGTGTCCTCCTGATCGGCGCTGGTGGGCTGGGCAGCCCGGCTGCGTATTATCTGGCGGCGGCCGGTATCGGAACAGTCGGAATCGTCGACGCTGATGTCGTCGACCTGTCGAACCTTCAGCGTCAGATTCTCCACGGCACATCCGACGTTGGGCGTCCGAAGGTCGTATCAGCCTACGAGAAGCTGAAGGATATAAATCCGGGCTGTAACGTGATACCCCATCAGATCTATCTGACTTCTGACAATGTGATGGAAGTCATCGAACCCTACGACATCGTTATAAACGGCTGCGACAACTTCCCGACACGTTACCTTATCAACGACGCCTGTG
>DPVD01000057.1:1538-12113 GCA_003526745.1 Candidatus Latescibacterota bacterium
ACCTTATCAACGACGCCTGTGTATTCACGGGGAAGCCAATTGTCGACGGAAGCATCTTCAGGTTCGACGGTCAGGTCACGATCTTCCCTTGCGACAAGGAAGGCCCGTGCTACCGATGCCTCTACCCTGAGCCGCCGCCGGCTGAGATGGCGCCCTCGTGTGCCGAGGCAGGCGTTCTCGGCGTGCTGCCCGGGACCGTCGGGCTGATCCAGGCGACGGAGGTTGTGAAACTAATCCTGGACGCGGGTGACCCACTGATCGGTCGCCTGCTGATGTTCGACGCGCTCCAGATGTCCTTCAAGAACTTCAACATCCGGCGCGACGTGAACTGCCCCGTCTGCGGCGACAACCCGCAGATAACGGAGTTGATCGACTATGTCGCCTTCTGCTCCGGTGTCAACCTGAGCGAGGTTCCCGACGAAGTGGCGGCCGGTTAGAGCAGGCTACAACTCGAACAAAACCAGGGCGATGAGTCTCGGCTCATCGCTCGTTTCTATGCCATGAACGCAAGCTTCGAAGAGCTAGACTACGCAAAGACACCGCTGGGCGAACTCATCTTGAGACGTCGCAGGGTCCTTTCTCTGGACCAGGACGTCTACGAAGTCAAGCTGAACGACAGCTTCCTCATGTCTAGCCTCGTCAAGGCCTCGGAGATCGCCCTTGCCGATCGCTGTCTAGAAAAGCTTACGTGCTCTGACATGAAGGTTGCGGTCGGCGGCCTTGGACTGGGCTATACGGCCCACGCCGCGCTAAGCCACCGCAATGTCGGATCGCTCCTTGTGATCGAGTATCTCTCCGCCATCATCGGATGGCACGAAAGAGGTCTCGTCCCTCTGGGTGCCTCGCTGACTGACGACAACCGCTGTAAATTCGTCAACGCTGATTTCTTCTCTCTCGCCTCCAACCCCCAACAGGGCTTAGACCTCGAATATCCAGGACGTCGTTTCGACGCCATCCTCGTGGACATCGACCATACACCCGACTACTTACTCGATGAGGCCAGCAGCAACTTCTACAGCGAAAACGGGCTCGCAACGCTTGCACGGCACCTCGAGCCAAACGGCGTCTTTGGTCTCTGGTCCGCAGGCGAACCTGACGACAGCGTTGTGAACAGGCTAGAGACGTGTTTCGAATCGGCAGAAGCATCTGTGGTCGAGTTTACGAATCCACTTCTGAGTCTCGACGACCGAAACACGATCTACATCGGCATCTCTCCATCATGACACGTATCTGTCTGCCGAAGCTAACCTCCCTTTGGGAAGTCGATAAGTATTCCTCCGTGCCAAGCCCCTCTCAGATTATTCGTAGCTTCCTCTGATCCGACGAAGAGCGTGCCGTCACGCTCTTCGGACAGAATCACTTCTGTTGAAACCGGCAATCAACAAAAAAAGCGGCCGCCCTTTCGGGCGACCGCTCTCTTGTTCGTCTGACTGCGTTTAGTACATCCCGCCACCCGGAGGCGCCGGCGGAGCCGGGGGAGCCTCTTCTGGGATGTCTGCGACCAGAGCTTCCGTTGTCAGCAGAAGGCTGGCGATCGAAGCTGCGTTCTCAAGAGCCGACCGCGTCACCATCGTCGGATCCGGTACACCGGCCTTGATCAAGTCTTCATACTTGTCCGTATCGGCGTTGTAGCCGAAGGCATCCTTACCTTCGAGGACCTTCTGGACGACGATCGCGCCTTCCGTGCCGGCGTTAGCTGCGATCATCCGAAGCGGGGCCTCAAGGGCGCGACGCACGATGTCCACACCGATCTTCTCGTCGCCGCGGGCGCTGCTGCGCACCTTGTCGAGCGAGTCGACCGCACGGAGGAGGGCCACACCGCCACCAGGGACGATACCTTCCTCGACAGCCGCACGCGTGGCGTGGAGTGCATCCTCGACGCGCGCCTTCTTCTCCTTCATCTCCGTCTCCGTCGCCGCACCGACGTTCACGACCGCAACACCACCGGCGAGCTTCGCGAGACGCTCTTGGAGCTTTTCACCATCGTAATCAGACGTCGTCTCTTCGATCTGACGACGGATCTGGCTCACACGACCCTGGATATCACTGCTCTTTCCGGCACCCTCGACGACCGTCGTGTTGTCCTTGTCAAGGACGATACGTTTGGCTTCGCCGAGATCCGCGATCGTGGCATTCTCGAGCTTGAAGCCGGCATCCTCAGACAGCACGCGACCACCCGTCAGGATCGAGATATCTTCCAGCATCGACTTGCGACGATCGCCAAAGCCGGGGGCCTTACAAGCCGAGACTTTGAGCGTACCCCGGACCTTGTTCACGACCAGCGTGGCCAGAGCCTCGCCTTCGATGTCCTCGGCGATGATCAGGAGGGGCTTGCCCGTCTGAGCTGTCTTCTCGAGCACGGGAAGCAGATCGCGCATAGCGGAGATCTTCTTGTCGTGGATCAGGATGTAGGCATCCTCAAGGATGGCCTCCATATTGTCCGTATCCGTAACGAAGTAGGGCGAGATGTAACCGCGATCGAACTGCATACCTTCGACGACCTCAAGAGTCGTCTCGATACCCTTGGCTTCTTCGACCGTAATCACGCCGTCCTTACCGACCTTCTCCATCGCGTCTGCGATCAGGTCACCGATCGACTTGTCGTTGTTGGCCGAAACCGACGCGACCTGGGCGATCTCTTTGTGACCCGATACCGGCTTGCTGATTCCCTGGAGCGACTTCACGATTGCTGCGACGGCAGCGTCAATACCACGCTTCAGCTCCATCGGACTCGAACCGGCCGTCACGTTTTTCAGACCTTCGGTGAAGATGGCCTGCGCGAGGACCGTGGCCGTCGTCGTGCCGTCACCGGCGACGTCGGACGTCTTCGAGGAGACCTCCTTCACCATCTGAGCACCCATGTTCTCGTAGGCGTCCTCGAGCTCGATCTCTTTAGCGACCGTCACACCATCCTTGGTCACTGTGGGTGAACCGAACTTCTTGTCGAGCACGACATTCCGGCCCTTCGGACCGAGCGTGACCTTCACTGCGTCAGCCAGCTTGTCGACACCCCGCTTGAGAGCGTCGCGTGCTGCTGTATCGAATTCCAACTGCTTAGGCATATCAGTAGTCTCCTCGGTTACTCGATGATCGCCAGAATGTCCCCTTCCGGCATGATCAGATAGTCCTCATCGTCCAGGCGAACTTCCGTCCCGGAGTACTTTCCATAAAGCACGTTGTCACCCTTCTTCACGTTAAGGGCGATCTTCTTGCCGGAATCGTCAGTCTTGCCCGTTCCGATCGCAACGACCTTGCCACGCTGAGGCTTCTCTTTAGCCGTGTCCGGGATGATGATCCCGCCCTTGACCTGCTCCTCCTCGGACTCGGGCTGAACAAGGACCCGATCTCCCAGAGGCTTGACCTTGACTGCCATACGACAACCTCCTATTAAACAACGAGTTATACAAACCGCTTTCCTGATTAGCACTCTGTTTCCCCGAGTGCTAACAGCCACGAATATATACAGGCTCCCGGCGACCGGCAAGGGAAAAACTCCAAACAAAAGAGAGGGCGCAGACCCTGTCTAAAAGAGCCTGCGCCTTTTATTCTCTGCTGTCGAGAGTGTTTCTACTTGGCCGCGTAGAGCGCCATGAAGCTGTGCGTCAAATCTTGGAGCTTCTTCGTGTACGCTACTTCCGTAGTCTGCTTGCACTTCATCGCAGTTCTGATCATCTGGTGCAGTGAGGCGAGCTTCGCGTGATACGCCTTCTCCTCAGCCGCGTCGCCCCCGGCGGGTTCCTTGATCCGCTGAGCCAAGAAATACTGCGCCGCAACCTCTCGGATCCGATCCGCGTGGGTCTCCTTGTTCAAGACCCATCGGGCGAGCTGATTCGCATTCTTCCCGGGATCTGACGAGAGCTCGTTAATCATGTTCATTGACTTCTCAATCGTCGTGATGTCCTCGAGAATCGATGCAAACCGGCCGTCATCACCATAGATCCCGCATGGGATTTCACAGTGACTGGCCGCCTCCTGCGGCATTACAAAAACGACCAGAGCGAGGATGGCCAGCACTCGGAAAACACGCATAACAGCCTCCAAATTTGGGTTTCGATGGTGTTCGTTCGGAGTCTCTCAAGACCTGTTGATAGATCCCGAGACCTCATGTATATTCAACCTGTTGGCAAAGACCGGCAAAAAGTAAAGTGGAGACATAGATGCGTCAAGCGAGGACCTCCTGACGGATACGACCACTCGGAACAGTTCGAGTCAACGGGACCGGGTCCTCGCCTACCTCAAAAACAGCACGACCAGACCACTTAAGGCCCGAGAGCTCGCCAAGAAGCTATCCATCTCGGATGACGCCTACCGGTCTTTTCGTCGCGCGCTCCAAGAACTCGAACGTGACGGTTCGATCGTGCGCCTCCGCGGTAGCCGCTACGCGGCAGTCGAGGACCAGAACATGGTCACAGGACGGTTGTCCGTGACCTCCGCCGGGTTCGGTTTCGTGTCCGCAGAAGGTTCTCAGTTCGAAGTCTTCATCCCGGCAACGAGCCTCGGAAACGCGCACCACACGGATCGTGTCCTAGTCAAAGTCAGTCACCGCGGGGGCCGACGAGCCCAGCCGGAAGGCGAGGTCACAAAGGTCCTTGAGAGAGGACTAACCGAACTAGTCGGGACGTTCCATCGACGCGGGCGGTTCTGCTACGTCGAACCGGATGACGATCGCTTCGGGTCAGTCATACACATAGACTCTGGCCTCACTCTCGATGCCGTGCACGGTGAAGCAGTAGGAGTCAAAATCGAGAGCTGGGATTCGTCGAATCGGCCCCCCGAAGGTCGCGTATCCGAGAGGCTCGGCGATCGGAACGACGCCGGCGTCGACGCCAAGGCAGTCAGGCTTGCACATCAGCTCCCTCGTGAGTTTCCCCCGCACGTCCAGTCTGCTGCAGAGCAGATTCCACATACAATCCCCAAAGAAGCCTTCGAATACCGTCTCGACATCAGAGACCTAGTCTGCTTTACGATCGATCCGGCTACCGCACGCGACTTCGATGACGCGCTTTCTCTGGAGAACACACCCTCGGGCAAGCGGATTGGCGTACACATCGCAGACGTCAGTCACTACGTCTGCGAGGGTGACCCGTTGGACCACGAGGCGATGGCCAGAGGAACGAGCGTCTATCTAGTCGATGACGTAGTTCCGATGCTCCCGGAAAGCCTGTCGAACAACGTCTGCTCGCTCAGGCCAAACGAAGACCGCCTTGCCTTCAGTGTCTTCGCTGAGTTCGACAGCGAGAACAGACTCGTAGGAACGGAGTTAGCCTCAACCGTGATCCGGAGCCACGCACGGTTGACCTACGAACAGGCGGAATCGGCGATCGAAGGCAACGACGACTTCGGTGGGATCGGCGATACGATTCGAACCCTTGAATCGCTCAGACAAGACCTGACGGGGCGGCGGCTCGAAGGCGGAGCGATCGATTTCGACCTCCCTGAGCCGGAGTTCGAGCTGGACCACACAGCGACGCCTGTTTCGATCCGCGAGCGAAAACGGCTGAGAAGTCACCGCCTGATCGAGGAGTACATGCTCCTCGCGAACACCGTCGTCGCCGACACGTTGAGCAAAGCGGACGTACCGTCGCTCTACAGGGTACACGAGGCACCCGACGTCGACAGCCTCGAAGTGTTCAAGTCGGTCGCTTCGTCCTTGGGCGTAAGGATCGAAAAAGCGGCACTCTGGACAGGAAAGGCGATCACCGACTTCCTGCGCTCAATCTCGAATAAGCGGGTTGCCATGGTACTCAACGAACGTCTGCTCCGATCGATGAAGAAAGCAGTCTACACGCCGAAGAACGGCGGACACTTTGGGCTCGCTCTGACAGACTACACACACTTCACCTCCCCCATCCGACGTTATCCGGACCTGCTGACACACAGGATCTTGAGAGAGCACCTCCAGGGCGGGCTCTCTGAAACGCGATCCGACATCCTACGCGAGCGTCTCCCCAACCTGGGTGAACTGGCTTCCCGCCGAGAGGTCATCGCTCAGGAAGCGGAGTGGGACTCGATCAAGATCAAGCAGGCGCGCTACCTTGCCGAGCGGATCGGTGAGTCGTTCGAGGGTACGATCGTAGGCGTAAGGGCTATGGGATTCTTCGTCCGCATCGACAAGGTCTTCGCCGACGGACTAATCCACGTTCGAACACTGTCCGACGACTACTACGTATTCGATGATCTGAACGCGACGCTTACGGGCGAGCGAACCGGGCGAGCATTCCGTCTGGGTGATCGTGTATCGGTCGTGGTCACGCGAGCAGACTGGAAGCAAAAGCAGATCGATTTAGCGCTGAACGAGGATGAAGAACCGGAAGGTCGTCCGGATAGGCCTCGGAGGGCGCGCCGACAGCGTGGGCGCAGAAGGCCTCGCTAGACAGTTGGGTGTGGTGGGGAGAGTGGAACCATCAGGAAATCTTTTTGCACTTTGGGGGCAAAATGGATCAGGGGGTTAAGCACTACTGCGGCATCTTCGGTGTGTATGGTCATCCAGACGCGGCTCGGCTGACCGGACTTGGCCAGAACGCGCTGCAGCACCGGGGTGAGGAGAGCTGCGGAATCGCCGTCGGCAACGGCAAGACTATCCGTGTGCACAAAGGGATGGGACAAGTCTCGGACGTATTCCACTCGCCCGAAATCTTCGACCGTCTGCCTGGTCACTTGGCGATCGGACACAATCGATACTCGACAACTGGTCTTGATACGGCGACCAACGCGCAGCCTTACGTCGCCGAGTGCCGCGGTCACCTTGCCGTCGCACACAACGGCAACCTCGTCAACACCACCGCACTTCGGGAGAAGATGCAGGAGGATGGCGCCATCTTTCAGACCTCTTCGGACAGCGAAGTCATCCTCCATTTGCTCGCCAAATCGAAAGCCACGTCGATCGCCGATCGAGTGCTCGAAGCCCTCGCTCCACTCAAAGGTGCCTACTCGATCGCGATGGCCACCGAACGACACCTGATCGCAGCACGCGATCCACACGGCATCCGTCCTCTCTGTCTGGGGCAACTCGGTGATGCCTGGATCATCGCCTCCGAATCCTGCGCCCTCGACATCATTTCCGCGCGCTACATCCGCGACATTGAACCGGGTGAGGTCGTCGTCATCGACGAGAACGGTCTACGCACCTACTTCCAGGAACAGGAGTCGCCAAAGCGTGCGCACTGCATCTTCGAGTTCATCTACTTCTCGCGCCCTGACAGCATCATTTTTGGTGACAACGTCGACAAGACACGACGCAGGTTCGGCAAGCGTCTGGCGATCGAACAGCCGGCTGATGCTGACATCGTGATCTCTGTACCCGACTCGAGCAACACGGCTGCGCTCGGCTACGCCGACCAGTCGGGTCTGCGATTCGAACTCGGACTAATCCGCAACCATTACGTCGGTCGTACATTCATCACACCTGGCCAAGACAGTCGCGCGGCCCAGGTACGCATCAAGTTCAATCCCGTACGCGGCGTCCTTAAGGGAAAACGTGTGGTTATCGTTGAAGATTCGATCGTTCGGGGCACGACGCTCAAGCATCTGGCAAGGATGATCCGCGAAGCGGGGGCCCGACAGATTCACGTCCGCGTGAGCTGTCCTCCGATCGTTTCACCGTGCTTCTACGGAATCGATTTCCAGACGGAGAAGGAACTGATCGCCAACGAGAAGACAGTCGAGCAAATTCGGGAACACCTTGGTGTCGACAGCCTCGGATACCTGTCTCTCAAGGGGATGATCGACTGTGCCCCCAACGGCGACAACCACTACTGTACGGCGTGCTTCGACCGCAACTATCCCGTTCAGATTGAATCGGAGATGCACAAGCTCATGCTCGAAAACGGTTCTACCTGAGCGGGATTACGCGCGGCAACAACAATCCGGCGTCGCTTGGGCAACTAACGATTTGCCGGGGCACCCCAAAACAACGCCATTCGTTCTATGAAAGACACCTTCCACCACGCTTGGCTTCGCTCGGTCCTCTTTCTTGCTGGCATTACCCTGCCGATTGGCCTCGCACAGGCTGCAAATCCAGCCGACCTCCTTGAACCGGGTCATTTCGTTAACTATGTCAAAGCATCACCCGATCAGGTCGACGCTCTAAATAGCTGGGTGGACGGCCTCCGGTCAGCAATTGCCGCCCATCAGTGGGCTTATGGCAAACGGAGCAACGAAGGCCGACTCTGGCAAGGCTTTCACCCCCGCCTCAAGGATCTCCACGAGCTGCAGAAGCAGACACGCGTGAAGACGGACACCTACCTCGACTCAATCAGATCGGTCCTGACATCCAAGCAGAAGGAGAGGCTGCACGACATCCTGAAGAGGGACGACCTGCTCGGTTATCCGATCGCGGACGTCCCTTTCCATCGGATCAGCGCCTCACCGCTCAAACCGCGGTTCCAGGACAACGTAAGGGCCTACCAAGTCGAGGTGCCGGGACCGAACACGGCCGCTTCGAACTGGTCCTACGAGGATCTCCTCGAAATCTGGACGGTCAGTCAATACATCCGCCTGCCCGACCCGATGGCCAATGATACCTTCATGCGGTCTCCCAACATCCAAGTTCGATCGGACTCACCGACACTCCGAAGCCTGATCGTTCGGTCGCCTTTGATCGTCTCAGCCACCCTGTTCGTCCCCGACCTGGCAGGTGTCGAATTCGGCTTACTCTACAACTACTATGAGCATACCTTCGAGAATCGCGAATCCGCTTGGCAGAATTTTGGTGACACGAATGGGCTGGACGATCACATACTCGTGCGACTCAGGCTAAGTACACCCTATAATGCGTACTACCTGTCGACCGACCGTTACATCTTCTTCATACAGAACAGGGACGGAACGGGATTTGAGCCGGAAAAGATGGAGGCCAAACCTGTTCGCAAGGTCGAGGCTCTGGAGATTCGCGTGCCGGGACGGACCGTGACCTATACGGATGTCTTCGGCACCTACACGGGTCAACCTGGATACAGAGAGACGCGCGCGCTCAGCGGCCCAGAAAAGATCACCTATTCTGGCCAGGAGCGATTGATCAAGCTCTTCTTCCCAGCCCGAGACTTTTCCGGGTCACCCGTGATCAGCGGCGAGACACGGGAAATCACGCTGATCATCCAGCCCGATCTGGAAAACCTACCTCGGATGGAGCTAAGCTGGGAGATGAGGAAGAAACCGAAGGCAAACAGATGAATCACCGACTCTACAATGCCCTAAGGCGCGCTCTAGCCGCCCTAGTGACGGTCGCCCTAGTTTCGTGTGCCACAGCACCCGAAACCGGCATTTCGCTCCGCCCGATCCCGAAGCCTACGCCACCCGACCCGCTCGCACTGACACACTTCGTCAACGCGAAGCTCCTCGAGATGCGCGGACGGAGCGACCGGGCCATCGTCTCGCTTCGTGCTGCTATCGCGATCGACACGTCTTCGGCCACGCTTTACCGCGCACTCGCCAGGAACTTCGCGGCCCTCAACCAGTATGCAGAGGCCACAATACCCGCCAGCAGAGCCCTCGCTCTCGACCGAAACGACCTGCCGACACGCTGGATCTACCACGACGCTCTGTTAAAGGAGCTCAAAGACACGACGGCTGCCCTCACTCAGCTCGAGATCTTGGTCAAGCAGGAGCCCGAGCCGATTAAGGTCTATCAGCAGATGTTGAACGTGCACGCCGCACGTAAGGACAACGCAGCCGTCCTGACGACGCTCGACAGGATCACGGAATTGCCAGACCTCAACGAAGCGGGCAAACTGATCGCGGCCCAGAACTACCAGGCACGCGGCGCGAACACCCGTGCCGAGCGACTCGTCCGGAACGTCTTGGCAACCAACCCGAGTCGTGGCGAAGCTTGGGTAAAGCTCGCCAACCTGCAGGTCCTTCGAGGAGATACGCTCTCCGGTGCTCTATCCCTACGTCAGGCCATCCGAAACCCAGAGCGGCGGGTAGATGCACGCAAGGTCTGGCAGGAGCTCGTCCGCATCTATGGTCCTGCGCCGCGAATGGATTCGCTTCTCGTGGAATCACCACCAGATACGGCTTTCCAAGAGCAGCTGGGAGAGGTCTTCCGGCAGTTTGCGCGGTCAGGCAATCCGCAGCACTCGCCGGCGCTCCTTGAGCGCTCCTTCGCCCTCTTCAACAACATCAGTCGCCTTTCTCCCAGACGTGCAGATCTATATGCTAAGCAGGGAGAGCTCCTGCTCAACCTGAACCGTCCTAGAGATGCGAGAACGGCCTTCCTGCGTGCGTCTCAGCTGGACGACGACCGTCCTGAGTATCATCTCGGTGCGGCGCACACGATGCTGTATGAACGTCTCTACGAACCTGCGATCCAGATTCTGGAGCGAATCAAGCCGCTCTTCACGCCGAAGTCGGAGTTCTACGAGAAGACGATGCTTTCGCTCGGCAATGCCTACTCAGCCACAGGGCAGAACGAGAAGGCACGCAGAACTTTCCATGAATCCATCGAAGCTTCACCGGACAACACAAACTACCCGTTCGACCTGGCTGAAACCTACATCCGCGAAGGAAACTGGGACAAGGCGGCAGACGGTTTCAGGGCGCTGGTTCCGCGTGTCGAGAAGGATCCGATCGCGCTCG
>DPVD01000061.1:0-1304 GCA_003526745.1 Candidatus Latescibacterota bacterium
AAATCCTGGCAGACGAGCCGACGGGGAACCTCGATCTGCACACGGGTACGGAGATCATCGAGTTGCTCCGGCTAATGAACAAGGAATCTGGGGTTACGGTGATTTCGGCCACGCACGATCACAAGATGCTGAGTGTTTCGGACCGTGTGGTATGGGTTCGAGACGGGATCGTCGACCGCATCATTAACCGGGCAGACCTGAAGATTGAGGTCGGTACGATCGACGGTGAAGCTGAATAATCATTGACACTGATCTTCTGATTTGATGGCGTCTGCCTTTCGGAATACAAAAAACCTGAGATAAACTGATGATCGACGTTCGGAACCGCTTCTATTGGCGATGCGACTTTTGCTTTGGCTATGACGCCAAATTTCAGGAGTTGAGTTTGCCCGTTTGATCGTCTGATCGCATCGATTTGTTCTTTAAGGCCGTGGGCGGGAGCTCACGGCCTTTTTTTGATGTCGATTAGGCACCCGGTCGTATAAGTGCGTTTGTTGACAAATAATTGAAAAATCGCATATTAGAACCCTTTTCGGCCCTTTCTGGCGCCGATTTCAGAATATGACCATTCCAACGCTCGACAATGTTCGCAAGATGGCGGATGAGGCAAGCCTTATCCCGATTTCCCGAAAGATCCTAGCGGATCTCGAGACGCCGTTGAGTGCCTATATCAAGGTTCGGGCGAACGGTGGGCACACTTTTCTGTTTGAGAGTGTGGAAGGTGGAGAGAAGATCGGGCGCTACTCCTTCTTGGGGGTGGATCCCTTCCTCGTGTTCAAGAGCCGGGGGCAGGCCGTAACACTGACCGATCTTCGGTCCGGAGAGACGACATCTTACGTGGCCGAGCCGATCGTTGAACTGAGACGACTGATCCACGATCATCGATCGATCCCGGTGCCCGGGTTACCCCGTTTCACCGGAGGCGCCGTGGGATATGTCGGATATGATGCGATCCGACTAGTAGAGGACATCCCGGACATGACCGAGGACGATCTCGACCTCGACGATGTGTTCCTGATGTTCTTCGACACGCTATTGGCATTCGACAATATTAAACACGTCATCCACCTGATCTCGAATGTTCACACGCAGACAGACGATCTCGATAAAAGCTACGAGGCGGCGGTAGCGAATATAGACTCACTCGAGGCTGCGCTGGCAAGGCCGCTCGTTGCGCCTGTTGCAAAGGGGACCGGAGAGGTCGTGATCCGCTCGAACACGGAGCGAGAGGCCTACGTAGAGAAAGTGGAGAAGTGCCTCGAGTACATTGTGGCTGGCGACATCTTCCAGGTTGTGCTGTCTCA
>DPVD01000061.1:1683-15818 GCA_003526745.1 Candidatus Latescibacterota bacterium
AATCCGTCGCCTTACAACTTCCATATCGAGATGGGAGACCTGCAGCTGGTCGGTTCGTCCCCGGAGCTCCTTGTCCGAGTCGAGGATGGTGTCGTGCAGGTGCGACCGATCGCTGGGACACGCTGGCGGGGAGAGTCACAGGAAGATGATCAGCGACTGGCTGACGATCTGCTCGCTGACGAGAAGGAACGAGCCGAGCACATCATGCTCGTCGATCTCGGGCGGAACGATGTGGGACGCGTGTCGAAGTTCGACACGGTTCGCGTGACCGAGCAGATGATCATCGAACGATATTCGCACGTGATGCACATCGTGTCGAACGTAATAGGAGAGCTGCGGGAGGATGTGGACGCCCTTGATGCTTTGTTCGCCGGGTATCCGGCGGGAACGGTGTCCGGTGCACCCAAGATCCGTGCGATGGAGATCATAGACGAGCTCGAACCTACACGGCGAGGTCCATATGCGGGGTCGGTCGGATACATCGATTTTTCAGGTAACATGGATACTTGCATCGCGATTCGAACGATGCTTTTGAAGAACGGGAAGGCCTACGTCCAGGCGGGCGGTGGGATTGTATACGATTCGAAGCCGGATTATGAGTTCCGCGAGACAGTCAACAAGGCAAAGGCGCTGTTCCGAGCGGTTGAACTGGCGGAACAGGGTAACCCGGATCTGACGGCGAACGCGCGATGATCTTGGTGATCGACAACTACGATTCGTTCACCTACAACCTCGTTCAGTATTTGGGCGAGCTTGGGGCGAAGCTGGATGTTCGTCGGAACGACAAGGTCACGCTCGACGAGGTCAGCGAAATCGGTCCTGATAAGATCGTTGTGTCACCAGGTCCGTGCACGCCGAACGAGGCAGGGATCTCGGTCAGTCTGATCGAACGGTTCGCTGGGGAAATCCCGATTTTGGGGGTTTGCCTCGGCCACCAATCGGTCGGTCAGGCCTTCGGTGGCAAAGTGATCAGTGCCCCCGACATCATGCACGGCAAGGTGTCGAAGATTCATCACGATGGGCGAACGATCTTCGAGCATCTGCCTCAGGATTTCATCGCGACTCGATACCATTCACTAATCGTCGAACGGGAGTCGCTTCCGGACTGTTTCGAGATTTCAGCCGAGACGGCGGATGGTCTGATCATGGGGCTTCGCCATCGCGAGAAACCCGTCGAGGGCGTGCAATTCCATCCCGAGTCGATTCTGACGGACGAGGGCAAACCCTTGCTCAAGAACTTCCTAGAGCAATAGGAGATCCGACGATGGATATTCAAGCAGCGATCGCTCAAGCTATCGAGGGAAAAGATCTGACGCGGACGGATATGGTGTCCGTGATGGATGCCATCATGTCCGGAGAAGCAGCGGACGCTCAGATCGGCGGATTTCTGGTCGCGCTTAGGATCAAGGGTGAGAGCATCGACGAGATCCGGGGCGCCGCCGAGGTGATGCGTGAGAAGTCGACGAAGATCAAGACGACACATTCGGTGATCGTCGATACGTGCGGTACGGGTGGTGATCATTCGAGCACGTTCAACATCTCGACGACGGCCGCTTTTGTCGCCGCTGGTGCCGGGCTGTGTGTCGCTAAGCACGGAAACCGGTCGGTGACGAGTCAGAGCGGGAGCGCGGACGTACTGGCCGTTCTTGGGGTGAATACCGAGGCCTCACCCGAGGTTGTCGGGCAATGTCTGGACGACGTGGGGATCGGATTCCTCTTTGCCGTCGCCCTGCACGGAGCGATGAAACACGCGATCGGACCTAGACGGGAGCTGGCAACACGAACGGTATTCAATGCGCTTGGACCGTTGACGAATCCGGCCGGCGCGACGCGTCAGGTGGTGGGTGTTTACAGCCCAAACTTGACCGAGATGCTCGCCAATGTGCTGAGCGGTCTGGGTTCAGAGCACGCATTTGTCGTGCACGGCTCCGATGGGCTCGACGAAGTGACGACGACAGGCCCAACGAGAGTGAGCGAATTCAAGACGGATTCTGTCTCGACATACGAGATTTCGCCGGGTGACTTCGGCCTGGATACCGCCGCGCCCGAGGATCTGAAGGGCGGCGAGCCTGCCGAGAATGCAGAGATCCTGAAGGGTGTCCTGAGCGGAGAGAAGGGACCACGGCGGGATATTGTCCTGATCAATTCGGCTCTGGCACTGGTGGCCGGCGGAAAGGCCGAAAGCCTAGAAGAGGGTGTGGCTCTGGCGGCGAAGACCATCGATTCAGGCGCCGCCACGGAGAAGCTCGAAGGGTTGATCGAGGTCAGCAACGGCTGAGATATGGCGTCGATTCTGAAAGAAATCTTGGACTACAAGCGGGGCTTTGTGGAGGAGCGCAAGGCATCGGTTCCGCTCGATCATGTTATGAAGGCCGCAGCCGATGCACCGCGTCCACGGTCGCTGTTCAATCGACTGTCAGATGGGGGCGATGTCTCAGTGATTGCCGAGATCAAAAAGGCGTCTCCATCGAAGGGGTTGATGCGAGAGGATTTTGATCCGGTGGAGATCGGAAAGGTCTACGAGGCGAACGGGGCATCTGGCATCTCTATCCTGACAGACGAGAAGTACTTTCAGGGCTCGGACGAGTTCCTGACGTCAGTTCATCGGGAAGTCGATGTCCCCCTTCTGCGGAAGGATTTCATCGTCGACGAATACCAGATCTACGAGGCGCGCCGGATCGGGGCGTCAGCCATACTGCTGATCGTCTCTGCTCTTTCGCCGACTGCACTCACGTCGCTAATTGAGGTCGCTCGCCAGGTGGACGTCGACGCGCTGGTGGAGATACATACCGTCGAAGAGGCGAGGATCGCGTTGGACGCGGGTGCGGATCTGATCGGAATCAACAATCGCAACCTAAAGACGTTTACCTGCGATCTCGCCGTGACCGAGAGCGTCATTCATACGCTGCCTGCAGATGCCTTGGTCGTGAGCGAGAGCGGCATTCATACACGAGCGGATGTCGAACGTGTCCGAGAGGCCGGTGCGGATGCGGTCCTCATTGGTGAGAGCCTGATGAAGGAGCCGGACATAGGGGCTAAACTGTGCGAGCTGGTCGGGGATTCGCCGTGATTCGAGTCAAAGTCTGCGGGATAACTAACATCGGGGATGCGGCGTTCGCCGTTGAGTCGGGAGCCGACGCGCTTGGTTTCATCTTCTACCCGAAGAGCAAGCGGTTTGTGAAACCGGAACAGGTCCGAGAGATCGTCTCTGAGCTTCCACCGTTTGTGACGACGGTGGGTGTGGTGGTCAACGAAATCCGTGAAGATGTCGAGCGCATAGCCGACACGGCAGGTCTAGATGCCCTGCAGATTCACGGGGACGAGTCCCCAGACCTTTGCGTGGGTTATACTAGACCCGCGATCCGTGCGATTCGCGTCGGAGCGGTCTTCGGTCCTGAACAGATAGCCCCGTATGCCGAGGTCGGTGTCGATACGTTCCTTCTGGACAAAGCCAAGGACGGTTTCTACGGCGGAACGGGGGAAACGTTCGACTGGACTGCCGCGGTGCTCGCCAAGGACTATGGGCGTGTGATTCTGTCGGGAGGCATGACACCTTACAACGTCGAAGATGGCGTTGCGGCTGTCGCTCCCTATGCGGTCGATGCCAGCAGCGGTGTCGAGGCCGAACCTGGCAAAAAGGATCACGCGAAAGTGAGTGCCTTTATCGAGAACGTACGGCGCGCAGGCAGGGAGGACTGAGCGGTGGACATTCTTGAAGAGCTGGAGTATCGCGAGTGTCTGTTTCAGTCGACCGAAGGTGTAAGAGAGCGACTGGTGAGGGGACCGGCGAACATCTACCTGGGTGTCGACCCGACAGCTGCGAGCATGACGATCGGAAACCTGATCCCCGTGATAATGCTGCGGCGCCTGCAGTTGGCCGGTCACCATCCGGTCGCCTTGGTCGGTGGTGGTACGGGGTTGATCGGAGACCCAAGCGGAAAGGATCAAGAGCGCCAGCTGAATCCCGCCGAGCTCGTTGCGGAGAACACGGCAAGCGTGCGGTCAGAACTCGGACGGCTCTTGGACTTCGACTCGAAGACCAATCCGGCTTCGCTCGTAAGCAACCTCGATTGGCTGGGCGAGATCAAGATGATCGAGTTTCTCAGAGACGTAGGAAAGCACTTCTCGATTAGCTATATGTTGGCGAAGGAATCGGTCTCGTCGCGGATGGAGACCGGGATCTCGTATACCGAGTTCAGCTACATGATCTTCCAGGCATACGATTTCTTGGAGCTCTTCCGTCGGAACAACTGTGATGTGCAGATTGGCGGGAGCGACCAATGGGGCAACATCACTGCCGGGATCGAATTGATCCGCAGAGAGCTGGGCGAGCGGGCATACGGGTTCACGAACGCATTGCTCGAACGATCGGATGGGAAGAAGTTCGGCAAGTCCGAAGAGGGAGCGATCTTCCTGAGTCCGAAGCTGACGAGTCCGTATCAGTTCTACCAGTGGTTCATCAATGTGCCGGATGCAGATGTCGTGAAGTTCCTGAAGATCTTCACGTTCCTCGAGAGAGAAACGATCGAGGAGCTTGGGACGGGTGTGGAGACTGCTCCGGATAAGCGCGAAGGTCAGCGAGTTCTGGCCGAGGAGGTCACGAGCTTTGTCCATGGTCTCGATGCGGCCAAGCGAGCTATTCACATCTCGGAAGCGTTGTTCTACGGGAATCTGAACGAGCTGTCCGAGCAGGAGGTCGAGGAGGGCTTCAGCGATGTGCCCTCTTTCACGTTGAAGGGGACCGAGGAGAAGGGTTTGATCGATCTCCTCGTGGATGCTGGGGTATCCTCGTCCAAACGCCAGGCGCGTGAAGACATCAAGAGCGGTGCGCTCAACGTCAACGGTGAACGGCAGACAGATCTGGGGACGACACTGACACCGACGGATACCCTCGCAGGTAAGTTCGTCGTGATCCGTCGCGGCAAACACCGGTACTTCCTGATCCGATGGGACCGCTAGACCGAGTCGGTGTCTGCATAGCGCTGCTCTGCCTGATCCCTACGGCTGCGTTGGGCTGGCTGAAGGGACGCGAGTCTCAGACCTATTCGATCGGTCCTCAGCCCGATGTCGTGATCGACGGGGATCTTGGGGACTGGAAGAAAAGTGCTTTCACCGTCGGGCCTCTAGCCGACCAGAATGGTCGGCTCCCGGATTTCATGGATCTGGACGGCTCGATTCGTGTCGGCTGGAACCGGACCGGTCTCGTCCTCGCGCTGTTGGTGAGAGATGATGTGATCGAGGAGTCTCCGACAGAGAGGCTCGGAGGCTACGACTCGGTCTCGATAAGGATTTCGGAGGGTCTACAAAGCGAACGCTACCTGATCGCGACGATCGCGCCCGGCGCCGATCCCTCTCAGCAAGCGACTCGGGTTCGTGTGCGAGCCAAGAGTACAGTGATTGCGGATGTGACCGCAGCAGGGCGTGCGGTCGACAATGGGTATCAGCTAGAGACGCATATCCCGCTTCAGGCATTTGGACCGGTAGAAGAGGGTCAGTTCTATGCGCTTCAAGTGATTCTCATAGATCGAGATCCGGGTGAGCGTTCCAGTCAGATTGCTTGGTTTCCATGGGAGGACATCTCGGTCGGCGGAATGTCGAATGTCGTGCAACTTGCGCAAACCAGCAGTGCGAGTGTTCGGGGATTGGCCCGTGGTGACTACCCGGATCTTCTGAAGACGCGTGTTACGGTCACTGCGGACAGATCCCTGGCAGGTAGGGAGGTCGCCGTTCTCGATGACAAAGCGACCTACGTGACCGGGTATCTGAGTGAGAAGAATCGTCGTGCGGAGGTGGTCTTCAAGTTGGACATGCCCGATCGGGGCGCACCCTTCGATAACCCGAGAATCAAGATCACAGATAGCGGCACGATTCCGCTGACGATTCGTGACAGCGACGAAGCTAGAGCTTGGGGCTTCGTGCGGCATGGTGTCGAATTCGAAGACTATGCGTTCGGCGATGAGCGCTTCCCTGAGCCGAAGCTGGCCGACCCCCTATATGCCGAGCACCTGATCGGCCCCTACACGGTCGAAGCCGAATACTACGACCGGAACTACAACAAGGTCGATAGGGCAGAGAAGAACGGACGGTACGGTGCTGTTGTCAGCATCAAGGCACAAGAATCGGGGTTTGTCCACAGACGTTTCAGGACGCTATACAAGCACAAGGGCAATTTCGACTGGTGGAAATATGATGTAGAGGGCACTATCGATCTGCCAGATGAATACGGAATCGAACCGGTCGTGCTGGAGGAACAGCGCGGGCTCGTATCCGAGTTTCTGAAGTGGCGGTTTCGTATGGGTCTCATTCAAGACCAAAGAGCCGGAGCATTTCTCGCAGGTCTCAGCGAGTCTATACCCGGGAAAGGCACAGAAAACCTCTACGAGAATGTATGGACTCGGGATCGTGAGTGGTGGGTCGGTCTAAAGCGGAAGCTCTATGGGCTGGGTCCGGTCAAACCGTTACAGGCGCCGACCGGTGTGTTCAAGGGGCGGGCTCAGGAGCTGGTTTTCGGGTCTGAGTCGGAGGCGGGGTTCAGGGAGGGCGTGGTCAAGGCGGTCGACCAGGTCTGTAAGACCTGGTGGGAAGAGTCCGCTGAGCCCTTCTCTGTTTGTCTGGCCCGAAACGGTTATATCCTGCATCTCCAGTCGTACGGGGTGCGCGACGGTGAACCGGTGACGCTAACGACGAAGACCCCCATAGCATCGATCACGAAGCTGCTCGCGGGTACGCTGATGGCGATGGCGGTCGAACACCGGCGACTCGACCTCGATGCACCGATCAAGAACTATCTGCCAGCATTCAGGGACATAGAGGCGGGGAAGCTTCTCACTGTTCGGAAGTTGATGAACCACACCAGTGGTTTTCATAACCATTGGGGTGACGATCAGAACGACTTTGAAGAGTTGATGGCAGGGTATGCGTCGGAGATGCAGATCGGGAGGACCTACCAGTACAATGGGACAGCCTTTGCATTGGCAGGGAAGGTCCTTGAGGCCGTTACTGGGGAAACTGTACCAAGGTTCTTAAAACGTCACCTGCTTGATCCGCTTGGCTGCGAGGATACGGACGTGTTCGGGACATCCTGGGATGGGAAGAGTACCCCTCTCGACCTCGCACGGATCGGTCAGATGCTCATGAATGGTGGGGCGTACGGCGACTTCAGGTTCTTCGAGTACGAGGCGATGCAGGAACTGTTGCCAAAGTCCCTGATGGGTACGATCCCCGGAACATACCGTGAGTACGGGATGGGGACGCGCCTCTACCGAAACGAAGGGTTTGGAGAGGGCACGTTCGGACACGGCGCCGCTTCCTCGACAATCTTCCGGGTCGATCCGGAGAACAAGCTCATAATCGTTGTGACCCGGTGGCGTGAAGGCAAAGAATACAACGAGCATCGACGTCGACTGTTCGACACGATCGTTTCATATATACCAGGACCTAAAGAATCCTTATAAACAGAGGCAAGCCGATGGCTACACTTGTCAGTCCGGATCTACCTGATGCCCGAGGCCGCTACGGCCCGTACGGTGGCCGGTATGTGCCGGAAACCCTAATGTCACTTCTTGACGACCTGGAGGCAGCATACCGGGTGGCCAAAGAGGACCCGGGTTTCCAGGCAGAACTCGATCGCTACCTGAGAGAGTTCATCGGGCGTCCGACATCGCTGTATTTTGCCGATCGCCTTACGCGGCACCTGGGTGGCGCCAGAATCTACCTGAAGCGAGAAGATCTGGCGCACACGGGCGCCCACAAGATCAACAACTCAATGGGGCAGATCCTGCTTGCGAAACGGATGGGCAAGGAGCGGATCATTGCCGAAACCGGCGCAGGACAGCACGGTGTTGCGACGGCCACGGTCGCCGCGATGTTCGGGCTTGAGTGCGAGATCTACATGGGTACGGAAGACATGGTGCGTCAGGCGCTGAACGTCTTTCGTATGCGCCTGCTGGGTGCGAAGGTGACGGGTGTCGATTCGGGAAGCCGGACGCTTAAGGATGCGATTAACGAAGCGATTAGGGATTGGGTCACGAACGTCGACTCTACGTTCTACATATTTGGATCGGTTCTGGGACCACATCCGTATCCGATGATTGTGCGCGACTTCCAGCGTGTGATCGGTGTCGAAGCTAGAGAGCAGATTCTGGCCGCCGAGGGCAGGCTGCCTGATTGTCTGGTGGCGTGCGTTGGCGGCGGGAGCAACTCGATCGGGCTTTTCCATCGGTTTCTCGAAGACGAGGGTGTTCGGATGGTCGGTGTCGAGGCCGGAGGGCACGGCATCGAATCGGGCGAGCACGCGGCGCGGTTCCAAGGTGGGAAGCTTGGCGTGCTCCACGGTGCACAGATCTATCTCCTCCAGGACGACGACGGACAGATCGCGCTGACCCATTCGGTGTCCGCAGGCCTCGACTACTCGGGTGTTGGGCCGGAGCACTGCTACCTGCGAGATTACGACCGGGTCGAATACGCTTATGCGACGGATGAAGAGGCGCTTGAAGCGTTCCAACTTCTGAGCCAGCTTGAAGGGATCATACCTGCGCTCGAGAGTTCGCACGCGATAGCTGAAGTCTGCAAGATGGCGCCGACCATGGATTCAGATCAGGTTGTCATTGTGAATCTCTCGGGAAGGGGAGACAAGGATGTGCAGCAGGCTGCAGTAATGATAGACGGTATAGACGAGGTAGGATGAGCGCGATCGCTGAGAGATTTGCCTGTCTGAAAGAGCGTGGCGAGACAGCCTTCATCCCCTACGTTACCGCGGGGGATCCGGATCTGGAGACGACGAAGGCGATCGTGGTCGAGATGGCCCGTAGAGGTGCGGATGTGATCGAGCTGGGGATCCCGTTCTCTGACCCGCTTGCGGACGGGCCGACGATTCAGGCCTCATCGCAAAGGGCACTCGACAAGGGAGCTACGCTCGAAGGAATATTCGGTTGTGCCGAGGACATTCGGAAAGAGACGGATGTTCCGATTATTATTTTTAGCTACTACAACCCCGTGCATCGGTATGGCCTCGAGGCCTTCGTGAACCGGTGCGTGGATGTGGGTGTGGACGGAGCGCTGGTGACGGATCTGCCTCCTGAAGAGGCCGGTATATATGGGGAGCTAATGTCGGCAGCGGGTTTGGACACGGTATTCCTGCTCGCGCCTACGAGTCGGGACGAGCGAATCAAGCTCGTTGCGGATGCGACGACAGGATTCGTGTATTACGTGTCGAGAGCCGGTGTGACCGGTGAGCAGACGTCGCTCTCTGATACGCTCGCTCCCATGGTAAAGAAGATCAAAGAGTTTACGAACAAGCCTGTAGCGGTTGGATTCGGTATCTCGGACCCACAACAGGCGCAGGAGGTTGCGCGACACGCCGATGCGGTCGTCGTGGGCAGCGCGATCGTTCGTCGCATCGCAGAGAAAGGAGGCGATCCCGATCTGGCATCACAGATCGGGGACTTTGTTGCCGACCTGATGCGACCGTTGAAGACCTCAAGCTGACACAACCCGAGAGAGCCGTCGAATGGATCTGGATGATTGGCGTGGCAAGATAGACGACCTCAACGCCAAACTCGTCGAACTGCTAAGCGAACGCGCGAGGTGCGCGATCGAGATCGGCCTGATCAAGCGCGATAAGGGTCTGCCGCTGTATGCACCTGAGCGAGAGGCTGTCGTGCTCACCCAGCTTAAGGTACTGAACAAAGGTCCCCTGAGCGATGAGGCGATTGAGCGGGTTTTTCGCCAGATCATCGATGAAGCCCTGAGACTCGAGCAGGAACACACGGACGAATCGTAGCGTATCAAGAGGACAAAATGGCATTCGAAATCTTGGGAGAGATTCCCCTCTCCGAGAACATCCGCGAGATGCACCCCGTCACGCCTGAGATGGTAGAAGTCAAGAAGCGTCGTGACCAGGAGATCAGGGACATCTTTCTGAAAAAGTCGGACAAGATGCTGCTCATCATCGGACCTTGCTCTGCGCACAATGAAGATGCCGTGTGCGAATATGCCGGGCGTCTCGCGAGGCTTCAGGACGAAGTAACGGATAAGCTGGTCCTGGTTCCGCGTGTTTACACGAACAAACCGCGAACCACGGGCGAAGGCTACAAGGGCATGGCTCACCAGCCGGATCCCGAAAAGGATCCCGACCTTGTGGAAGGTATGATCGCGATTCGGAAGATGCACATTCGGGCCTTCTGCGAGTCTGGGCTGACGGCAGCAGACGAGATGCTGTATCCCGGGAACTTTCCGTATCTCGAAGATGTGCTGAGCTACGTCGCCGTCGGAGCTCGATCGGTGGAGAACCAGCAGCACCGCCTGACGATCAGCGGGCTTGATGTTCCGTCAGGGATGAAGAATCCGACGGGCGGTGACATCAGCGTGATGCTTAACGCGATTCGCGCGGCTCAGATTCCCCACGAGTTCACATATAACCGGTGGATTGCACGGACACCGGGGAATCCGCTGACACATGCGATCCTGAGAGGCTACTTGGATACCTCCGGGCGGAGCTTCCCAAACTACCACTATGAGGATCTGCATTACATCGCCAAGCAGTATCTCGATCGGGGTCTTGAGAATCCTGCGATCATCGTCGACACGAACCACAACAACTCGGACAAACAATTCTCCGAGCAGCCCCGGATTGGTCTAGAGGTGATGCGGAGTCGTCAGAGTTCGGACCTGATTCGAGATACAGTCCGTGGTCTGATGGTCGAGAGCTACCTTGTTGAAGGATCCCAGAGCGTCGAGGACGGCGTGTTCGGGAAATCGATCACGGACCCCTGTTTGGGCTGGGTCGATTCAGAGCGATTCGTGAAGGATCTCGCAGAAAGGGCCTAGACGAAGATCAGGTGATCCATGAGCGATCCCGACTTTACAGATACAAGCGTTGCAATCGTAGGTGTGGGGCTCATCGGCGGATCGTTGAGCCTTGCGTTCAAACGCGCCGGTATTCGGACTCGCATCATTGGGATCAGCCGCCGAGAGACTCTCGATCGAGCCGTCGAACAGGGCGCGATCGACGAAGGTTTCGAGTATGACGACATTGCTGAGGGTGTTGCAAAAGCCGATCTGACAATTCTCTGCACCCCGATCACGCGGATTCTCGAGATGATCCCGGCTTGTCTGGCCGCAGCAAAGTCGGGGAGCATTGTGACGGACGTGGGTAGTACAAAACGGGCTGTGGTCGAGGCGGCGAGCCGACAAGGCCGATCTGATGTATTCTTCATCGGAGGACACCCGATGGCGGGTTCGGAATGGAAGGGCGTCGATGCAGCAGACCCGTTCCTGTTTCAGAACGCGATCTACGTGCTGACGCCGTCAAATGATGTCCCGTCCGAACGTCTCGGCTGGTTGGCCGGTCTGACGGAACAAATCGGGGCGCACGTTGTTCAGATGGACCCGGACACGCACGATCGAGTTGCGGCTGCAATTAGTCATCTTCCGCAGATCATGGCGACGACGCTTGTCGGGATGGTCGGACGAATGAACCAAAAGGACGGACTCCCCCTGAAAATGGCCGCCGGTGGGTTCCGGGATATGACGAGGATTGCGTCGAGCCCGTATGAAATGTGGCGAGATATCTGTCGGACCAACGCAGATCCGATCCGTGAAGCGATGGAGACCTACATGGATGCACTGTCAGAGCTGAAGGGGAGGATCGAAACCGATTCGCTGGAAGCAGACTTCGACTACGCGAATGAAGTCCGGGATCGCATTCCGAAAGACTCAAAGGGCTTTCTGACGCCGCTGTACGAGCTGCTTCTTGTGGTCGAAGACAAGCCGGGCGTGATCGCTGAAGTCGCTACGTCTCTTGCCAGTGCAGGCATCAATATCAAGGATATAGAGGTGCTGAAAGTTCGGGAGGGTGAGGGCGGGTCTCTTCGCCTAGGTTTCGGCACCGCGGAGGACAAGTGGATTGCAAGCCGGATCCTGAGCGCAAAGGGATACACAGTATTATCAAGGTAGCTAAAGGAATGTCGGAAGTCGCAGAATCTGAGGAACAGGAGGTCGAGCCGATCCAGAGTGTCCGAAAGCTGGAGGGTTCGGTCGATGTGCCGGGGAGCGAGGCTGTCTCTATTCAGGCCCTGAGCTTCGCCGCCCGTGTCGATGGCGAGACCACGCTTACGCGATGTGCGATGACTCCGGTTGTACGCACACACATCGGACTTCTCGAGCAGTTCGGTGTCAAAGTGAACTTGAACGGCGAAAGCGCAACGGTCTTTGCCGGAGAAGTAACAACGCCCGAGGGCGAGATCGCGGCGTCCTCGATCGAGTCTTATGGCGCTCTGTCAGGGCTTTCGGTCGGCCGATCTGTCGTTCTGACCGGGTCCCACGATTACAAGGCAGATGCCGGGCGCATACTTGACGCGCTTAACGGCTTCGATGCAGTGGTGAGGCATGGTGAGGACAGCCCATTTCCCGCCGATCTTGGCAAGGTTCTGCCAAAGCCGGGCACGTATCAGCTCGGCCAACCAGACTCGAACGTGAAGACGGCCCTGTTCTTGAGTGTGATCGATCAGGAGGGGTGTTATGTGCTTCAGCAGGGCCTAGCTGGGGAAGATGATCTTGAGGTCCTGTTCCGGCACGCCGGCGGACGGCTCGAGAAGGGACGAATCGAGGAGGCGGACGGATATCAGATCACGTTCGAGGGTCCGCAGTCGCTTTCGGGAGCCAAGCACGAGCTGCCCGGGGGCGCGACCGGCACGTTATTCATTCTGGCGGCAGCCGCGATTCGGCCGAAGTCGGAGATCGAGATTTACCACGCAGGCAGTGACTGGCGGACTCGGCGATTGATCGATCTTCTACGACGTCTCGATCTGAAGATCCAGATCGAAAAGACGCGGACCACATCTGGTTTCAGCACACGTTCGCTAAAAGTTCGGTCAGGCGAGCTGCGGAGGATCAAGGTGGCCGACGAGTATTCGGCACTTTTTCTGGATGAAGTCCCGACGTTCGCCGTAATTGGGGCCTGCGCTGTCGGAGAAACGGTAATTCGAGACGTGGCGTCGCTTCGGCAGGGCGATGTGGACGCGATCGGGTTGACAGTAGAAGGGCTGCGAGCTTTCGGAGTGCGCGTCGGCGAGATGCCTGACGGGATGGTGATCCAGGGAGTAAACGCTCTCCAAGGCGCCACGGTCGATGCCGGGAACGACCCTCGAGTCGGTATGGCCTTCACCATCGCCGGCATGGCTGCGGAAGGTGAAACAAAAGTCCTGAATCCGGGTCCGATTGAAGAGACGTACCCTGGTGTTCTTTTGAGGATTCAGTCTGTTTCCGTAATTGGGAGATAGCGATGAGAGTCTTGTTTAAGCTGACGTTGTTGCTGATGTTCGGAATCCTAGGTGGTGTCGCCTTTATTCGGTATGCCTACGGCTGTTCTTGGCGCGAGAGCTTCGATATTGCCGATCAGTTTCTGGAAGACGTTCTGGGCTAAAGACGACCGGAGCGAAAAACGCAGACACCGACAGATCTAACGTAGGATGATTCTTTGAAAATCAAGGCGACCAGCCAGGTGTTGGGGGTGATCGGGGATCCGATTGCCCATTCCTTTTCACCGGATATGCACAACGCCGCGATCGATGCTCTGGGCATCGATTTTTGTTATGTGGCCTTCCGTGTTAAGTCTGAAGGTGTTGGGGCGGTTGTTAAGGGTCTCCGCGAGTTCGGTATCCTTGGGCTGAATGTGACGATCCCGCACAAGCTGGCCGTTATGGAGCACGTCGATCAGATCTCTGAAGAGGCACTGGCAGTCGGGGCGGTCAACACGATCCACAACGAAGACGGGAACCTGACGGGTCACAATACCGATGTGTATGGTGTGACGACTGCGATCGAGCGGGTCGCAGGTTTGACCACTTTTCCAGAGACGTGCGTGGTTCTTGGAGCAGGGGGTGCGTCACGAGCGGTGACATATGCGCTCGGCCGACGGGATGAGGTGAGGAAGGTGATGATCCTGAATCGTACCTTCTCTCGAGCGGAAGCACTTGCTGTCGACATGGAGAAGATTACGGGGAAGTCGATCGTTCCGGCGGCACTCGATCAGGCATCGGAGAGGGCGGCTTTCGGGGATGCGGGGCTGGTAGTCAACACGACCTCTGTCGGAATGCACCCAAACACCGAGCACAGTCCGATCATCGATACGGACT
>DPVD01000372.1:0-5762 GCA_003526745.1 Candidatus Latescibacterota bacterium
CGTTGTCACTTCGCCTCCATCGAACAGGAACGATGGTGCAATCGACAGGTCGATCACTGCGCTGCCTCGCGGTCGGAGAAGGATGCCAACACGAGGGGACAGGACAAAGGCGTTTTCTGTCGCGCGGCGCGGCCTCCACTTGGAGTTTCGATCTTCCTCCCAGTTAGGAGGAAATTTCTGGTTCTTATCGACCGCGCGTCCGATCCATCCCGGTACTGATGTTGTCGTGTCAGACCTGACGGCAAGACGGGAGAATCCAAGCCGTGCCGACACGTATGCCACCGGTGTGTTATCCGACGCTTCTATACCAGAGCTCGCAAACCTTAGTCCGCCGAGAGCGCTGACCTGGCGGGCCTCGATCAGCGTACTGGTCTGGCCAACGGTCGATTCGAGGTTGATCGGTACCCAGTTGAACTCGCCCTCGATACCTATACGTTCGAAGATCTGAACGTCTCCGGTGAGTTGGACGACGACGCTCGTGCTGGACACTTCCGAGTCGTCTCCGGTTGGAACGAAGGCCCCCAAGGCGACTCGGCCAGTCGTGCCGTTCTGGCTATGTGTCGGGCCACAAAGGAACAACAGGCCTAGGGCGATACTCAGGAATCCGTTAGCGGTGGACAAGCGCATTTTGTCTCCATTTGGATGTTCTCTTGTAGAGGTGTATCATAACCACGCATTCAGCTTCGCCAAAGGACTTTTGTCTTAATGTTACGATCGGACGCAGATGGCCGTCATTATTGACAATGACACGCGGATTCCGTTTCTCCGCGGCATGTTGGCGCATTACCTGATCGAACAAGCGTTTTCGTTCGATGAAGCGTATGAAGTCGCGGACAGTGTCAGATCTGCCCTTCAGAAGCATGACGAAATCGACAGTAAAGATGCTCTCAGAATTATAAAAGAAAAAATCGAGGACCTGTATGGTGACAGAGCCTATGGCGACGGGATCTTCTGGGAGCCCGGTGAGCGCGAGGTCCTGGTCGAAGATAGTCAGGGGCGTCGACCGTTTTCGAGGGCTCGGTTGTCACAATCTCTGAAGCTGACAGGTGTTGACGACGCTCAGGCCTACAGCATTGCGGAGATGATGTTGAACGAATTCCGACGTGACGGTCGGCATATTGTTAACCGTGAGCAAATATGCAAGTCCGCGGTTAAACTCCTTCGCTCTGAAGGGGGTAAGGCGGTTGCGGAGCGGTACGACTGCTGGCACGACTTCCGTAACGAAGACCCGCCCAAAGCGATCATCATTCTGATCGGCGGAACAAGCGGGGTTGGAAAGACCTCCGTCGGCGTGGCCGTTGCCAATCTGCTGAAGATCTCCCGTGTCGCCTCGACTGACGAGATCCGGCAGGTCATGAGACTGATGATCAGCTCTGATCTGATGCCCGGCCTGCACAAATCCTCTTACTCTGCGTGGGAGGTCTATCCGAGAATGACCGGCGAGGACTCGGATCCCTTGATTCCTGCTTTTCGCGAACAGGCAAATCGGGTGACAGTCGGAGTCCGCGCGACCATTGAGCGTGCGCTGGAAGAAGGCACAAGTCTAGTGATTGACGGCGTTCACCTGTTACCCGAACTACTCGATCTCGCTCCATATAAGGACCAGGCGACTTTTGTTTTTGTGAACCTGTATATCTCTGACTCAAGAATGTATCGGGACAGGTTCGTACAACGGAGTGAGCAAACTAAGCGCGTCCTGGAGGAGGGGATCGCATCAGGACGTCCGGAACACAGATATCTAGGATACATGAAGCAGATCCAGAAACTTCAAGAGCACATTCTGGAAATGGGGGAAATCAACAAGATTCCAGCCATAGAGAACAGCGACTTCGATGAAACCATACAAGCGCTGTCTTTGTTGATAATCGATACCCTGAGGAAGTCCCAGAAATGATTGACGCACACGTTCATCTCGGTCAACTTCGGTTTGGCGAACACGGAATGACGCCGTCGACCATGCTTCGGTGGATGGACAGGCACGGGATCGAGCAGGCGATCGTCATGGCCGTTGAGGTCCCTGAGGAGTTGGATTACTTCGTGACGACCCGGGACCTGCTGAAGATGACGAAACGGCACAGAGATCGACTGCATCCACTCTGCGCTGTCGATCCGCGACACCGATACCCCGGCAAGTTCGATCCCTACCATATCCTGGAAGACCATATGAGTCAGGGCTGTGTTGGATACGGAGAGAACCTTTGTGGTCTGCCCGTTGACGATCCGATGCAGCAGCGTGTCTACGAAGCTTGCGATAAACTGGGTATCTCGATCACGATGCACATCGACTGGTGGATCAACCGGGACAAACCGCGGCTGCTAGGGTTCGAGGAGATGGTCAGGACATACAGGCGGGTGAAATGGATTGGACACGCTCAGTACTTCTGGAGAGAAATCAGTGGGAAGGTGCCGCAGAAAGAGAGCTACCCGAAAGGTTCTGTCGCGCAGGGTGGGCGCCTGGATGAACTGTTCGGTAGGTACAAGAATCTCTATGCCGACCTGTCTGCTGGGTCAGGATTCAATGCGATCAACCGAGATCCCGAGTTCGGGCTCGGATTCCTAAAGCGCTGGAAGAGCCGGCTGCTGTTTGCGACGGACAAACTCCGGAAGGTTCAGGACGTGTCGATGATCGATTACCTCAGGACAGCTGATATCAGCAAGGATGCTTTTGAGAAGATTACTAGGAAGAATGCGGAGAAAGTATTCAGGATTTAGAGAGAAGTAAGAAGCAGGAGGAGAGAAGATCTGTTGTCGACCAAAGGATGGCTTTCGCCTTTATGCAGAGGAAACTCGTCCCTTGGTTCTGCCCGGCGACGTTGTAGCTGGGACATCGACTATCTTCACTGCCGTTTCGTCAGGGGGGGCAAGGTCAGCTTGTTGCATCGACCCTCTATGCCCGCCGTGGTTCCAGCCTTTCAGAGTGATTCTTTCTGCTTTAGAAATCGCCCAACCCGCGCTTGGTTTTCCGGTCAAGAGTCGCTCCCGCAGATTGCACCATCCTTCTCGCCAATCCCATCATTTCCAGATCCGCTTTCTGCATCGACTTGCGCTGTTCCTGACGTATTGGCGTGCGGCGTTTCGATACGGACGATCGATGCCGTAAGAATTCCGGAAACGCCCTGAATCCCGTGCTTCAGGTCATCCTGATCTGTGCTTGATGTCCAGGAGCACTCAGTCTAACCCGGATGCACTTGCCATCTCCGCCGTCATACTGTTCCCGAGGTGTATGAACGTTCCCGTGAGAATCTCACGGTTCAGAGCTCGTTCGCGAATCGACGCGATCAAAGGTCCCTCCTGCGATTGAGGTCCACGGTCAGGTTGGCCGCGTGGTCACTTATCCGAACAAGATCGCGCTTCTGAAGGACTGTCAACCGTTCGCGATGATCACTGCGTATCGCATCGACGAGTCACCGATGTTCTTGATTCCGTGCTTAAGCGTGCAGTCAACCTGGATCGCCTCTCCACCACGGACTTCGTGAGCGGTATCTCCGACCAGAACCTCACCGTGGCCCGAGAGGACGTAGAAGATTTCCTGACCATCGTGGCTGTGGGGTGGATGGGCACGCGCCCCCGGAGCGACCTTCGACACGTGCAGATGGAGCCTGTTGTCGTCAGCTCCGTCTGCATACAGGAATCGGCGGATCCCCTTGATGTCGCTGCGCTCTTCGATCACGAGTGCGACCCCTCGTCGTCTTGGGGTCGGTTCGGGTGCTCGTGGACGACGCCGAGTTGGAGGAACTCGAGGGCCTTCGCGTAGCTTCGGCGTTCGAGGTAGTGGATCAGCTGAGAAGGAGCCGTGGGTGAGATTTCGGCTTGGATCCGGCCGATATCCTCAAGTTGCTCAAGGATCGGTTCCTGGCTCTCGATATTCTGCATCAAGTCGTAGAGACTGGATTTCAGGTCGTTTGCCTGTTCTTCCGTCATTGCTTTCCTCAGGTTGTGGTTAGGCGAATGGTAGCCGATCGCCTTAAACCTGTCAATCGGTCGCACAACATAACGAAGAGAAGCACCGAAGCGCTCCTTTCCACGACTGTCAGCAGGTCTTGACTAAATGTCGAAGCTGAGCGAATTCTTAGGGATGTGGGCTTAGGTCGATTGCATCGACCTCGTTTTCGTGGTTCCACCGACCCAAGTTTCGATCACTTCCCGTGAAAATACCCTTGAGTAGGTTGTCGTGATCAGGCTCAAGTTGGAACTCGGCGTATCTGGAACCACACACGACGGCGTGTTACTCAACCTAAGACTTGGGTGACTGCGCGTGCCGTTTGCCTTGTTCCTCAAACAGCTGCTTCGGCCCGAATTGTGCGGGTATTGCCCATGCTTTCAATAGAATTAACAATCTAGAAATCTTCGTGAAATAATCGAATTATAAATTACGGGGCAAATTTCGGATAAACTTTGGAAAACCTTGAGTTTAGTAGGTTGCATTGCGGTTGTAGAATTTGCTTTCGAATCCAGGTAAAACGGGCAATCTTGTCCACCTGCGAGGTTACCTACCAAACCAGAGTGAGGAGGGTTAAGTTTCGTGGCAAAGTCAAAGCTTGAGTATATATGGCTCGATGGCTACAAGCCGACACAGAGCTTGAGGAGCAAGACAAAAATAGTTGATGATTTCGATGGAAATGTTGGATCTGCTCCTATTTGGTCGTTTGATGGGTCATCAACTGAGCAAGCTGAAGGAAACGCATCAGACTGTGTTCTTAAACCAGTTGCTGCCTTTCCCGATCCCGATCGATACGGTGGAGACGGCTGGCTCATTATGTCAGAAGTGATGAATGCCGATGGAAGTCCGCACGTGTCGAACGGACGTGCAACAATAGACGACGATGACGACGATTTCTGGTTCGGCTTTGAGCAAGAATATACCTTGGTTGACCCGGACACGGATTTGCCACTAGGCTTTCCCAAAGGCGGCTATCCTCAACCTCAAGGCCCATATTACACATCCGTTGGTGCGAGAAATACGTTTGGTAGAGCCTTAGTGGATGAACATCTTCACCAATGTTTGGAAGCAGGGCTAAATGTCGAAGGCATAAACGCGGAAGTGATGATGGGACAATGGGAGTTCCAGATTTTTGCAAAGGGTGCAAAACGCTCTGGAGATGAAATCTGGGTGGGGCGCTATCTTCTTGAGAGGACAGCGGAGAAATATGGGATTGCTATTGAGTGGCACCCCAAACCAATTGCGGGTGACTGGAATGGTTCAGGAATGCACGCGAATTTCTCAAATGGTGCGATGCGTGACGCTGGGAATAGGGATGTTTTTGTGAAGATTTGTGAAGAATTTGGTGGGAATATTCCTGAGCACATTGAGGTTTACGGTTCCGACAACGATAAGCGTTTAACCGGACTACACGAGACTCAATCAATCGACAAGTTTAGCTATGGGGAATTCGATCGTGGTGCCTCAATTAGAATTCCTATTGGCACCATCGATGATGGTTGGAAGGGGAGATTGGAAGATAGAAGGCCAGCATCGAATGCTGATCCCTACAAGGTTGCAGCGGTCATCATAAAATCCACGAAGAAAGCACTGCAATAAATATTCATTGTGGGTTGACTAGGTTAAATGGGGGAAGGAGCTGGTGCTTCTTCCCCCTTTTCTCTTTAGTAGGTGTATTCTATGATTCAGAAGTAACCGGCCATGGATACTCATAGTCCACACCCAGTTTGCCCACACCAGGCAACTGTCAATGGTTTGTGTCTGGGCTTAGAATGATATATTTCCTGTGCTGGGCAAAGCTGATCAATTAGATGAAGGGGTG
>DPVD01000482.1:0-13048 GCA_003526745.1 Candidatus Latescibacterota bacterium
GACTTCTGTGACGGCTGACGCGAATAGACCTCGCCCGTCCCGGGTGGGGATCCCGGTCTTCTTGTTGTAAACTCGGACCCGGAACAGACCGCAGCTTGGTGAGTCCTTCTTGAAGATATACCCGTCCAGCGACTCGTTCGAAAGCGCATCGGCTTTTTCGGCTGACCAACCGCGCATAGACGACGTGTGGTCTATCGCCGACTGGACCCCGATCAGCTCTGGTGTCACCGGATCTCCGACCAGCCTGATCGCCTCTCGCGGCGTCGGCATACCGACCTCCACCTCTGGGCAGACAGGCACATAGTTTACATACGGATTGAGAATATCGACCACAAAACGGTTCCGTTTGTGGCCACCGTCAAAGCGGACCCCATCACCCAATAAACACTGGCTGACACCTATCCGAAGCTTTGTCGTATCACTCACGATCTGCCTTCCTCCTCCGTTCGTCGCTTCCGTGACAAGAATCGGATCGCTCATCAGAACACCTTCTTTGCTTGGCGATGTACCTCTGCGTGAAGATACGCCGTCTGTTCCGGTGTCTCCGCATAGCCGCCAGCAAGGACAAGCGCGATCGGAATCCCTCGAGACTTCGCCGATTCGAGCACCGTACGATCTCGACGTGCAAGCCCGTCGATCGTCAGATTCAGCCTTCCAAAACGATCGCCAGCGACAACATCGACGCCAGCCAGATAGATAACTAGATCCGGTCTGGCACGCTCGTATACGGAGTCAAGGTGGTCATTCACGACCGACAGATAAGCGGCGTCACCGAGCCCGTCTTCGAGAGACACGTCGTGATCGGAAACTTCTTTTTTGAACGGGAAGTTCCTCGCGCCGTGCACCGAAAACGTGAACACGCAATCGTCATCTGAGAAGATCGCCGCGTTCCCATTGCCTTGGTGAACATCGAGGTCGATCAACAGGATGCGTGTGTCTGGTCTGTCGCGCTGAAGGCATCGCGCCGCAACGGCCACATCGTTTAGCACGCAGAACCCCTCGCCGTAGCCTGGGTATCCGTGGTGCATACCACCAGCCAGGTTCGCTGCAATCCCATCAGCCAGCGCGAGTCGCACCGCGCACGAGGTTCCCGAAGTCGCCAGCCGCGACCGCCTCACGAGGGGCGCGGACCAAGGCAACCCCATACGACGCTCTGTTGTTCGATCGAGTGTGCCCTCACGAAGTGCATCGAGATAGCCACTATCGTGAACCAATCCGAGATCTGTCCAGCAAGCCTCTTCCGGTTCGACCACATCAGAACCCGAGATCAGACCTTCGTCCAGAAGAATCCCATGGAGGGCCGGGAACTTGCCCATCGGGAATCGGTGTCCATTGGGCAGGGGAACGTAGTAGCCGTCTGTAAAACAGGCCTTCAAGTTGTGTCCCCACAGAAAGGCCGTCCTGTGACGTCATCACAGAACCGCTTAGAACGAAACTTGCATTTACCGCCAGCCGTCCGGTACAACCGGCTCTGCCAGAGTCGACGACACAACTGTCAGATTCGCGCGCTCGATTAGCCGTTCTGAGACAAGACGAACTGCCTGCTTGACACCCCAAGTCGGTCGCGGATAACCGATAGGAGACAGCTTAACCAAAAGCCGGTTCGGGGGGCGCTGAACGGCGACGATCCCGAAGTGCTGGGAAAACGCGCCCTCCCTGACCATAACTTCGAGGAGCAGGTTGCCAGAGGGTTCTTCGCGATAAATGTGGCCCAGCTTCACGACCACGATCACACCCTGGTCTTTGAGTTTCCACGTCTTGGAACCTAGGTCTTTCATCAGGTCTTTGACATCGATCTCGCCTTCAAGCAATGCGTTCGGCATGTCTTCGATCTTCTCTTCGCGAACGGCGTCCAGTGGCGCCGGGTTCTTCACCCACTCGTAAAAACGGATCTTCGACCCAGCCTCACGGGCCTTCTGTTCGTATTTCGTCGGTCGGCGTCCCGGAATCTCCGACACGAAGGTCGTGTCGTGTTTCGACCGCAGCGCACTCTGACTTTCTAGTACCTGGGTGATCCAAGTCGCATAGTCGCAGTGGTCAGTCCCGATAAACAGCTCGCCATCCTCACCGAGCCGACAACTCACGCGCTCGACGAATGAGGGTTGGATCAGCCGTCTGCTGTGGTGCCGTTCTTTCGGCCACGGATCGGGAAAGTTCAGGAATAGACGCGACACATCTCCGGGTCCGAACAGGTGGTCGAACGCGAAAGAGGCGTCGGCTTGGATCACGCGCACATTCTGAATGGTGTCGCGTTCGAGACGCGAGAAGAGACGCGTAAGCGATCCCAGCGATCGCTCAATTCCGAAGAACTGGCGCTCCGGCGAATGTCTTGCCAGGTCGGCCAAGAAAGCGCCGTTCCCGAACCCGATCTCGACATCGAGAGCACCGTCGAACCCGAAAACCGAAGTGCGGTCGAGTGGCCAGTCAAACTGCATCCAGTCGATGGAGTATCGATCGAGGGCTTGGCTCAGGGGAATCACGGCGAACATCCAAATAGGCTGAGTCTGTTGCGAGCATCCAAAGGGTACGCGATCGGAAAATCGGTGTCAACGCAGCGCTAGAACAGCTTGCCCTGCTTCATTACCGACACATCCGACCTCTCCTCAACCTTCCGGACATAACTCTCTACGTCGAACTTCCTTCTGAGTCCGTTCGCGTTCATGTACCGCACTGTCCCGAACACCGGCCGCTCCTGCCACGGCCGATCGTGCTTCCCAAAGCACCACGCCACACCCGTAAACGAGTTCGCGTCTCGACCATCCAGCTCGTATTTATTGTTCAGGTAAAGCGCCGTCTCGAACGCCTCTTCTGGCGACGCGCTCCACTCGATGATCTTCTTCCCCCAGTACATACGCATGTAACCGTGCATCTTCCCCATCGCGGTCATCTCGACCTGCGCAGCGTTCCAGTAAGGATCGTGTGTCTTGGCCTTCTCAAACTGCTCAAGCGAATACAGATACTCACGCGGATCTTCACGGTGTCGATCCAGCGTCAGCTGAGCCCATTCGGGGAGGCAACTGTAGCGATCGTAGTCCGGCTGGAAGGCACAGAGATTGATGCTGAGCTCTCTACGGACGATCAACTCTTCCAGAAAAGCATCGACGCTCTCAGAGATCTCGGGACTGGCAGCTTTCCCGACCTCAAGTGCGATGTCACGACACGAGATCTGCCCGAAGTGCAGATACGGACTCAGGTTCGAGATCCCTGAGAGGTTGGGGTCGTTTCTATCGGTCGCGTAGCCGCCAAGCTGCTTCCGGTTGAAGTTTCGCAGTCGGCGCCACGCCTCTCTCTCCCCTCCAACATAATCACCTACGCGTCCGACACTTCGGTCGATCCGAAGTCCTGCCAGTACCGTATCCACATCATCCACGTCGAGTCCTTCAACTCTCATATCGAACGGAACCTTCGGCTTCAAGTTCCGAGACGGCACAAGGAACTCCGCCATCGCGCGCTGAATCTTCGGTCGGATCGTTCTCGCCGCATACTCCTCCTTATCGGAGACCACATCGATCGGCACAACTACTTCCGATTCGACCTCTACAACCTGACACGACACAGCTTGGGCAACACCCTCCCTCCACTCCCGCTGGGCCCGAAGGTAGCCTCGGTCGACGACCACAATCGACGCGCGCTCTGCGAGTTCTACGATCACGCGGTCCGGCGACCCTTTTCTTACTACGAACCCCACATCCATCTTCTTCGCAGCTACACTAACATCCCGCAAACCCTCAAGCACGAATGCGTAGTGGCGTTCGCTCCCCTCCGGCAAATCATCTGCCAAGCCAAGCCCGATCAGAACGGGCAGCCTTAGCTCATTCGCGAGATGAACAGCATGCGTCAGGGCATCATTCCCTCGGACACGATGCGCGGCTTGCATCCAGTAGAGGACATACTCGCCTCGCTGCGGTGGCGCCAAGTTCAGACTCCTAATGCGTGCCGGGTGGATCAAGTGAAGCGCTTTCTGTTATATACCGTGATCGACGCGAACTCTTTGTCCTACGCCTCGACCATCACATCCAAGTGTTATGTCGGGAAAGATGCAATCATCGTATTTTAATCACTCGTAGAGATCTGTCTTGCCTGCGCGCCAAAGGTCTTGTCTAGATGCTTAGACAGGTATGAAACTTGGGTCTCAGATCTCCCAAAATCAGGAGGACCGCCTCCAACGCTCCGTTTAGGCTCAGCCTGCCCGGATTAATCCCGTGATGCGGTGTATTGACGATGGCCTCTACCCTCAGTCGCGTAACCACGTCGCGCACGTCCTCTATAGGCGAGACCTATTTGTCGCACTTGAGCGCGAGATCCTTCAAGATCTCCGCGAAATTAAACCGACAGACGACGACCTAGTCCTTCACAGCCTCTCAACCGCAATAAGCACCTCCACGGCGTAGACCGATCAGAACCTTCTCCAGCGCCAGAGCCTCACGTACTCTGGCCGCCATTAGCGTTCCGCCTCCGAGTCGATTCTAGATCGGACGGATTCTCCCCGATTATCGGAATCACACGGCTAATGATCAGTAGCGTCTTGAATCTGATACTCCGATTCGTTTCAGCCTCAAATATTAGATTCTGCCAAAGATAACTAACCTGTATGTCGAATTTTCTTTGAATTAAGTCCGAAAAGTGTACCAGGCCGGACTGGATCGACAACCTTCCGTATATGCGTCAGGCCCCCCTGCGTGACTGTAACTGCCTGTTTTTCCATCTGTTGAGGGCTCTTCCGATTAGACAAAACCTTGACAGCCACGGCTCTTTTCATAACCTTCACAGGCTAATAACATACTTTGTCACTCTTGGAGACCTCATGCTTTCGCTCGCCAAACCGATCTCACGCTGGTTTGATACGTCCTCAGTTGACGCTGTCTCCGAGACGGAACTCGACCGCGTCGACCTCGCCCGCGTCCTGCCGTTCATCTTGCTTCATGCTTCGGCACTCTTTGTCTTCTGGGTTGGTTGGAGTCCAGTCTCCGTAGGGGTAGCAATCACCGCTTACTGGGTCCGAATGTTCGCGGTCACGGGATTCTACCATCGCTACTTCTCACACCGAAGCTACAAGACGTCTCGACTAGCCCAGTTTGGTTTCGCTCTGGTCGGGGCAACATCCGTTCAACGAGGTCCTCTATGGTGGGCGGCCCATCACCGCAACCACCACCGGCATTCGGACAGCAAATTAGATCCCCATTCCCCGAACCACGGCGGACTCCTCTGGAGCCATATGTTGTGGCTGACAACACGCCGAAACTTCACAACCGACACGGCGGCCGTTCCCGATTTAGCCCAGTTTCCCGAGCTTCGTTTTCTCGATCGCTTCGATATCCTCGTCCCAACAGTCTTCGCGGCAGCCCTGCTTGCACTCGGTTCCTGGCTTCCGGATTCATTCGGAACGTCCGGATGGCAGATGGTCGTTTGGGGATTCGTCATCTCCACACTCGCACTGTTCCATGGAACGTGCACGATCAACTCGCTCGCCCACCGCTTCGGCAACCGACGTTACGCGACGAACGATGACAGCCGGAACAACCTGTTCCTCGCACTCCTGACTCTCGGGGAAGGTTGGCACAATAATCACCACCACTGTCCAGGCGCAGTCCGTCAAGGTTTCTACTGGTGGGAGATCGACATCACCTACTGCGGACTCAAGCTCCTGTCGTGGCTGGGCCTGATCTGGGACCTGAATCCAGTCCCCGAACGAGCTTATGCAAAGCAATCGAGTCGGAGCATACCTCGATGACCACTCCTCGTCGACGAATCGCGATCGTCGGAACAGGCATATCGGGCCTTGTCGTGGCACACAAGCTGCACCCACAACACGACATCACGGTTTACGAAGCCAACGACTACATCGGTGGTCACACACATACGATCGATGTCCCTCTCGGTGACCAAACCTGGCCTGTAGACACCGGGTTCATCGTATTCAACGAGCGAAACTACACGAACTTTATCGCTCTCCTCGACGAGCTCAATGTCCCGTCACACCGGACGACGATGAGCTTCAGCGTCCGATGCGACCGATCCGGTTTAGAGTACAACGGAACATCTCTTGAGAAACTGTTCGTTCAACGCAAAAACCTCATTCGCCCCTCCTTCTACCGCATGGTCACAGACATCGTTCGGTTCTACAGGGAATCACGTGAGCTGCTGGACATCGAAGACGATGCGCTGACCCTCGGCCAGTATCTCCGTCAAAACCGATACTCCGAAGTCTTCATCGACCAGCACATCATCCCGATGGGCTCTGCGATCTGGTCGTCCGATCCTGAGGACATGCTCGAATTCCCGGCGCAGTATTTCGTCCACTTCTTAAACCATCACGGCTTTCTCGATCTCGCTAAGCGGCCACACTGGCGCGTCGTCGACGGGGGTTCCTGCAGCTATGTGACCAAGCTAATCGTCCCGCTAAAGGATCGCATCCGGCTGAACGCGCCGGTCTCATCGATCGTGCGAACCGGCAAGGAAGTCGGGGTCGCAACACGGGATGGCTCCGTCAACAAATACGATGCCGTCTTCATCGCCGCTCACAGCGATCAGGCACTACGTGTGCTCGACGATCCCACGACAGAAGAACAAGACATTCTTGGCGCAATACGCTACGCCGAGAATCCGGTTGTACTCCACACCGACACCTCGATCCTTCCGAAGAGACAGCGCGCTTGGGCCTGCTGGAACTATCTGCTTCCGAATGACAGCCGTACGGGGGCGACTGTTACTTACAACCAGAACATCCTGCAGGGTCTCGAGGCGCCAGAAACATTCTGCGTTACCCTAAACCAGAAGGACTTGATCGACCCGGCTCGAATCATCCAGTCGTTCACGTATCATCACCCGCAATACACGGTAGAGAGCGTCGCCGCCCAGAAGCGCAAACACGAGATCAGCGGCCGCAACAACACCTACTACTGCGGTGCATACTGGGGTTTCGGCTTCCACGAGGATGGCGTCAACAGCGCGCTCGATGCCGTGAACCAATTCGAGGAGACGCTCGCTTGCAGAGCTGTTTATACGAAGGCCATCTGAGGCACCGTCGGTTCTCGCCGACCCGGAACGCGTTCGCCTACAAGCTGTTCATGGTCTACGTCGATCTGTCTGAGCTCGAGACTGCGTTCGACTGCCATCCTTTATGGTCACACAGAGGTGGGAGTCTCGCCTGCTTCACGCGTGCCGATCACCTCGGCGATCCGAAGACACCGCTTCACGTATCCGTCCGCGATCTGATTGAAAATCAAACGGACACACGTCCCGAAGGTCCGATCAGACTGCTCACTCACTTCCGCTATTTTGGATACCGGTTCAACCCCGTCAGCTTTTTCTATTGCTACGATCTGACGGGATCCCTAGAGACGATCGTCGCCGAAATCAACAACACGCCTTGGCAGGAGCAACATCCGTACGTTCTGACCCCCGATCAGAATCGGGGTAGTTCGGCGCACCATCGGTATGAATTCGGCAAGTCGTTTCACGTCTCTCCATTCATGTCAATGAACCAGGACTACATCTGGCAGTTCAGCACGCCAGGGCCATCGCTGTCCGTTCACATGGACAGCCTCGAACAGGGCGAGAAGTGCTTCGATGCTACACTGAAGATGACGCGTCGCGAGTTGACCACTTCCTCCCTAACACGGGTTCTTGTTAAGTATCCCCTTATGACGACTTCAGTCCTCGCATCAATCTACTGGCAGGCAGCTCGCCTCTGGTGGAAACGGACACCTGTCTACGAGCACCCCGCCTCGATCCCTAGGGGCACATGATGGAGAATCCCGCAATGAAACCGCTAAAGACCACCGATCGACTGTTTAGGTCACTCGTTAAAGGCAAACTGTCGACGATACAAACCGGACACCTCAAGATCATCGATGATGACGGTGAATTCGTGGTTGGGGATCCTGGCGCTACACTTCGCGCATCTGTCAGGGTCCTAGATCCGAGATTCTACCGCGCAGCCGCCCTCGGAGGCGATGTGGCCGTAGCGGATGCCTACCTCGACAGCTGGTGGGAGACACCCGATCTCGTGTTGTTCTTTAGAGTCTTCATCCGGAACACGCCACTCCTTACGAAAACAGCTTCAGGTTGGGCAGGCCTCGGCGATCTTGCCGCCCGGTGTGTGCACGCGATACACCGGAATACACTCAAGGGAAGCCGGAAGAACATCTCCGCACACTACGACCTCGGAAACGACCTTTTCAGCACATTCCTAGACCCCTCGATGATGTATTCCTGCGCGATCTTCCCGACGGAGGACGCCACGCTCGAACAGGCATCGCACTACAAAAACGATCGCATTTGTCGGAAGCTGGACCTTTCGCCGAAGGACCATCTCCTCGAGATTGGGACGGGGTGGGGCGGATTCGCAATTCACGCAGCTGTCAACTATGGTTGTCGAGTCACTACCACCACGATTTCACACGAGCAACACCTGTACACGGTCGAGCGGATCGCGGCCGCCGGCTTGTCCGACCGGATCGAAGTTCTGTTTAAAGACTACCGCGATCTCGAGGGCAGGTACGACAAGATCGTCTCTATCGAAATGATCGAAGCCGTCGGGCACCACTACTACGACAAGTATTTCGAAACGTGCAATCGACTCCTTGAGGACGACGGCCTTATGTTGCTCCAAGCGATCACGATTAGCGACTGGGCCTTCGATCGACACAAACGATCGGTCGACTTCATCAAGAGCCACATTTTTCCAGGCAGCTGCATACCGTCCATCACGGCAATCTCGAACAGTCTCGCCAACGTGACCGACATGCGGATCTTCCACCTCGAAGACATCGGACCGCATTACGTGCGCACACTTCAGGCCTGGCGAAGCAACTTCTCCGATGCACAGTTCGAGATTGAACAGATGGGCTACGATCAGCGCTTCATACTAGCTTGGCACTACTACCTGACATACTGTGAAGCCGGTTTCGCGGAGCGCTACATCTCGGATGTCCACCTTCTGCTCGCAAAGCCACGCAACCAACGTGCTCCTGTGCTACCCGGGATCCTGGACGTCCGTGAGCGCCAACCGATCGAAACCGCGTAGTGAAGATCGTCGTCAACATCCTTGGCCTCAAGCTTGGCTGGTGGGCCTGCGTTCTCGGCGCAATCTATGGTTTCTGGTGGATAGGTCCCATCGTAGTAGGCATCCATCTTGCTGCCCACCTTGCCCTGACAGCTGACCTGCGCCGAGAGACAGTCTTCCTCGTGTATGCGGCAGTTCTCGGCTTGATCCTCGACAGCACGCTCTCCTGGTTTAGCATCCTCTCTTACCGCGAACCCCTCGGGGTCGGGTGGCTCAGCCCGATCTGGATGGTCGTTCTTTGGCCGAACTTCGCATCCGGGTTCACCCGCTCTTTAGCTTTCCTCAAAGGCCGACTAGGTGTCGCCTTATTGTTCGGGGCGATCGGCGGGCCTCTGGCGTATTGGGGAGGCGCAAAACTGGGTGCCATTACCTTTGCCGACTCAATGGGTCTACTTTGGGTATCCCTCGTATGGGCCGTCGCAATGCCGCTCCTGTCAGCGATTGCTCCCTTTGACGAGGGCCAAAACGCCGCCAACGATCAGACGGAACAGGCGGCCGCATGACTTTCCCAGAGAACCTACTGCACACAGCCATCGGCGCATCCTGCGCGATGCTGGCCGGATGGGTGATCCAGCGACGCACGCGCGATGCCGGAATCGTCGATGTCATCTGGGCTGCCTCGCTCGGTGTAGCCGCCCTAGCTGCCGCTGCAACAGGGGAGGGAGACCCCATTCGACGCCTGATAGTAGGCTTCATCGGCAGTCTCTGGTCGCTCAGACTAAGCATATATCTCTATGTCGACCGAATCCTGCGAGCCGATCACGAAGACGGCCGCTACCTGATGCTTCGCGAACAGTGGGGCGACGGAGCTCAACGCTGGTTCCTGATCTTCTTCCAGGTCCAGGCTTTCTTCGTTCTCGCATTCGCCACCCCCTTCTTTGTGGCCGCCCACAACACGACCCCATTTGGATGGCTCGATGCCGCGGCGATCGCCATTTGGTCGGCGGCGTTGACCGGAGAGTCGATCGCGGATCGACAGCTCGCGCGTTTCCGGGCAGACCCCGCAAAGAAGGGGAGCACCTGCAGAGAGGGTCTCTGGGCCTACTCACGGCACCCCAACTACTTTTTCGAATGGATCCACTGGTGGAGCTACGTGCTTCTCAGCATCGGATCGGTATGGTGGTGGCTTTCGCCAGCCGCGGCTTTATTCATGCTCTTCCTACTCTTCTACGTCACCGGAATCCCATATACAGAGAAGCGCGCGATCGCCTCGCGCGGCGATGACTACCGGAACTATCAGCAGACAACCAGCGTGTTCATTCCCTGGTTCCCTAAGGAGGCAAGAAAATCTTGAGCACCGGAATCAGAATGGCGGAGAAAGCCTGGTTGCCTGACAGCCTGATTCGATTCGGAATCCGCAGGCTTCAGGCACAGCGTATCCAACAGGAAACGTGTAGGGATACTGCACAACAGAACGATGCCAAGCGCGCGTTTGTGGAGAGGCTCAAACAGAGTCCACTCGTCCTGTTCGCCGATCAGGCAAACGAGCAGCACTACGAGCTGCCTCCCGAGTTCTTCCAGCTCGTCATGGGTGACCACCTAAAATACAGCTGCTGCTACTTCAGCCGGCCGGACGAGGCGTTGACCGAAGCGGAGGCCCGCATGCTCGCGCTGACCTGCGAGCGAGCCGACATCCGGGACGGCCAAAAGATCCTCGAACTCGGATGTGGCTGGGGATCACTAACACATTGGATTGGCGCGCGATACCCGAATGCCCAGATCCTAGCCGTATCAAATTCGGCCCTGCAGAGACGCTTCATCGAGCAGCAGTGCCGAGAGCGGGGGATCGACAACGTGTCGATCGTCACGCAGAACTTCGAGACCTTCGAAGCGCCAAGCAGCTACGATCGGATCGTGTCGGTCGAAATGTTCGAACACCTCAGGAATTGGGAGGCCGCACTAGAACGTGTATCAGAGTGGCTGCGACCGGACGGTGCTTTCTTCGCCCACGTCTTCTGCCACCGTGATCTGCCCTACACCTACGAACCGGGTGGACCGGAGGACTGGATGGGAAACTACTTCTTCTCAGGCGGCCTGATGCCGTCGGACGACCTGTTCCACCATTTCCAGAAGGACCTGGTGCTCCGTGATCACTGGACCGTCGACGGTCGACACTACCAGCGGACGGCCAATGCTTGGCTTGCAAACATGGATCGGAATCGAGGGGCCATCCTGCGTATTCTCGCCAGGCACTACGGCGAAAAGGGAGCCCGTCTCTGGTTTCAGAGGTGGCGAATATTCTTTATGGCGTGCTCCGAGTTGTGGGGATACAACGGAGGTCAGGAGTGGTGGGTAGGTCACTACAAATTCATGCCAAAACCGTCAGCCGAGAGGATCAGTCCTCAGCAAATATCATCGACAGCATGACGACTGCTAGGGTCATTGCGATTCTCTTTGGGCTTCTCTTCATAGCCGTAGGGGTCTACTTCTTAGTCTGGCCAGTCAAGGGTGCTGCTGTTCTTGGGATCACAATCGGACATCCCGTCGGTGTTGCCGACATACGTGCTGTCTACGGTGGACTCGACCTCGCCACCGGATTTTTGATCTGCATAGGTGCGCTCTACGACCTGCGGTCTGGACTGATGGTCCAGACATTCGCATTCGGTGGTCTCCTTCTGGGGCGACTGATCGGACAAATACTCGATCAGCCTGCATCCGACCTCGCACTGATCCTAATCGCGATCGAAGCAGCGGGATTCGGGGCGGGACTGTTCGGTCTCCACCTGCTTCGTAACAGACGCGCTTAGGCCGTGGCGGAAGGCCCCCAGGTCCTTCTCCTTACGGAGAGGCTCAGACAATGGCTACTCGGAAGAATACCCCTCGCTATCACAACCGTTCGTGATGCGCTCACAGATGGCTGCTCCGACGCGGTAGAACACCCGATCGTTCAAATCGTCTGTCACGGGAAGCACATCTTCATCTGCTTCGACAACCAAAGCGTCCTGCACAACCATTTGCTGATGCGTGGTCGGTGGCGGAAATACGGCGGTGGACTTCTGATCCTGCCCGAAGATGCCTGGTTGTCGATCGATGTCGGCGAATTGACGGTCTGTAACCTGAAGGGGCAGGTGCTCGAATGGATCTCGCGTGCGAGGATGCACACGATCGTCAACTCTCTGGGTCCGGACACAATGACGCGACCCTACCCGCTTGAGAAGATCGAGAATCGTCTCGACGCTTCTGGGCATCCCGTATCCGAGTCTCTGCTGGACCAATCGCTACTCGCAGGAATCGGCAACACGGCTAAGAGTGAAATCCTGTTCTCGGCAGGCATCGATCCCAGAAAGCCTACAAACACGCTCACGCCTAGGGAACGGGAAAGATTGCACGAGCAGATTCAGAACATCCTGTGGGAAAGCTACAATCGGGGAGGCAGGTGGATACACCGTGTCTACAGGAAAAGTGGTGAGCCTTGCCCGGAGTGCCACGCACCGATCGCTCTCCTGCGGCTGCCGCCGTCAAACCGGTCGACTTACTACTGTCCTTCGTGCCAGACAGAGCAGCATCCCACACCCTTCTAGGCTAGGCGTCCGTTGTCAGTGACATGCGCCCGAGTTGGTAAGCGAGTGCCTCTTCTAGGCTGGGATATCGGAAGGTATAGCCGCTATCGTTGAGAGCGACCGGTCTGCAGCGGGCGCTGGAGAGCAACAACGCATCTGCCATCTCCCCGAACGCCGCACGGACCGCGAAAGTGGGGAGAGAGAGGGCCGCAGGGCGACCGAGGACAGCACCCAGCGCATCAGTGAAATCCGCGTTTGTCACCGGGTCCGGCGATACGGCATTGACGGCACCCGACAAATTGGGCGATTGGATTGCGTGGTAAATCGCTCCGATCGCATCATCGATCGCAATCCAGCTCGTGTATTGCTGTCCGGACCCAAGCCGTCCGCCCAGACCGGCTCGGAAGGGTGGCAGCATCCGTCGCAGAGAGCCACCTCTAGCACTCAGCACAACACCAAAACGGAGGTGAACGACCCGAAT
>DPVD01000468.1:0-3640 GCA_003526745.1 Candidatus Latescibacterota bacterium
AAAAAGAGCAGGCTGTTTCGGACAGGGTGGATCACGCGTATAGGACGATCTCGTTTCCTTCACGCTCGACGCGGTAAGATCTGACACGCATTTCCGGATCGACGATGCATACTCCAGTTTTGATGTCGAACTCATACTGATGCCAAGGACACTTCAGAATCTCGTCCTCCCTGTCATATTTCGTGTCTTCATCCTGCCAAAGAACGAGTGGTCGTAGACGACCGAGGCAGAGCGGGCCGTTCCTGTGTGGGCAGATGTTTCGTATCCCGTAGTAATGATCTTCTAGGTTAAACACGCCGATCTCCCGTCCCTGAATCTTCACGATTTTCCTGGAACCTGAAGGGATTTCGCCCGCCAGCGCGATGACGTGTTTGCCTGCCGCCTTAGCGACGTCGTCAGAGCCCATACATATCCCTTGCGTTTCCACCGAATATGTGCGCTCGAACCTGCTCGTCGATTCCTCGCAGCATAGTCGATGGTTCGTCCCAATCCCAGTGTGGGTAGTCGCTTGCGAAGACGAAAATCTCTTCGGCGTAGTTCCAACGAAGATATGTCGCTAGATCTTCATCGCTCGGCAGGTTTGGCCACGGCTGTGTCCCTAGCCGTAGGTTGGATCTGGCGTACTCGCTGGGCAATTTTTTGACCCACGGTGTGTAGTCTCGGAGTGCCTTCCAGTCGTTGTCCATGTGCCACAGCAAACCAGACAGCCAGAACGTATCTACTTCGACGAACAGGAACTTGAAGGTCGGAAATTTTTCGAATACGCCTTCGCAGATCAGGCTTGTAACGTGAGCCTGTGCGATCTGAGGGCGGGCCATCCGCATTTCTAGGTAATAGGTCGGATATCCGGCTGCGGTCGGGGGACTGGTTATGCCTGCGCCTTCAGCGCCGAAGTGGCAGCTTACTGGTAGCTTATGACGAACACAGGCCTCGTAGATCGGATGGTAGTGCCTGTTGCCAAAAGGCATACGGGCACCGGCCGGCATCATGACCTGGACAAAGCGGGGATCCGGACCTAGACGATTGATTTCTTCAACTGCGAGATGGGGATCTTGGGGCGCGATGTGGATCGATCCCCTAAGACGGCTATCTTCTTTGATCCAAGTATCCGCAGTCCAATCATTGAAGGCACGACAGTAGGCGGCTGCATAGTCAGGGTTCGCGTGTGCTGCTGCCGTGTAAGGTCCACCCGTGAGTACTCCGATATCGATGTCGTAGCGATCGAGGTGTAGCTCTCTAAGAACCTCGACTCGGGCGCCCGGGTTCATATCACCTTCGGTTTCTGCCCAGAGGTCGTGACGGGATCCCTTACCCGGCATGTTCGTGTAGCCGACACTGGGCATCATGCTTCCGAAATCCTGGATCTGTTCGACATACTGTCTCGGGAGATAGGGGAACAGGTCATCCACCTTCTGTGTCTGGTGGTGTATGTCGCAGTCGATAATCTCTGGTACTGTCTTAGTCTTGTTCGGAGGATCATAATCGACCCGTTCTACCGGTCTTGTGTATATAGCCGCACCTTGGGACATGAGGTGCCTCCTAATCGGGTTTGGTGCACAGTTGAAGCTTCTGAGAATATGGGCCGCTAGACCTGCGAGTCAAGGACTATGCGGCTTTGTAAGGGGCTCGCGACCTGGTTGCGGTGTTGAAGGGTGGGAGAAAGCTGCCGCTCTTGAAAGGTCTACCAGGATGTGTCGGAGCGGGTTGCCCTGTTATGCTGCAGGGGCGATTGTACCCCGTCAGCTGTGTAAGCAGATCTTTTATCAGATTGCCCGCCACAACCTTGGGGCGTCGATCATCTGCTTCGTTCCATACAGTAGGCTGCCAGTCCGCCGAAACAGCCCTGTGAGCAGGGTGTCGACTCCATACTCTTATCTTACTGGATCAGGGCCTCAGGTGTCTCGCCTGACAGAGCTCGATGGATGTTTGAGAAGACGAACATACCGCGTCGATCCCAGGTGTCTCGAGTTATCCCGGCTGCGTGAGGGGTCAGCAGGATGTTCGAGAGTTTCAGGATCGGATTGTCGGGATCAGGCGGCTCCTGGTTAAGCACGTCGAGCCCCGCATATGCGATCTGGCCGGTTTTCAGCGCCGTTGTGAGTGCGACCTCGTCGATCACCCCGCCCCTACAGGTGTTCACAATGATCGCGGTATCCTTCATGCGATCGAATGCCTCCTGGCCGATCATGTGACGCGTTTCGTCGTTGATCGGGACGTGAAGGGAGACGATATCGGCTCTTTCAAGAAGTTCGGGCAGATCTACCCTCGAGATGTCCAGCTCGCTTTCGGTCTCTGGTGAAGCAGGGAAAGTGTCGCTGTAGATCAGGTCACAGTCGAATGGTCTGAGAAGGTGGGCAACTCGTCGCCCAATGTTCCCGAGTCCGATCAGGCCGATGGTCTTGTTCCAGATCGTATACGTGCACTTGCCGGTTTGCGTCTCGTACCAGCGGTTGTCTCGGACATCCGAGTCGAGGGTGACCAGGCGTCGGTAGATACCGAGTATCAGGGCAATCGTTTGTTCTGCCACGTCGATGGAGTTTGCTCCTCCGTTGTTCGAGATCGTGAGGCCGAGCCTAGAGATGAGCTCGAGGTTCATGTGTTCGAACCCGGCGCTCACTAGCTGGATATGCTTAAGTTGCCCGGCGGATTCGAGCACGTCGTCCTCGATTCGGCTCGGTAAAAGGATCAGAGCATCCGCATCCAACAGAAACATCTTCTTCTCTTCTTCAGACGTTTCTGTCCTCGCAACCTCTATGACGTAGCCATCCGGGGCGTGTTGGGTTAGCAACGTGTGCAGTTCCGCATCGAGCTGCGTGAAGAAGACGACTTTGGGCATTTCATTCCTCCGACCTGACGGTTACTTTTACTGTGCTCCGTGTACGCGAGAGAACAACCATGTGAATGAGAAGCGTAGACGGCAAACACCCGACCAGGCTTGAGGATTTTACTTGCGTGACAGAGGCATTTGAAGGAACAAAAGCTCGTTAGTCTAAGAGACCACGATGAGGTGAGGAATCGCTATGAGTTTAGAACAGTTCGACCTAGTGCTGAAGGGTGGTCACGTGATTGATCCAGCTAACGACATCGACCAAGTCGCGGATGTTGGAATTCGGGACGGCAAGATTGCCGGGGTGAAAGCGTTTCTGGAGCGGAAAACTGCAAAACACGTGGTCGATGTGTCGGAGTTCATCGTGACGCCCGGGCTGATAGACATCCACGTGCACGCATACACGGGTAGGCTGAATGACAGCCCCGGCCAGTTCACGGCCAGCCTGAACGCAGACGCACATTTCCTCAACTCGGGTGTGACAACGTGTGTCGATACGGGTACGGCTGGTGCGGACGAAATTGAACATTTTCGGGTGTCTGTGATCGAGAAAGCGACTACTCGAATACTGGCGTATGTAAACATCTCAAAACCCGGAATGGGCACACCCGAGCAGACGATCACAAACTTTGATGTCGATGCGGCGGGGGAGGCGGCAAAGGACCACGCAGACATCTGTGTCGGAATCAAGACTGCCCACTATTGGACGAGCAAGCCCTTTGACGACCTCCATCCTGCGTGGGAATCGGTAGAGAAGGCGGTTGAGGCCGGCGACGGCTGCGGTATGCCGGTGATGGTCGACTTCTGGCCGCG
>DPVD01000468.1:3928-4072 GCA_003526745.1 Candidatus Latescibacterota bacterium
GGTGATGGTCGACTTCTGGCCGCGGCCACCGGAACGTTCGTATCCAGACCTCATCCTGAAGAAGCTGCGTCCAGCCGATATCCATACACATGTATTCGCCCGACAGTTTCCTGTGGTTGATTCGGAAGGGAAGGTCGAGCCTTA